>CAYZEI010000007.1:0-5491 GCA_964477745.1 uncultured Candidatus Saccharibacteria bacterium | reverse complement strand
TAGCAAAGACAGTAGCTCCGTCGTAGCCGTTAACCACCAGATCAAGCGGACCAACAGCGAGATCGTCTGTTTGCTCACAAATAGCAACTCCGGTTTCTCGCGAGCACTTTCCGGCGGAAAATAAATCCGTCCGGAAGGTGCCATAATCTCTTAGCGGAGTAAATGCCCCTGTCGTAAACCGGTAGTCCTCGTACGCACCCCCGTACACGGTCAATCCGGTTTTTAAGTCCCCTAGGGAGCTGAAATTTCCGAGGGTCCAGTCCGATTGGACCCCACCTTTTGTGGCACTGGGTCCAACCAGCGTACTCATCTGGGTCTCCCAGACTTTTTGCCGTTGACCATCCCTTAACACCGATTGAGAGGCGTACCAAGGATAGATGGCATACCTCTGGCACCGGTACCCGGTTATCTCATCAGTCACCGGGTCTTTAAGAACATCAAGCGTCAGCCCCAGACAATTCTGGGGGACTCCACTTATGGATGTCTTTTTGATTTGCGCCAGCGTTGTGGTTTTGAACAACAACACAAAAATCAGAAGAGAAAAAAACCCCTTCCCCTTCATTCTTTATCCTCCTATTCCTTATTATTAAAGCATTTTTTGCTATTTTTGTCAAAATTTTTTAACAAACTCTAACTCTTTTTCAAATAAAAAATCCACGTACTTGTGGATTTTTTATTTAAGTTACCTTTTACACTCTAAATCTAGGGAACGATAAGAGTTGTGTTGTCACAAGCAGCTGAAACATCCGAGGGAGATATACCACTCACAGACCCCTTATCACACGAGGTGTTCTTTATTTGACTACCTCTCTGTCCGGTATTAGAAAAATTTAACGGCGCAGAAATTGAGCTACCTGGGGTTACAGTTTTACTTATGCTTTTCCCATTATTTTCTTGCCAAACGGCATTTAGCGCAGGGTTGGGGGTAGGACAGGTGGCTTGAGATTTTTTTCCATCCGCTGTGATTGTGTAGGTGGTGGAAAACTTTGCGGGGGTGTAAGTTCCAACAGCCGAAAGATTATTTCCGACTGTGTTATCTATGCTCACACTGGTGCAATTCGTTGTCTTCCAAACCAAATCTGGATTAGCGCCAGTACACGTAAAAGAATCTATGGTGCAAGTAGGCGCCGGATTACATAAAGTCTTATTACAAACATCCGCCCCCTCACAAGTAAAAGTAGAACAAACCACATTCGTTCCCACATCACAAGTTGCCGTTCCGCCATAATCACAATTACAGGGTATAGAAGCGTTTCCTCCCGCACAAACTCCTCCCCCCTCATCGCAAGTATGAGCAACCTTACATTCTGCCGCTGGGGCACTATTTGGTTTAATAAAAAAGAATAAACCTAATAAAAAAAGGGTGCTTAAAAATAAAATAGTTTTCCCTTTTTGAGCAGAAACAAATACTTTAATATTTTGAAACATATTTTTACAATTTAGGTTTTCCATAAAATTATTTTGTTTTATAAGTAATGTTTACAAAAACATCTTTTGATGTCGGGGAAAAAGTCAAAACCATTTCCTCATTATTTTTTGTAAATGAATAGATATCCGATCCATTACTATTTCTTAATTCAACAATACGCCATCCGGCTTTCACCAGAATTTTCTTATACTCTTCAGTTATTACATCCCCAGGTGCACTATAAACGATTTCTACTATTCGATATCTTTCCCCAGATGCAACTTTTGTATCTTCCGCTCTTTGCCAATCACCCCCAGAAAAAATCATACTTTCAGGAAAACCTTCCGGATATTTTCCTGCTTCCATGCTTTTTAATTCATACCCTTTAGGCAAACTCTTAATTATTCTAGGCTGAGATTTAATTTTTAAATACACTATTCCGACGAGTAAAAGCACCAAAACCACCCCGAGTATCCAAAAAATTGGCAAATATTTTTTTTTGTTATTTGACAAATTAGCCCCTGGATTAACAATAGGTATAGGGGTTATTGAATTTTGAGAATTCTCGAATTTTTCCATATATTTTATATTTATTTCTGCAAGAACCTTATTTCTTATATTATAACCTTTTTTTGTAAATACTCAAATTCCTGCTGAACTAAATTTTACAACCCAACACAAGGCGAAGGCAATACAAAATCTTCAGTTTTTTTTAAAAACATTCCTATTATCCGCTCTACCCCGCCCACCACATTAACATAGCAAAAATTATAACGAAGCTGCTATTGGCTATTAAAGACAAATGCTGAATATGGCGCTTAACCGCAATTGCTAAAATTAAACAGGCAATCATTACGGTTACAAATAATAAGTAAAAGTTATTTTCAAAATTTTTGGGAATCATAACCCGACCAAAAAAATCTACACCCACCGGGGCGGATTCGGATAAGTTATAGTTTGCCAAGGTTCCGGCAGAAAAATCCGCCAACTGAAGCTGGTCTCCCTGCCCGTCCATGGCAAAGGCTTTTATCCTGACACTGGCATTTTTTTCCGCCAAATTTTTCAAAGCCACTGAGCCTTCCCATATACCGTTTTCTTTTGGAGAAAGCATAATGGCTTCTTTGCCAAAATAGGCCACCACTTTTACTGCCGGCCCGGAAATTTTGGATGATATTTTTACGTTTTCTCCTTCCACCGAAGCATTACCGCTTTCTACCTTTATCAATTCAATCGGTTCAGTTTTTACTTCCGGAATCTGCGAGGCCAAAACTGTTTTAGCCGAAGCAACTTCCGGTGCTTTTTCGACAACTACCGGGGCTGGCACTGACGTAACCTGAACTTTAGTGGGGACTTCAGAAATGCTAACTTTTTGCTCTACCGGTGTACCAAACATTTGTACCACAAAAATTGCGGTATGTCCCTGGTATTCCCCTTGGGCAATACCAATACCAATTTCTTCAAAATTTTTATTCACAATATTCGCTTTATGCCCCGGACTATTCATCCATGCAGTCTCCACATTTTCCGCTTCGGTAAAATTCACGGCTAAATTTTCCCCAGCTGACAAGTAACTATAACCGGCTTTGGTAATAAAATCCCAAGGTGTCTTACCGTCTGGAGCATTATGAGAAAAATAACCATTCTTTAACATATCATCGGCCTTACTTTGAGCCGCATTATTTAACAGCCCGTTTTCCGTTAATGTTCCGAGTTTATAATCCTGGCGAGATTGATTGGTAAGAGAAATTATATTTTCTACGGTGATTGCTGAAGAGTAGGCCGGCAAAATAGGCCCGACCGACAACATGCTTATGGTAAAAATTTTCACCGTTATAAGCAATCCAGAAAGCAGAGCCAACGAGCGATGACCTAAAATATGCGGATGATAATTATTTCGTGAGTTTGGAATAACATGATCATGCAAATGCAACAAAAAATTCCCAAAAGGAGCAACCGCTCTTTTTAGGCTAAACCGAGGTATTCCGATAATGCTTAGCACGTATTCCATTTTTTTACCGCAGATACGCAGGAATAAAACAAATATCTCGGATTCTAAAAATCCAATTTATCTGATGACCACTACGTAACTGTATTTTATTTTTGTTTTTGTTTCTGGCCAACAATAAAGGTTCATCAGAGCAGGGCTCCGAGGTATTGAACCTATATTAGCTCCTCGGCTCGCTCGGCCATAAATGGCCGGGCTCGCTCTACGTCGCTAATAAAACCTTTTTTAAGTTTTATTGCCGGATTTCGTTATAAAAAAATTTCCTAAAGATTTTGTCAGGAAACTTTCTCCATTACCTATATATTATAGCACAACTAACAAAAAAAATCAAGCCCAAAAAAAATGCCTCACCTTTTTAAAAGGTGAGGCAAAATATCAATCTACTTTACTTTACTTTTGACTGGTTGTCTTATGCGAAGAAGTTCTAATTGGAGTAAAATCTGGCACATCATTAGTACCGTTATCGCTTAGCACAATATAACTGACCAAAGATATTCCGGTTACAACTAAAAATACAATTGTCCATATAAACCACCTAGGGTCATAATTATTGGCCGGCATAGTTTGTGCGTAATTTGAAGTTTGCATAAAGATATTATTTTTATTTTAAATTATTTTATTTACGACGTAGAACGAGCCAAAGCAGTCTTAAATACAAATTCACAAGATCTGCTCCCAGGGACCTTTATTTTTTCATTAACCCGGAAACTTCTTGCTTGGCACTGCGAATAGCAAAAACAGCAAACCCCAAACTCACAATCCATAACAAGACAATCGGGAATAACACTACCGCGCCCTGGGAATAAAAAAACATAAAAGCAAAACTGACCACACCCAAGGAATATAACTCAATTAAGAAAACAACCACCAGTGCTTTTACCAACTTACCCACAATGGATTCGGCAAAAAGTTTATGAACTTTGTAACCTTCCACGATTAAATAAATACTGCCTAAAATAAGAACCGCTAAGGCGAGCCATAAATACGTTGCTAAATCGTTGAAATTCATAATTTTTTATTTTGGTCTCAAATATCTTTTTTAAGTGCTCTTATTATAGCATATTTTAGGCCTTTTCCAAACTGCCCCATTTTTGATGCTCTATATTCAAATCTAGCAAAAATATAATAATACTGACAATATCCGTTGTTAGGCAATATTGGCAGACTTTTTTAATTACAAAAAACTGAATTCCTAAAAAGATAACCGCCATTATACTGCCCAAGCCCAAAACCCAAGTTAAGATTTTGCGCCACACCTCATAATGATTGGCTAATAAGGCGGTAAAAATAACCGAACCGAAGTATGCTACGCCCCACACGGAAAGAGGAAAGCCAAGGAGTGAGGAGTATTTGCTATTTAGCACTTCTTCACAACCCTTGGTTAAATCACATGGTACAGCAATGCCTAAGTAATGACTCACCGCCAAATACAGACTCACCGCCAAGCCAAAGACACTGAAAATTACAATAATATCGTGCTTATGTTTTTTATGTAGCATGGGTAAATTTTAGCACAAAAACACCCTCCGTTAAAGAGGGTGTTTTAAAATTATTACTCTTTGCACTGCCCTTCGGGAATTCCCCAGCACGGACCGTATTTATTCAATAATGAATCGGTGATCAAGGCCATCTCAGCATCATTCGGTTTTCTTTTCTGGTACTCCCAAATATATGCTGACATTTTATAACTCATAACGACTTCATACTTATTCAATAGTTTATTTACGCCGGATGAAATTTCTTGCTTCAATTTTTCAGAAGATAGTTTTTTTGCTTCTCTTTGAAAATCACTAACACTCTTCTGTAATCTAATTATCCTAACTGGGGACTGAAAAACAATCTCCATGCTATCTGTCGCCGTCACGTACATAATATAAGTAGTTAACCCACCTAAAATAACTACAATAGAAACTATTGCCCAAATAAACCAGCGATGCCCTTGCAAACTTTTTATTTCTTTCATTTGATTTTAATTTGATTATTTAATTTGTAATTTAATTATACCACTTTTTTTAAAATTTAAAAATGACCTCCTCCCCGGGTTCCGGATGCACTTCACCCGGGGTTTCCAACACGGC
>CAYZEI010000006.1:0-55601 GCA_964477745.1 uncultured Candidatus Saccharibacteria bacterium | reverse complement strand
GCAAACTTTTCTAAAGTTGCCGATGAAGCGTCTACCGCATACACAGTGCCGGTTCTTCGGTCTTTAATAGTTATAGTGTTACCGCTTATGGCAGTAACTTCACCCCCGGCTGTCGGCCTTACTCCTTGCATCATCCGGCCACGCAAACCGGATGTACTGTCGGTAGTAGTACTTGCTTGGGTTTGGAGAGCAATTGTGCCGGCAGTGCCGGCGGCCAAACCGATTATACTAAATAGTACGGCTGTTTTTTTAGAAATCATAATTCGTTGGTTTTCCTTTTAATGTTAATTTTCAACAAGTTAGTTTACGACCTTTTTACTCGGTGCCGAATTTATCATTCCTTAAAGAAAGGGGATAATAATAAAGGGGTTAATGATTCAGGCAACGAGTATATATAGTACTGGTTTGGGTGATAAAATGGGTTCGTGAAATTTTGAAATCGGGTTAATTAATAAGTAAAATAAAAATTCTCCCAATGTATCGGGAGAATTTTTTGGCTTAAATTGTTCATCGCATTTTACGTGCATATGCACGTAAAATGCGATGAAAGTCCAATATCAATTAAACAAAAAAATACCCCTGCCCGGTTAAGGGCAAGGGTATTTAAATTGCTTAAGAAAATTAAGCTCTTTGTACGTTGACAGCATTCATTCCTTTTGGGGAATCTTCTGTTTCAAAAGTGACAGTGTCACCTTCATGCAGTTCGTCAAACAATACGCCAACCAAAGCTTTGCTATGGAAAAATAAATCTTTTTCCTGGCCTTCAACAGTGATGAAGCCAAAGCCCTTGTCGGTAAGTTTTTTTATTACGCCGGTCATGGTTTTAGTAAATTTAGTGAGTAAATTTGTAAAAGTGAAGTATGTTTTTAAAATTCGACTATTTTCTAGCCACATACCTTTTACATCAGTAAGTATGGCACATAATCTTGTTCTTGGCAAGCCCGTTTATACTTATAAAAAGGGCTTAATTTAAAGGATAAGATCGTGCCTGGTTAAAGTAGACTATTTGCGAATTGCTTTAACAATAAATATTAGGAAGACTGCTTTAAGTAGAAAAATTGCGTTGGTGGTATATAAATAAAAGTAGCGCGGGTCCTATAAAGGTCCCGCGCTGTTTGATTCGTGTTCTTTTCCTCCTTAGCCCTGAAACAGGGCTTTGGCTGCGCTTATTTTTTCGCGCAGGTCGGTGTTTTGTTTTTCCAGCCCAGCGATTTTTTGTTCCAGGCGAATGATGCGTTCCGCCTGGTCAACCACCTGCGCTTGCAGCCGTTTGTTTTCTTCCACAACGCCCATGGCCAAAGTCGCTGCTTTGGTCTGAGAATCGATGGACGCATTGACCGCCGCCAGGAACATCTCCGCAATGCCAATATTGGCACATTGGGGTTCCGCAGACTTCGCTGGTTTGTCCGGCGCTTGGGCAACAGCAGGCGGTGGCGTCTCAGGGATTTTCGCGGGCGGAGCGATGTTTTGCGTTTGCCGGTTGGGGGTTTGGGATGCCGAAGTCTCGACTTCCTTAATAACCCCACTGACTTCGATCGTAATCACTCCCTTATTTTCAAGAGGGAAGTCCTCCATCAGTCGTTGTATGCTCCCACCGTTTTCCACGATGAGGATTGTCTGAACCTTTGCCTGATCTGCCAGGGCAATCATCTCATCGACGATGCTATTGCTAATTTTGCCGTTTATTACAACGGCACTGAAGTTTCTCCCGGGCAACTCCCGGAAAGTCCTGGCTGTTCCGACATCTGCCCAGACGCACCGGTGTTCGCCGGGCGCGTGGAATTTATGCGGGACGCATGTCTGGTTAACTCCAATCACCAGAATTCTTGAGCCGACCTCCAGGGAGATCGTTCTCGTTTCGGCCAAAAGACCGTTGGCCATGGCTCACCTCCTAACCACTTCTTAGATTAAAAACAGCACCAGGCTGTTCTTTATCTGGCCAAATATAGCAAAATATTTGGGAAATAGCAAGAAACCAAAACCACTCTAATACGTCGACGTATTAGAGTGGTTTAAATTTTTAAAAAGATTATTTTACAAAATCTATTTTTGGGTGGTTGGGGTCAAAAATGTGGGGGAGCCAACCGGTTAGGGGAATAAACAAAAACGGAAAAATTAATACCGGCGGGTAAAGCCACCAGCTAGGTGTTTTGGCATTGCGCTCTTCGGGAACACAGTAGGCCGGCAAATAAACCATAAGCCCGTAAACAAAAATCCACATCCCAAAACTTCCCCAGGAACCGCTAAACATTCCTTCGGCAATAGTCCCGGTTATACCGAATAATAAAAATACCGCAAACGGACTGAATTTATAAAAATGTAAAATTACCGCCCAAGCCACAAACATTGGCGCTATAACTATTACGCTGTGAAAAAATATTACGTCTAAATAGTTTGCTGACGCGGTAATGTAGGCGGAGCCAAGGGGCGCTCCAAAGACTGGGGCTAAATTAGTCATTGTTGTGGTTATGGCTTCTTCTATCAATATAAGGAAAGTGGCAAACAGCACAAATTTAACTTACCATTTTAGCGGGATTTTTTGGACAAATTGTTTTACTGCTTCGCGATGGTTATACATTAACCTTCCGCCAAATACCACCCAAAGCAAAATTAATCCCCAAGCCATAAATATAGTGGCGCGCTCAATTGGGTGTTGCCATACAAGTACAGTAATTACCGCAGAGGAAAGTAATACCCACGCCCCTAATATTTTAATAAATATTTTTTTCATAAAATAATTATACACTGTAATGAAAAAATGCCAAAAAAAACGCCACTTTGTACCGTTTTGGTGCGAGGTGGCGATATCCCTAAAAAATATGAGCAGTGGATATCCAATTTAATTGACATGATTGAGCAGGATTTAAATGATTGAATAAGAACAGAACAACCTTTATAAACTTCTCATTTGTGATAATTTTTTAACTTTTTTTCCGCCAGAGGCGGATCCGCCTCTGGCGGAGAATTGTTTTAAAATTGGAAAGTATAAATCTTTTTCCGGGTCAATAATAAATTTATTGTAAGTATTTTTAGCGGTAAATTTAATAAATTTTATATCTCGCCCAATAACCATAGGAGTTTGTTCGTTGCCTTCGCCCATAAGTAAAACTGCCATAGCGGAAAGCGCGTCTACAATATTGCTTTGAGTATATTTTAATTTCCGTGAAAAAATGTCTTTTTTTCCGCGGTAATCAAAGTTGGGTTCAAGTCCCCAAAATCCAATGCTAATACCGAGCGTACCCCATCTTAGCGGGGTGGTGTGGCTATCGGTAACTATGACAGCCAGTTTTTTTAATTTAAATTTCTTTTTTAAATAGTTGGTAATTTGTTTGGCTAGCAGATTGGTATTTTTAGGCCAGTAAATATAGTAGCCCTCGCCGTTGCTTTCATCTATGCCGGCAGAGGGGATTAATGTATGGTCTTTTATGGTCAGGACAATGTCAGTACCGGCCACAGTATGCTTGGGCATACAGTAATCCGCTTCCTGCAATATTAGTTGGTGTTTATTTTTTCCGTCACCTATTTTTTTTGTTCGCCCTTGGTGTAGACCTAAAATTTTGGAGGCAATAAATAACACATCCCCATTTTTCAGTTTGGGCAAGTGTTTATCAAGCACGTCAAAAATATTTATTTGAGGAGGCCGAAGTTTTGGAGTTTTAACTTTGAGGAACTGCAACGGTTTTCCCTTTCAAAAGTTTAATGCCTAAATACGACAGTGGGGTATAAACTAACCCCATTGCCACTTTATACAGCCACCAGGTAATAATAATGCCAAGTAGCGTGCGGGTTTCGTACACACCGGCAAAAGCAATAACCATAAAAATTACTGTGTCTAAAAATTGTGACCACATATTGGAAAGGTTAGAGCGGAGCCAGAAATATTTTCCGGCTGTGAGTTTACGAAAAAAGAAGAATGACAAGACATCTTGATATTCGCCAATGCCAAAAGCTATAAGCGAAGCCAAAGAAATTCTGGCAGAAATGCCAAAAATTAAATTGTATCCTTCTTTGGCCCACAAGCCTTCACTTGACCAAGGTACTGCCAGAGAGATTAGGGAGTATAAAATAAATACGGCGGTGGCTAAAAAGCCGGACCAGACAAATAATTTGGCAATTTTTTTACCGTAGACTTCACCGATTACGTCGGTCATAATAAATACAATGGGAAAAGAAAACACGCCCACGGAAAGATGGGAGTGAAATAAAAACGGCATAATTTTTAAGCCTAAAGTGTTGGCCGCAAACAGCGAGGCCAGGTAAATGGTTAGGCATAGAGTAATTTTTTTATAGTCGGTTTCGCTTAAATTTTCCATTTACTTAATGTAAGTTTAATAGTCTTGCTAAAAAGATTATATGTCAACCACAGATTTTTGCCAAATAACGCCCAGACTAATTTTTCCAAAATGAAAGCGCCGTCTCGCACCCCCGGTGGGGGCGTGAGACGGCGCGTGCCGTTATTCTGTTGGTTCCTCCTTTGCTAAGGCTTCGCACCAGGCTTTGACTTCATCCGGGATCGTCATCCCGATGTCCAGGCCCATCCTGCGAAGAATTTCGACAAAGCCATTGATTGATTTTCTGCCGAGATTCTTTACTTTTTGAAATTCAGCCCGCTTCAGTGTGACCAGGTAGTCCAAGCGGAGCGACTTGATCCTAAAGCCGAAGCCGGAATTCCTGGTTGCGTATGAGTTTAGTAGCGTATGGTATGTCTTCATTGGAAGGCCAAGTATGTGCAAGTCTGCCAGCAGATCTGCCGGGTTGTAGGGCAGACCCAGTTTCTGCTGAAGCTCTTCGCCACTTATGGGCTTCTGAGTGAGACTGGCCGTCATGGCCTCGATCCGGTCGTACAGGTCAGGGAGTCCGGAAATTCGGTCCCAGTTGTTCTTACGGCTGATCTCGAGAATTTTGATTTGGAGCCAGAACACCAAGAACCGAGCCGCCTCTTCGTAGGACATGACCCGGCGAGGCTTGCCGGTTTTGTCGTTCAACTCTATGACTCGGTTGTTTCCAAAAACCAGGGCATGAGCCAAGCTGATGTTACCATCTTCCCCGGTTAGAGAGCTGGGCAAGTTGCGCAAGAACAGACCGCAACGGCCAATGGTGTCTTGTGGCACGTCAGTATACGGAATACATGCCACTATTGCCAGCAGGTTGCTCCTCCATTGCTCGGAGTCTTTTTCGTCGAACCCGGCACGTCGTAATATCTCTTCGGACACCATGGTGGCGAAATCTTGGAGAATTTTCGCCCTGTGTTTAGAAGCATCTTCCGTCTGTGGGATGTTGTTAATCATACCGCACAAACTATCAATCGCTGTTTGGATCACTAGGATCCTCCTTGTGCCCTTGTCCCCATTGGGCGCGGGGAATATTGTCTCAAGAAGTTTGACCTTCAAGAGACTAAATAGAATACCAAAAAATTGAAAAAATGTCCATTACTGGATTAAGGCATAAAAAAATATACCTATTTCCATAGGTATTTAAAAGGGGACAGAATTATAAATATTTAGAAGTTGGCAGAAAAGGAAAGACAGCAGGGAAAACCCACTGCTGTCTTTGCGATCGAATACTAGTTTGCCTTAACGGAGGTCCTCGCCACCCCATGGGCGCTCCACAATCTCTTTGAACGCTTCATTGTTGAAGCGACTCCAGAAAATTGTGTTCGAGCCGTGGAAAGTGTAGTGAGGCCAGAAGTCCGTCACCTGGAGGTGCTGGAACTGGCCGTACCCGAGGTATCTTAAGATTGGGTACAGTTGCTGGACAATCCATTTGCCCAGATCTTCGGGCTTGATTGGTTTTCCCGTTGCGCAGTCTTGCTCATACTTGTGCCCGCCGTACGGCCGGAACCCCGGAATCTCCAAGTTCTCTGCGTACAAGGGCATCGAGTCGAGAAGCGGGTTGGAACTATCGTTGAGATCCCGCTTGTCGAATGGGACGTACGTCATCTCCACCAGTCGCTTCACCGACTTGAAAATCGGGTAGAAGCGAATGGTCCAGTACTGAGTCGGTTCGTGCCAGCCGGGATTGTCGTGCTCAATAAACTCAAAGTGGATAATGAGCTTCCGGTTGATGAGATGAAAGAACAGTGACGTATGCCTCGCATACTTTACACTAACATGATACGGACAGTCGTTGGTGTCGACTGCCACGCGCGAAAATAGTTTGTAGCCAGACCGCTCCATACGAGCAGTCAGGCGGTCAAAGTACTGCGACGGGACAAGCTCCAACGCTCTGGGCGTGGGGGCTGAATCGGTAGTATTCGTCATGGCGAATCCTCCTACGGAATTTCAGACTTGGACAATTGGTTTGTCCTAAACAGCGACCATAAATCGGCATTTAGCACAAACAAATTTTAACTTGTGATTATCGCATTTTTTTACCCATTTGTCAACACGCTTATGTTTATATAAAAGGGGACAGAGCCCTAAATTTTCCAAAACAAAACCACCGGCTTTTGCCGGTGGTTAAAAATTAATAACCGCATACCATTTGCCAATTAAGGCTGGTGGTATGCGGTAGGGTGTGGTGGTGACCTGAGAGCGTTAACTGATTGATTTCCTCCATTCTATAGGGTACATAACACTCTGGCTCGTGATGATGCTTTTTTCAGTCTGGAGCCAGTCTTCCTCTGCTTGTTTGCGTTTATAGTCCTCGTGAAGTTGTTCCGTCTTCCATTGGATTTGCTCGTCGGTCGGGTGGCTGTTGCCTTCCTGTTTGAGTAGTACGGTTGCCAATCTGCGTTCATCGAGAGATTCTTGTTTGATGCGCTCTTTGTAAACTTTTTCCGCAACGGGGCGGATTTCATCATCTGCCGGGTTGGGATTGTCTTCGGTTTTCACCCGACGGCAAGCTTTCTCCCAGTCGTGATATGCGAGGTAATGCAAACGTCGTTCATACTCCCGTTGTGCTGCTAGTCGGATTGCAGTAATCAGCTGTTCAGGGGTTAGGTCAGAGACCTTCCCGAAAATTAGGGTCACGTGAGCCTCCTTAAAAGACGCTTTATAGTATCAAAAAAACTTTGTACTTGTCTATAGTGTCGGAAATTAAAATAAAAAGAACTCGCAGTGGGGAACTGCGAGTTTATGCGGTGTTGGTTTGCGTGTGGCCCTTAATCCCCAAGGCCTGTTCTTGGTGTTAGTAGACGACGATATACATCCCTTGCGGGACTGCAATGTTGAAGACGCCAGCGCCTTCAGCATCAAACTGGCAGAGAATATGACCTTCGGCATTACAGTCAGTCACCTTGCCGTGCATTTCGCCGTTGTCCATGTCTTCCAGTCCGCAGTCTTCTTTTACTGCTGACAGCCTGGTTTGGATTCCCGGCGTTAGTCGTTCATCGTACACCGTGAAAGTGTGACCGTCCCAAGTTACGGGACAGTCAACCAATTGTCCAACTGAATGTAACATGCACTTCCTCCTTATTTTTGCAGTGCTGTCATCACCGGCTCGAGGGCTTCAAGGAACCCTGTCTTTCCGCTGATGCTTTCGGAGCCCGCAACCCCGAGCATTCCCACATTACCATTGTGGCGAGCCACAACAATCAGCGTGAGATTGGGGCTCTTTTTCGCGGCGGCGAACAACTCATCGAGCATGGTTATGAACTTTTCGGGCGTGAATTTGTCGCCGTCAGCGGCGGCGAGAGATTCCCCAAGAAACTGCAACGGATTTGTCGTACCGGGCATAGTTGTCACCTCTGGTGGATTTACACAGCTACATTTTTGTCTCTGGTTTGAGGACAAGAAGACAAGAAAGTAGACTTTAAAAAATACCACATTTCTGTGGTATTGTCAATGAATAGCTTTGTACAAAAAACCTAAAATGGGCCAGGCTCCATTTTATTTTTTCCCTAAATTTAGGATTTGAGTAGGTGTCCTGTTTGTACTATAATGAAGTCCCCTAAGGAGGGCCCTATGCAGAAAGTCAGAGGCATTCTGGCTGTCATAACTATGGCGGTCAGTCTCTATGGCGCTCCCGTTATCAACGGGAGTTTGACCATTAACGGTGGAGTCGGTGGCGGTTTTGCCAAGGGGCAAGCCTGGACGCTCGAACTCGTGAGCCCGCATTCAGATGCGGTGTTCACCTACTGCGAAATTCGGGATCGCGTACCCCTATGCGTGCCGAATTTTGGCAAAACGGACGCCAAGGGCGTCTGGAAAGCCACAGGGACGTTCACCCCCGGCACGGAAGGCACCTGGGTGCAATGGATGGAATTTCCATCCGGCGCAACGTCCAACAGGATTGCTTTTACCGTTAGCGTTCCCACCTTGGGGACACTCACGATAAACAATTCGGTCGGGGGCAACTTTACCCCCAACCAAGGTTGGATACTCAAGTACACCGGTGGAATCCCGAATGCCTTGGTTGAGCACTGCGCTTCGCAAGGAGCAAGTGCTTATTCCTGCCAAAGCCTTGGCAAGACGGACGACAAGGGCGCGTGGTACTTGTCTGGGGCATTCCCCAAAACCTCCGAAGGAGGTTGGGTGGAGTGGCTCCGGTTCACCACGGGCGACGAGTCCAACCCAATCTCGTTTACGGTGGGCACGCCGGTCAGTTATGTTTTGCACGGGCTGGACTTTGGTCCGTACATCGGAACTCAGGATCCGGCTACGGGCTTTGTAGTAAGCGAAGAGCAACTGGACGAGCGGATTAGTCGGCTCGCTCCATATACTCAGTGGCTTCGCGCCTACGGCAACACCAACGGCATGGAGATGTTTGGGAAGATTTGCAAGCGCTATGGAGTCAAAGCAGTTCTCAGTGCTTGGTTAAACAACAACAGCCAGGCCAACGATCTGGAACTTCAAAGTATGCTTGCGTCTTACAAAGCCGGCTATGGTGGGATGCTGATTGTCGGTTCGGAGACGCTGTATCGCCGGGACCTTACCGGCCCGCAACTCGCCACGTATATTTCATGGGTTAAGCAGTCTGCTCCGGGGGCGATCGTCGCCACGGCTGACACCTTCGCTTCGCTCTACGACCACCCGGAAGTGGTTGCCGTAAGCGACGTAGTTCTCTTCAACTCCTACCCATACTGGGAGGGGACGAAAATTGAAGAGGCGATGATATCTCTCAATTCCAACTACGAAAAACTCAAGGCCAAGTACCCGAATAAGGAGATCATCGTTTCCGAAACCGGTTGGCCGAGTGCCGGCAACACCATCAATACTGCGGTGCCTTCCGCCAGGAATGCGTCTCAGTACTTTTTGAACTTTGTGTCTTGGGCGCGTGCACGGAACGTCAAATACTTCTACTTTGAAGCGTACGACGAACCGTGGAAGGAGCGGTATGAAGGTCCGCAAGGAAAGAACTGGGGAGTACTTGATTCGGAAGGGAATTTGAAACCTGGTATGTTGGATGTGTTTTCCGGTAAGACCATTCCGGACAACTGGAGCCCAACGGTTCCTGTTCAAACTCCAGCACCCGGTCCAAACCCCACGCCAACTCCCACTCCAACGCCGACGCCAACTCCCACACCAACGCCTAACCCCATCCCTGGTGGACCGGGCAAGGCATCCATCCAGTTCACATCTGTAACCCCAAGGTATGCACTCAATGGGAGCGTTGCAGGAACGGTCCTGCACGTACTGCCGAGTGACTACCAGGTCGCGGTCTACATCCGCGTTCGCGGATGGTGGTGGACAAAACCATATTGGAGTTCCCCTGGAACAACAATAAATGCAGATGGAAGTTTTATCTGCGACATCGACACCGGAGGTGTCGACGAAGAAGCCGATATGGTGACGGCATTCGTGGTACCGATTGGCTATACCATTCCGCTAGCGTATGGAGATTCAAACCTCCCAACGCTGAGCGGGGCGGTGGCCACTACCACAGTAACCCGTTAGTCAGTCAGTTTCAGCACAGTGCCCGCGGAAGCAATTCCGCGGGCATATTTTTATGTTTATGGTGAATAAATAACTTTGTACAAAAAAGCCTAAATGGGTCATGTCCCCATTTAGATTTATAAACGTGCTAGTTATTTTATATTTTTTATATATTTTTCTAAGTCCATTGCAGGGACTGTCCCCATTTTCCTCAATTCTTGAAGTAAGTTCAGAAAGAATAAAATTAGGCTATTTGGATTATCTTTCAGAGTCTTAAACTCATAAGTTACATCGCCAACCTCGTAGGGGTCATAGTTAGTTTGAGTAAAAAGCACCCCAGATAAGGAACACCCAAAATTAAGCCGATTCTCTTCCTTAAGGTTTTGAAGATATTGTTTCATACCAACCGATAAGTTTCCATTTAAAGTAAGAATTCCCGCTAATATTTTTGGGGGGTCTTTTTGTTTAAATTTCTGGTTATCTGCTTGGACGATAGTAGCAGTTGTTCTTTTTAGTTTTCTTACTGAGGTAGCTTTTTTTGCAGCATATTTTAAGTGGGATAATGATAAATCTGGTTTAATTTCAATTACTGCGTAGATACATTCAGCGGGTAAATAGATTGCCCCATTTTGTTTTAATATAAAAGGTGAATAATGTCTGTCAAAAATTACTAAATCGATTTGTTCGCTCACATTCCCTTCATAATCAATAACGAAGGCCTTATCAATACAGTATCGTTTGGGTAAATATACAGATAACATATCTGCCCATTCTAACTCCGAAGCGTCTCCTTTGGTAGTTGGGTGTTTTATAACCTTTTTATTTAGCGTTAGGCGGGCTTCCATTTGTTGTTGGAGGCCAGAGAAAATTGTCTTGATATCGATCTTATTTTTGCTCATATTTGTTACCAAATTATTTTTTCCCAATGTTGTTTTTGTAAGTCTGCTTTTGCTTGATTTGAAATTAGGAGTTTTTCCTGCAGAGTTAAATCGTCTGAGATCGCATTATTTGTATTTCCAGGGTCGATTACCCTAGAACTAATGAATTTATTTGATAAATAAGTTAATAACCGCCAAAAGTTATTTGCCACATCACCAATCCTGAAGCCGGTTAATGCGTCTATGGCGGTCAATTCCACATATAATGATGGAAATTCGAAGTTGTGAATTTCTCTCCATCTTTTCGCCAACAATATTTCATTAATTCTACCTGAATTTTTCACTACCGAAATGTGTTTATGTATATTTGTTTGTTGCCAAGAATCCTGCTTTCTTTTGTATATCGAGTGGTTTGAAGTAAGGCCTGGCTGTAGCTTTGCTGGCACAAGGTCAAATTTATAGTGATTATGATATATGCCAATCGACACGTTTTGACGCAAGGTTGAATAGCCTAAATCTTTAAGCCTTGTATCAAGCTTATTATAAAGCTCTCTTAGATTTTCAACGGTAGTAGGTTTTAAAGAAATAAATAAATCAACATCAGCAGACGTTACCAATGCTGTTCCTTTTGCGTTGGACCCCGATAGTATTATCGAACTGAGTTGGTTTCCCGACCAATTTTTTATATGAGAAACTACTTGCTGTTGGGCTAAATTTAATTGGGGATTTAAAAGTGGGTGAACCGCTTTATATTTAGAAAGAATCCCTTGAAGATACTGGTCCTGTGGACTTAGGGTGGGGAGTAAATTGTACATTTGTTAGAAGCTTATTTTATTATTAGATTATATACATATATAAGGATCTTGACAATGGTATAAATATGATATATCCTTACATTAGAATTATATACTTACTATTATAAAATTGCAAATCTATGACAAAAGAAATTTCAGACAACAAAAGAGAACGTTTTAAACGGTTAGGAGCATATAGAACAAATGAAGTTCTAAAAAAATTAAAAGTGCTCAGTAATTGCTCAAATAGAAGTGCTTACGAGTACAATGAAGAAGAAGTAAATAAGATGTTCGCGGAGATTGAACGGTCCGTCAAAGAGACCAAGTCCAAATTCCACTATCCTAAAAAGCACAAGCATTTCACATTTTAAATCTATGCCATATAAAAAAACTATAGCCGACACAAACGAATTTCTAAATCAAGTAGCCAATATATACCAACACAGTATGCGAATATTTATGGAGTATATTGACAACTCTCTTGATAGTGCCGAGACCCTTTATAATCAATATGGCAAATATCCTTATCCTATAAAGATTTCAGTCACAATCGATCCTAAAAATAAGACGGTTTCTTTTGCAGACAACTGTGTAGGTATGAGTAAGGGTATAAAAACCAAAGAAGGTGTATGGAAAGATGGACTCCTGGCTATCGTAACTAGTATAGGGAAGTCAAATAAAAAGACCGTTTCTTGGTTAAACGGTCAGTTTGGTTTCGGCGCTCACGCTTATATGGCTTGCGCTGATAAGATGTCTATTACCACGGTTCAGAAAGAAATGGACCATTGTTTGTATATTGAACTTTTTAGCAATACCTTGGATGTAGAAGATGAGAAAAGGTTATCTAAAAATAAATTTCCTTTTGAGTCAGGAACCTTAGTCACCATAAGCGGTTTTAAAAAGGATTGGTGGAATGAAGTGGATCCACAAGTTCTAAAGGAAGAAATAGAAAAACATTTTGAACAACTCCTAGCTAGGCAAGATTTAGAAATAAAAGTTATTTTTGGAAATGAAGAAGAAATTTGCCAGCCTTTTAATTATGATAATTTTCTTGGTAAAAAAGTTCAGAAAGAGATTAATGAATTGGCAAGTACGAGAAGAGGGGTAACTACGAATACAAAATTAGATTTACCATTAAAAGTGTATTTAAAGATTACCGAGGACATTATACCGAGTAAGAGGCCAATATTTGTTAACAAAGGCCGGAGAATTGAAGAAATACAGAGTATTAAGTCTTTTAGAAATAAGTCAAAATATGGTTCGCAATTATGGGGTCATTCTAATTTGACTGGCTATATTGATATAGCGGGTTTAATAAGTCCAACTTTACCGAGAGACGACTTCCAGAGATCGGAAAATAGAAGCATGGTTTATGATAAAATTTTGTCTTTTGAAGATGAAATTTTCGAAGAGTTAGTCCAAATCAATAAAAAATCTGCTGATACTGGAATGGGTAAACTAGAGGATATTCTATCAGCGGCTTTAGCAAAACTCGCTCGCCAATACAATTTGAAGTTTAAAACCGAGCTCACTCAGGGAGATGATATTAATGTGTCCGAGTCAGATATTTCCGATTTACTTTTTGAGAAAAAATCGGGCGGAGGCTTCGGAAATAATGAAACAGAAACAGACAAAACCGATGATGTTCCTGTTATTAAAACTGATGACGATACAGATCTTAAAGGCCAAGAAAAGAAGAAGAGTGGTTTTCCAGTAAAATTTTCAGACAGAGAACAAAAGAAGGCGGATGGCACCTCATTAAGGTCGCAATTTATCGAGGGCGAAGGGATCGTAATCTATAGCACTCACCCTGACTTTCAGGAACGTGCCCACGTAAACCGATATGGAGAACGTATACTTACCTATCGTCTTGTTTCTTACTTAGCTTCTCAAATGGCCATTAGGTTTAAAGATAAATTTTTTGACAAGCGAGGAAAGCAGCCCGAAGTCCAATCCATATTAAACAGCAGAACTGATCTATTTGATGATTTGACGGATAGTGAATATCTTTTAGAATCGGTACTACAACCGTGGGTAAATAAAAACCTTAACAGTCTGGAAAGTCAAACTGAAAATAAGGACATAAACTCTTATGAAAGACAACGAAATTAACATTTTAAATTTAATTGAACAAATAACGCCTCTCAATAACAAGTACAGAGATCTTGTTGATAGTGGGGCAAGCGGTGCCAGCGTTTTAGAAATTATGTGGGAAGTTGGAAAGAAATTAGAAGATTATTTAAAAGAGCATGACGATAAGCCGCATAAATTATATTGGCAGATTTATGGCAAAGCAGAAGGACTTAAAAAGAGTTATATTACACGAGACTTCTTAAGTTATTGTCTTAGGATTAAAAAATACTTTGAAAGTAAAAACCAGATAAAAGGACAATTCTCCAAGCTAATCTCTTACTCCTTGTTTAGAGAAGCTTTGCCTTTATTAGAAAATCCAAAATTTAAATTATCCAATAAGGAGTATCCTGAATTATTGGTTTTATTAAATTCAAATCAATCACTTAGAGTTATAAAGTCAAAAATTATTGGCATAAAAAGCAAGAAAATAGGCATAAAAAATACCCGGACTCAGAAATTAAAAGAAATGGAACCTTATTCAAAAGCTTTTGTGGATTTCTACAATAGTATTTTTCAATTGCTCAAATTAAACAAAATTAAAGATATTAAAAACATCCGTGCCACTGCTAAGGGAGAATATTTGAATAATATTTCCCAGCTTGTATCCGCTTTGACCCAAGAAGATTTATTTGTTCCAGAAATTGAATTGAACAATAAGTTACCTAAGATTTGGGCTGATTTTGTTAGTAAGGTCCTAGTGCTCTTTAAATCGAATGTTGAGACTAGAAATAGATTCAGAAGATTAGTGCCCGCCAATAAAATAACAAATCTAGCAGAGATGGTAAATGCTTTAAAAGATGACCGTTTGTTAGAAGTATACAAGATTAGAAATAACCTAAATGTCTAATAGGAATGAGGAGATTTTAAATTTATATAAGAATGGAAAAACTTTGGAAGAAATTTCTAAGGTTTTTAAAGTTACAAGATCCAGAATCCAACAAATCGTTGTAAATCAAATGGAAAACGAAATTAAGGCAAGTTTGAATATTACTTACTATCTAAGTCAAGAAGACAGGAAAATGTTAAAAATTGCAGCTCATGAAGAAATAAAACAAATCGCACTCGATAGATATATTCAGAGATCTAAAAATGAGAAAGAATGTATTGAAATTAAAATAAGGGAGAATAGTGTATTGCAAGATCCTTCCGAATTCTTTGGTGTAAGTACTTACGCAAGAGCCATAGGAGTTGATTCAGTTTTATTAAAAAAATACTTCCCTGAAATTGTTGAGAAAATTAACATGGGAAAAGAAAAAAGATGGGCTAGAGACTATGAGGAATGCAAGATGTGTGAAACTAGCTCCATACCTCACAAAATAAGAGGGTATTGTATGAGATGTTATACTAAATCCCCATATTTTAAACAAGTACAACGAACTTCTTTTTTAAAGCACATTGATGATAGGAAGAAAAAAATGAAAGAATATATGGAGGAATATAAAACTCGGCCAGAAGTCAAAGAAAGATTTAGAAAGGCAAATGACCATTTAAATTTTGATGGTAATCGACAAAAAGCTTTAGAAAGGGATGCCTTTAAATGCACTAATTGTGGGCTTACTCAAGAAGAAAGCTACGAGAAGTTTGGCAGGGATCTTTTTGTTCAGCACATAAATGGAAAGAGTAATGGCTTAAGTAATTTAAAAACTGTCTGTAGATCATGTCACAGCGAAAAAATAATGCGAATGGCTAGGCAAATAGGTAGCGAAACGTTATTACAAAGATACATGAGAATGTATGGAAGAACGGGAAACCTTTCTAAATGATATCAATCGAACAAAAATGGGCAAAGGAATGAATCATAATGTAGATATGATCCATTTGTTGCCTATACTTATAATAAGTAGCCAACTTAGAGCATTGATAAAAGGCTAATTTTATGGTATTATAGAGCCCACGGGGATGCCCAGTAGAGCTACCTTGCAAACCAACAGTGTGAGCTGTGTATATGCATTTAAATCTATTGGCCATCTCTTGGTATCCATTTCCTTGTGATAATATTGTTGGTGAAAACCAGCGAACAATTGCAAGGTGATTCTACTGGGGATGACGGATTTTGACAGGACTTTGACATTTTCTAATATGCAAGACGAGCCAGTCTGAAGCCTCGTAAATCCCTCGGACACAAACAAATGCTAACGCATGGAATAAAGTTGTAGCCGCGTTTCAAAACGCCGACTTGCAACCAGTCTTAGCTTAATTTATTAAGTTAAGATCCCGGCCTTAAGTTCGTCCTGACTTTAGACACCCGGGTTCATACAGGACTGCTGTTTGCGGATTTGATTTGCACCCGCAAACTTAAGACACGTAAATTACCCTTTATGACTATTTGCTAAGTTATTGTCATAGAGGTATTAAACTTAGCTAATCTTGTGAATAATTGGGAAGTGAATTAGTTTTGGACCCGGGTTTAACTCCCGGCATCTCCACCAATTGGGTATTTTGGGTTACAAAATCTTCAAATAGCCTTGCAGCATAAGGAATTTGATGGGTTTGATAACCCTCTTTTATAGAGTAAGGAAGTTTTTCCTGAAAAAAGAAAAAAAACAAGGCGTGCTGTTCGTGGACATTGAGCTTTTTCCAAGCAATGTAGGGCATTTTTAGCAACATAGTGGCCTTTTCTAACGCGGTTTGATAAGGGATAGTTAGGTCGATCCCATTCGTTGATTTTCCCTCTATTGTCTCAATTTCGCTAGCCGCTTTCACTGACTGTTTTTCATAATTACGCTTCAGCGCCGGGGACTTAGCTGCTAGCATTAAATCTGTAAGGTCAGAGAGCCTTTTCTCAAGGGCTCTTTTTTGTTGCTCTGAATTTTGCTCCGACTCCTTTATTTTTGCCACCTCATCTTCCCAAACCTGATCAAATATTTTTTTTAAAATCAAATCAGTTTCCTTTTTTACAGCTCCCTTTTTCAGAACCTCTGCAAATTTGCTTTCCATTTCATCTGCGGAGAAAGGTTTATTATAGCTTGGGCAACCCTTAGTATGGCAAACATATTTGCGGTATTTCTTACCCTTACCATTGGGATACCAGGCGCTCGTAAGGTGCCCTTTACACTCATCGTGGATTATTACTCCACGCAACGGGAAGTCTGGCGATGTATCAAGACGTATGCGCTGGTTTAGGTCAACTTTACGCAAGCGTTTTTGTATTAGATCAAAAGTCTCAAGGGAAATAATACCTTGATGATGTCCTTTGCGGCGCGAGACTTCCCAAGCAGAATATTCAATATGACCAGCGTAAAAAGGATCGCGCATTATATCGGTTATTTTATCAATATATTTTTCGGCTTTTTGTGTCTTCCAAAAATGCTTCTGTAAAAGAAAACGGCAAACATCAATTTTGCGGATATAAATCCCTGCTGCAAAACCTTCTAAAGCTTCCTTTAATATTTGTCCGTCTTTGTTTGGGACAGAAAGCATACCATGAACAGGATTCTTAACCATGTCATAACCTTTTCTGCGGCCAAAAGCCCAATAGCCTTTTTCTAATCGTGCTTTCATTTTATTTATAACTTGCTCTGCATTTTGTTCGCGCTCTAATTGTGCAGTAGCCGCCATAATATTTTCTATTGCCCGACCAACCGGGCTGTTTTCAAAATTGAAATTAAGACAATCCAATTTTGCCCCTCGTTTAGTAACTAACTCCGCTTTCAATTTTAAATGAACTTCCAAATCTCTCGCAAAGCGTTTTAAGTCGTCGAAGATAATGACAAACCTATCTTTTGCATGATTGTCTAAATACCCTATAAGCTCCGCCATTGCCGGACGGTCAAACAGTTTTCCAGACACACCTTCTTCACGGAATACCTTAACCACCTCAAGACCTTGTGATTCAGCTCTTTGATGGCACCTAACTCCTTGGCCATCTAAGCCATGTCCGTCGTTTACTTGGCGCTCTGAAGAAACACGGCAATATATTATTGCTTTTGTGTAGGGGTAATTTTCATTTATAATTCTTATTTTCCTTGCTTTACTCATTTTTTATTTTGATAATTTATTATTTCAAGCCTTATAATATTGTGGCATAGGGATTCAAGGTAGCTTAAGCGTTTTTTAACCTGTTCGTCAGAGCTATGATTATCTTTTAGTATTTGCCTATACTCGCTTATTCTTTTATCGGAGATCGAATCTTTTAACAACTCGGGTTCAACTTCGGTCGAATTGAAGCCGGAAGATTGGGTGTTAAGTTTTTTAGTTTTCAATTTTTGACTGACGCGGGCTGGTTTCACCGCAAAATCTTCAGCTCCGTCTGGCTGTTAAGTTAAGACCAAACGGGAAATTCTGGCTTTCCAGAATCTATGAGTGTTGGCTATGCTGGCCTATTCTAGGAAGGGTTCATAAAATATCTTAAAATAAAACACAACAACAAAGTAGACTCTGACCCAAGCCTGCCTGTTATTGCGCATGTGAGATACTAAAATTGTATAACCAAATGTTAATTTCGTAAAGTTGATAAGTCAATACAAGTTAAGGTTTTACGTGCTCTGGTGTAATTTGTCCATAATCCTTCAGGGCGCTGAAATGTTGTAGTGGCAAGGAGCTGAAATAAGGGTAATTTATATATCATCCTTTTATTCTTAAATTGTTTCTTGTTGTACCCGTCATTTTGAAAATGCTGAAATGTCCTAAAAACAGGGGTATTTTGTGGTAAATAGTGCGACAATGTGTCGCAGATGTGCCTGCAAAGTGTCGGCACGGTGCCATCCTCTCTGTTTACTGTCTGCTTTTTGTTTTTCTTGTTTCTGAATATAAGGTACTGGGGTAATCTGAATTTTTGAATAACAGATTCTAGGATTCGCCGTGTCTGCCAAGCGTCCTTTTTGCACGTGGTCGTCATCGTGAAAGCGCCTTGATATTTAAGCGCGAATTTGGTAAAATTGAGCTACAACTGAATGCCTAAACCCGAGCAACCTGCCCGGGCATGGCACGCAAAACTCGTTGAAAATACTGGACCTCACGTCCAGCAACTTTTCAACGAGTCATATCTCGAAAGGGGTATGGGTTCCGCAAGGGACCGGCTGGCGTGGGGCTTTGTGTTTCTGCGCCGGCTTTAATCAACTAAGGATAAAGCCATGCAATATAGGGATTTGTTTAGTAGAAAATGGGTCGGAATTTTAGCGGTAGTAGTGTATACGATTTTTAACATTAAAATTATTGCGAGTATAACCTCACAGCAATACTGGTGGCTCGCGACCCTAAACTCGGGTAATAGCGGGGCCGCAGCCATACCGGCGGTCATTTTAGGGCTATTTCTTAATATTGCAGTCATTCTATATTTCCTAAAAAATCCGAGCCAAAATTAGCTATATAACTTTGGGCTGGCGCTTTGCCAGCCCGATTTTTTAGTGGTAAAATAAGGCGTAGTAAAGGGAAAAATTTTTGACTTTAACTTATGCAGGTATCATTAGAAATAGCCAAATTATTGGACTCTGTCGCACATTGGGGCACAGTTCATCCGGGTTGGGCTAGTTTCTTAAAAGATTTATTTTTTACGATTTTAGGCGCAGTCCTCGGCGCGATTTTTGATGTCAAAGTGAAAGCAAATAATATCTACAAATTCTTTTATAAAAATACCGACAAATCTCGACACCAACACGAACAAAAGTTGGAAGGCAGCCCTAACTCCACCCAGCAATTAGCAGAGGGCGACATTATCGAAGATAATTCAGGTAACGAAGCCAGCTCTTCAATATCAGAAAGTCCTCATTCAGCAACATCAACCGCCGGAGGAGATATTTCAGCGCCAATACAACAACATAGCCCACATATGCAAGGAGGCGACGGTTCAACACAGCTCGCTATATACGCAAGTTCTGTAAACATTGGTGCCGGCAACCAAAGGCTTGGCACTCCAACTGAAGCGACCGCAGCCCCGCCCAGCAGCGATCCGGTTTTGAGCGGCGAGCAAGCTTTTATATATTCAGATATAAAACGGATTTTTAACGAAAGAGGTTCTTCCTATGACCCACGAACTGATTATGAAGCTGCGGTTAAAAATTCCGAAAATGGTTCGTGCCAAGCTGCGGCAGTAGCTTATATAAGAATTTTTGGTAATACCCTGCTTGCTTTGCAAAAAATTGATAGATTTAGTAACGCCGGCCAACAGTTGACAGCACTAGATGAAGCGATAAAATGCTTAATTGATGTGAGGGACGGAAAAATTTCAGTTGATAATGCCGGGGAAAAATTTAAGCTCGTTGAAGACGCTGTACGAGCCATACTTAGCTTTGAGATATTGGTATGAAGAATTTAGAACTTCACAAAGAAATAGACGCGGTCACTGCTGCGGGACCGGAAGCAACCACACCAAATAAGGTGAGGGAAATTTTACGTGGTGATTCTCGCGAGCAAGGACTAGACGCAAATAGATACTTTTTTACAAAAACGGATACTAGGTGGTTAGATTGGCTTTGGAAGAATGGTTTTTTGGATAAAATCAAAGAAAAGAGTCCGGATCCAACTAAGTATTCTTATCAAACCACGGAGCTAAATTATTTAGTCAATATTGCTGAAAAGGAGCCCGAAAAAGTTAGCCGGATAATTTTGGAAGTCCCAATTTCAAAAGATTCTTTTAACCCCGAAGTAGTTGATAGATTTTTATGGATAACCAGCAAGCTTCCAGCTAAACAAATCGGTTATTTGGCTGAAAAAATCCGAAACGAGAACTGGCCAAAGCTCATGGCGGGTTTCAATCGGTGGGGTTTTGAGTATGAAAAAATCTTTGAAAAACTTGCTGAAGCTAAAGATTATGATAGCTTGATTAAAATAGCAGAGGCCGTTCTAGCAGTTCGAACGTCCGAAGATATTGCAAAAACGAATAAAGGTATTTCTACAGACAACCCCTTTTACTTTACTGACTTAGGTCACACTCAAATATTTGACCGCCTAGCCAAAGTTGACGAATCAAATTTAGCCGACGCTTTTGCTTTGGTCACAAAAGTGATGAAAGAGGTTGTGCTTATTGGAGATAAAACAAGTACTGATTGGCGAAACCTTTTATCTTTTTGATGTTGACTTTTTTACTCTTGAAATTGGCGATGAACGACATATTTCCTACCGGGATGACGTGAGGGATTTAGCAGCTGTTATTAAGTTGCTGTCTGTAAAAGCAATAGGTGAAAAATGCGACAACCCGAAGCTAGTTAAGGATTTATATAACAAGTATATTAAATCTTTACCCGATAGTCAGTCTATGTGGAGACTTAGATTGTTTGTGATGAGTCTTTGCCCAGAAATTTTTAAAAGTGAGCTTGAGAAAGCGCTATTTAGGATTTTTGAAAATAAAAAAGCTTCCGTTTTAATTATGGGAACGGAGTATGAAAAGACTATCAAAAAAGTCTTTTCTATTTTTGATTCTGTAAAACAAAAAGAGTTTATCACTGCTTTATTTAAGCATTTTGGCGAAGCTGGCCAGGAAGAGTGGCGAACTCATTACGGCTGGGCGATTGCATGTAGCATAAATGATTTTTTATCAGAAGCAGATAGGGATGAAGCTAAAAAATTGTTTAAGCAACCACTCAACGCTTCTTACGAACCTTCGCCTACGATAAGCCGTGGTATAGCCGGTTCTATTAGAAGCAAAGGCCCGGTTTCAATTGAGGAATTTAATTCAATTCCTGTTGTTGAAATTGCTTCTAGACTAAAAGAAGAATGGTCACCGGAAAATCTACCTAAATTAGATAAAGAACAGAATTTTTATAATCCGCTGGACGCAGAAGGATTAGCAGAAACTTTGCGCATGGATATTAAAAAAAGGTTAACCGACTATGTTAATAACTCTGAATTGTTCTTTGATAGACAGAAAGTTGACCCTCATTATACCTACTCATTTTTCAGAGGCATACAAGAATCTATTAAGGAAAAGATTGCCCAAGATGTTGATTGGAATAACTTAATAGAAACGTTTCAAAGTATTACTAAATCGGGAAAAGAAGAACCTTTTGATAAAACTAAACGTAAGAAAATACCAACCCTCTCTTGGCTATCAAACTGGGGGGCCGTTCATAGTGCCATGAGTGATGACCTACAAGAATTACTTAGAGGTGACGATAAGCCCCAATTAGATTTCAGTAAGAACAGAGATGTTTTATTAAGTATTTTAGACTACTTACTTGAATACCCCGATCCTGTTCCTAAAGACGAATCCCCCGAGGATAGCGATCTTTTTACCACAGCGATAAATACTGTAAGGGGTCGAGCATTTGAGGCATTCAATTTGTTTGTTTATCAAGATAGCAAACAAAATGATAAGGAAAAAAAGTTAAAGATTTCAGCGGACATTAAAACGCTATATGAAAAGACCCTAGATAAAGAAAATACACAATCGATAAAATTTATGTTTGGTCACTATTTACCTTTCTACTATTTTCGTGACCAAATATGGATAACAAATTTGATTGATAAAATATTCCCTACAGACCCTTCAAAAAAGGACTTATATTTAGCTGCTTGGGAAGGCTATCTATCAACGAACGTGTATAAAGAAATGTTCGAAAACTTTACTTCTTTATATAAAAGAGGGATAGATTATACGGGATTCAAAAAAAGAAAACCTTTTAAGGATATAGACGACGGCCTTGCTACCCATTTAGCATTGGCGTTTGTTCATTTCCCAGAATTTGATTTTCAGAATCAACTATTTACTTATTTTTGGAGTAAAGAAAATACTAAGCGACAAAAAGAATTTTTCTCCTTTATTGGAAGATACGCCTTTTCTAAAGATAAGGATCGAATTTGGTTTGAGTCTCAAAAAATTGATATAGAAAAATTAAAAAAACTGTGGGACTGGGCGCTTGAGAATATCTCTTCCCCAGAAATATTAAATGGATTCGGTTATTGGCTAAGTACTGAAAATAAGATATTCGACACTCAATGGCTAGCAGAGCATGTTAGAAGGACTTTACAGAAGACTAAAGGAGATTTGGAATGGGAATACGGCCTCATGCACTTACTTGATAAATTTGCTTTAGAGTCTCCCGAGCAGACTTTGGAAATTGTAAGGTTATTTCTTGGTGACCCGGATAAGTTTGACATACAACACCACGCCTCTATGTACATTGACCAAGAGTTACTTACGGTGTTAAAAATTTTATACCAAAACCCGACTACAAAGCAGCAAACTTATGATTTAATCGACTCCTTAATACCCATAGGCGGCGGGCGTTTTTGGAAGTTCAAAGAAGTTTTAGAAAATTAAATATATATGAGCCAATTATTTATAAATATAATAGCCGGACTTGTTGTTGTTATAATCGCAGCTTTATTGGGTATCGGAGGAACAACAAAGGTTGTTGTTCACGGAAACCGATCGGGCAAGGCGGGAAAATGGATAATAATTATATCCGTTGTAATGATTCTAAGTGGGCTTTTTGTTCTTGGTAAAAACCCAACTCCTACCGCAGGTATTGATTTTAATAACCCCGGTACTTTGCTTATTGGCTACGGAATAATATTTTTTATTGTTGGCAGGATTGTTGCTTGGTACCAGAGATTATAAATAAAATCACTTGCGCCGTTCATATTGTTTAATACCCGGGTTGTGGTTAATCCTTATAATAAAAATTACGCATTTACTAACAAATCTTGAAGTGTAATACTAGATTGGTAATACCGCCAAAAGTTGGAAAGATAGTCAAATAGCCTGTTTGACGAATTTCCCGTCTTGTCCACCAGATAAGGTTTTTTTGGTATTTATTCTAAAAAAGCTTTTAAATATAAGGAATATTGTGTTTAACTAGGTGTTTAACTCCCCACATGTGTTATCTAAAACCGCTAAATAAAGCGGTTTTTTGATTTTGACCTTCAATAAGAGTAAACTGTAGTTAATAAACTAATTATGTAAATATGTTGGAATTTTTAGAGCCACTTATAAAAATCATACCCAGCGGAATAATTTTCACGTTTTTAGCATGGGCACTTCAAGCATCTTATCAAAGATACAACCAGGAGAAGCTTGCTATCAGCACTTTTGAGCGCATACTCGCCTTAAACCTTACAGAATTAAATGACAACATAGAATTTATGGGGATGTGGGAACATGCGTTACAAAATAACGCCACCTTCTCTTGTAGCTTTGCGGAAATGACTATTGATGATAAAAGTCATTTTGCTATTAGAGATTTAGGTTTAGTAAATAAGCTGCTTAACGCAAATCACATGTTGAGCAGAACCAATAAGGATTTATTTAACATTTACAAAGACTATCGTGAAATGATATCTGAGTATAGGAACAAACGATTAGATGAAGCAGTTTTCAAGGTAAGTAATGAATATACTAGAGGGGTAATTAAATCAATGAGAGAGGGCTTATCAAACTTTGTCATGCCAGCCGTTACCGCTGCTGTTGCGCATTTACGAGTCGCTGACAAGGTAAATCGACATTCTATATATGGCTACTTGAATATTATCGTACACTCAAATATATACCCAAAAGTTACTAAAACAAAATTAGAAAATGAATTACAGGAGTTAAATAAACTTATTCAGGAAAGAAAATAGAAGACTGCAACGTAAATATTACTATCATGCTAACTTTTAAAGACTTTAAAGAAAAAATCGGCCCTACTGAAATGTCAGTTGAGCAACTAGAAAAATTAAGGATTTCATTGTACGCCATCATCACCCCTATAATTAATAATTTTGTGTCTAAAAAATTTAAAAAGAAGCTTTTATCAAATATAAAGCCTAGCTCTAGGGGCGAATTTCCGCATAAAGTCTAGCATTTGTCTTAACCACAACTCCTCTTGTCCACCAAAAAACAGCCAGGGGGCTGTTTTTTATTTTTGGCAATTTGGTGTATTATTCATTCAATCGCTGCCTAGCAGGCGGTGTAACGTACAAGGAGGAAGACAAATGTCTTCAAAGCAGTTTTATCCATCTGGTGTGTTTCTCAACGCGCCGGAATTTCGAAACCTGAAGTTCACCCCGCCAACCATTGAAGAATGGTTTAAGGAGTGGAAAACCGCGGTAGAAGCGGGTAACCTCAAGGAAATCATGTCTTTGCTTCACTGGGGCTTGCAACTGCTCCAGTTTAGTGGGAAGCAAGACGACACCATCGACATGCTCTGTCACTACTTGTCGGTGGCTGACGGGCACAACAGCCCCAAGAACTTCACCGTACCTGAATACAAGCAGGCAACCATCTTTGGCAACATGTCCCAACAGGAAGTCCTGAGGATGTTGGCTGACAAAGCCTGGATGGAGTTGTGCAATCGGGTCTTTGTTTTCTCCAGTGACGACGGTTTAGGGAACAAGATGAAGTACGAATCATATTTCCTGACACCCAAACTCGCCGAATCGTTTATCCGGTTCATTAACCCGGAACGATGGTTCGATGGAACCTACTGGAATTGTGACCAGGCGAACTTGGATTGTAACGGTAAATCGTCATATGACGCCAAAGCCGTTGCCTTTACTCGACACTTTCTCCGGCAAACCTGGAATTGTCGTTCGGTCTTGGAATACAAGTACGGTGTGGAGTATCGCGATTTGAGTGAAGAAGAACAAGCAAGTCTCGACAGCAGCATCAAGTTCTTCCACAAACTGAAGCCGACCATCGCCAAGTTAATGGTACGCTACGGAATGGCCTCGCACCTGCATGACAGTCCACTCAACCGCCCGACTCGTCGGGTCCTTTGGGAGATTATCCAGCATGGGCTGTCATGGCGTGCGGAACGAGCCAACATTCAAAAAGTAGACTTGGCTCAAATCTACGGGGAACTTACCTTAAAGGGCTACCCGGCAAACAGTTACCGCGAGGTAATTAGAGTTCTGCAACTCTACCCCTTGCTGGTTGCCGGCCGCAAAGTCCACATCAGGTCCAAGAACGAGAAAAAGGCCGCCGAAAAAGATGCGGCAATCGCTGAAGCTGAACGAAAGTTGGCTGAGGCGGCTGCAGCTTTGCAACAACTGAAGTAAGAAGAACTGCTCACTTCACGGCCCGCCAGGCATCACAGCTTGGCGGGTCTTTTTTTATACATGACATAAATTACGCGGCCGCGTAATTTATGTCATGGTTGGATAAAAGAAAAAAATTAGACCCTGGATTTTACCAGGCTTTTTGCTATTATAATAGAAGAGAATTAATTTAAAAAAATGTATGGACAACGAAACAAATACTTCTTGTGTGGGAAAGTGTGGTAGCTGTCATACCAGGTCTGCAATGGGTGGGGCTTATGGTTTGGCGGTTTTGGGCGCGGCGGTTTATTATATTCAACATTCCGCCACCTTTTGGGCCGGGGTTTTGGGCGTACTAAAAGCCTTGGTCTGGCCGGCTTTGATAGTTTACAAACTATTGGATTTTTTAAAAATGTAATTTAAATTCTGCAGAGAATAAAAATAGCACGATTTTAACGGCCGTTAAAATCGTGCTATTTTTATTTGATTTATATTTTGGTTTATGAAATAATACTTTACCGCTGAGTTTTGACTACGAAAAAACTTGGCATAAAATGGAGGTGAAATGAAGGAGACGGATCCAACGTTCGCCAGACAAAACAAGGCCCTCGCAAAGCTCTGCAAAGAGCATTCAGTGATGGGCTTTACCTGCAACCCGGCTGGGGCTCTAATCCTAGACGAGCAGGAGAGGCTGTTCTATATGGGGTCCAGAGTTCTGGATTCTCAAATAATGGCTCTTAGGATAACTGCCATGATGCTGACATCCAACGAGTTGCTCAAGGGTCACGGCATGGTAAGTCGGTACAGCAATTTCTCCCACGCCGTGCTGGTTCGCTTGGCCACGCAGACAGAGAGGGATGAGCAGGAGGAGGCTCTCTCTGTGGGTCCCGAGGATCACCTGGGGTGCTTGGAACTGGTGTGGTTTACCAGCGATCGCGAAGGGATTACCTGGTTCCGTAGATCGGGACACAAGGAGTTCTATATCCACTAGTGCCGAAAAAGAAGTGCCCCAAGATCAAACAAGGCAGGCGTCCGCACCCAGGACTCCTGCCTTAAACTTTTTTTAAATTCAAATTTTAATTTATATTTCCGCCGGATTCGTAATTGGTTAGGCTAGCGGAAAGCACATTGGAAAGTTTATAGCCTTTAGAAGTTAGTTGAGAATCGGAAGAAAATTTTAATTTTTTTTCGTTGGAAATAATAAAATAATCATTACCGTCTTTAACCAGGGTACCGTCCCGGAATTTTACATTCGCTCCTTGCGCCAGTTGCAGGTCAGCGGAATTTGCCGGCACAATTTTACTAAAGCTAAAGCCGTAGGTGTTAAATACCGCTTCCGATTCAAACCCTTGTCGGATATTTCCACGAATCCACCACACAGTTTTATTATCCAGCACCAAAGCGCCGTCCGGGTGAGCCTGGGAGGCAGAATTAATGGCCGGTCCGGTTTGGTAATCGCTCATATTTATTTGGGTCAAATCTTTAAATACATAACCTAAGTCTGTAAATACTTGAGCAGAGGAAAACCCGCGTTTGGTGGCGCCGGTTCCTACCATAAAAACGGTTTTACCGTCGGCTTTATCTAAGACCAGTGAACCTTCCATAGCTTTTAAAATTCCCGTTTGCGGTAAGTCTTTATCTTGACTGCTTGCATTTACCGCTTGGGTAAAATTATAGCCGTAAGATTTATATTCCGCTTCATCGCGGAAAGCGGTGCGCGATCCGCTTTTAATTAAATAGACTGTGGAGCCGTCCAAAATAAGGGTGCCGTCCGGGTGATTGCCGGTAGAAGTTATTAATTGGTCAACCGGTGCAAATTCAGATGTGGTAAAAGTATAATTGGATGAGGAAGCAGTAGTGTAGCCGGTACCGTTGGATAGAACGGAATAATTATAAGTGGTACTGCTGGCGAGCCCGGTTAGAGTGACGCTATGGATTGTGGAGTAGGAATTTTCCTGGGTTTGTAAATTATAATCCGTACTTAGACCATATTTAACCGTGCCAATGGTGCCATTAGTGGTTTGCCAAATAATAACTGCCGAATTATTGGTAATTTGTGTGGGTTGGATGGCTAAAGGGGCAGAGGCAGTGGGTTTGCCGGCAATAAAATAAACACTGGCTGTACCGATATTGCCGGAACTGTCATAGGCCAGAACTTTTAAGCGATGCGGACTGCCTGGGGTATAATAACCGGAATCAAAATTTACTGTAAAAGGGGAGGCGGTTAAAACACTGCTGAAGTTTTGGTCATCCAGAATAAATTGTAAGCCGGTTAATAAAACATCGTCACTGGAAGAAGCGGTAAAAGTTACGGCTCCGTCAACTGAAGCGTTGTTGAGCGGGTATAAAATTTCAATTTTAGGTGGCACGCGGTCTTCTGTGGTACCGGCGGTAAGGACGTTGGACAAGGCCGAAGTATTGCCCGAGCTGTCGTTGGCTTTGGCCGTAAACGCGTAAGTGGTTAGCGGGCTTAAGCCGGTAATGGTGAATGTGGTTGAGGTGGTGGTGCCTTTGGCATTGCCGTCCACGTAAACAGTGTATGTCATTTGGTCCATAGAGTTATCTATGGAAAAAATCCAACTTAACGTAACCGTTGTGTCGGTGTTGGCTTGAATTGAAAGACTTTGTGGCGCAGATGGTGCCTCAATGTCGGCCACGGCTTTGACTGTGGGAGCGAGAATTAAAGACATTATTAAAAAACCAAAAATAAACAAAATTTTTGATAATCTAATAAAAAATATTCGATTAGACATATAATTTAATCTTATGCGAATTTTTATTTTAGCAAGCTTTTTAAATTTGCAATTCGGCCGTCGGTTATTTCCCATTCATAAATATCCGCGTTGGTAATGTCTTTATCTGAGCCGTCTTTTCCACGGTAAATTCTGGTAATGGAAGGAAAATGGAATAACAAAATTCGAATAACACCATTGTGGGTGACAATACCAATGTTGCTATGGGTAAAATTTTCTATTATATCCAATACCGCGCTGACAGAACGCTGGCGCACATCGTCGGCACTTTCTCCGCCAAATGGGCGATAGTCGTATTCCTGCATCGCTTCCAATTCTTTATGGTTAGGAAGTAGTTTGTCCCACTCGGTCATGGGTTTGCCGGTTAAACTGCCGAAGTCCCGTTCGGTTAATCTGTAGTCGTGGAAAATTTGAATTTTTTCCGGTAACATATTGTTAATATATACAGCCGTTTCTTCCGCTCGGCGTAAGTGTGATGTATACAAAACATCCAAATCCAAATGCAAGGCTAACTTAGCCAGGGTTTGGGCTTGAATTACGCCTAAGGTGTCCAAATAGTCGTCTATTTGTACACCTTGGCGAATATGCTGTTTATTTTTTATGGTCTCGCCGTGGCGAATAAAATATAGGGTAGTTGTAGCTTTTGGTTGCACGCTGAAAAATATTACTTTTTGGCTTTGGACACAGCTTTTTTAACGGCCGGTTTCTTTGTCTGGCCAAGCTTGGTTAAATCACCGGAAATTTTTTGCCAGTGACCTTTTAACTCTTTACCCAAAACTTCCACGTCTTTCGGGTCAATATTTTTTATTTGCTTGTATTTTGCTAAGACTTCTTTGGCGGCCACTTCGTAGTTTGCTTTGCTAACCTTCTTCATGCCTTTAATCTTTTTAACCATTTCTTCTTTGGCTTTTTTGCTCCAAGCGGTTAAGGTTTTGCGGTTCTTTTTACCGTCTTGGCCGTAAAAGAAATAGGTAGCAGCCGCGCCGGCGGCCAAAGCCGCAAGTCCTAGTCCTTCGGCAATTTTTTTTGTGGTTTTTTGCATACAGTCCCTTTCGTTTGTGGGGTCTGTTGCCGAATGTCATTTTTGCCCAAAATGAGCTTGTTTGGTAAAATTTCCAAAAAAATTTATCCGCTTTCCTTCCAGGTAAACATCAAAATTTATTTTGAAAATTTTCCTCAAACCATCTCCTTTTGCATCAAAAAGCACATTCGGTAACAGACCCTGAGTTTACTTTTTTTTCTTGCTTAGGTTATTGAAAAAACTGGCGAAAAATTTTAACTTGGCACCCTTGTCTTTAACATTTTGGCGCAGTTCCGATAAATCCTGAGAAATAAGGTCTGCTTCACCGCGGGCTTTTTGGGAAATATATTTAATATCCCGAGAAATTTTTATTATATAGACAATTAGTACGGCAAAAAGAATGCCGAGTAATACAACCGCGGAGCTGGTAATGACAAAAAATATGTCCATTTTAGCAAATTCGCTCATACAAGATTTGTTTTAATTTCCTAATTTCTTTGTTTTGATCAGTTTATTTATAGTAGTCTTTAATTTCAAACAATACATACATGGAAATAACTATTCCGAGAATGGCTCCAATAATATCGCCACTGAGTAAGTTGCCTAAAGTGGAAACCAATACCGCATAGTAAGCTAATCGCCAGCCTTGCATTTTTCTGGCAAATAAACCCGGCAAGGCAAAACCTTCTAAAGCCAAAGAGGCTAGAGAAAAAATTAACCCAATAATTCCAAACCCGCCGGATCTGACGGCTGACATTGCCACAACCGGCATAAATATTGCGGCCAAACCTAAGGCTGCCAATAGTGCAGGGATAGAGAGCACCAGGACTACTAAGGTAATCCACGGACCAAATTTTACCAAGAATTCTTTAACATTCGGCGGAAAATGAAAAGGCGCCTTGTCATGTAAATAAGTTTTAAAAAATTGCTCCATTTGCTCCATAAAACCTGTTGGTGAGCTAGGAGGGGTTACTGGGGCTTGATTTTGATTGGTTTCCATATTTTTGTTTAGTGATTAATTTATTGTACATTAATTATACCATAGATTTTAATCATTTCCGTTTTTGCACAATGGTTCCCATTGTGCAAGTTAGTTTTGGCCATATTTCGCAAACATCTCTTCCAAAATATTTTGAAAAACTGTCCTTAGGCTTTCGTCATGACCGACTTCCAAAACCTCGTCATTTAAATTTGTGGCCGCTGCGGTCCAGTTATAACTGCCGGAGGCATAGGCTTTTTCCGTAACTACAACTTTTAAATGCATAATCCCGGAATGATCTTGTGTGTAAACCGGAATGCCGGCTTTTTTAAGTTCGTCTATAATTTTTTGTTGAGAATCCAGTTTTTGGTATTGATCTTTATCGGTTAAGCCGATTACTTTTAGCCCGCGTTGTTTAGCGGCCAGTAGCGCGTCTTTTATATCTGCCCGGGTAAAGGTGTAGACTGCGAAATATACAAATTGGTCAGCATCACGAACCACGTTAATTATTTCTTTGTTTAGTTCCCGTTCCTGATTGTAATAAACCTTAACTTGTCGTTCCGTTACAGGAACATAACGATAGGAATAATAAAACTGCCCACAGAGTGCAATTAATAGAGCAATAATTAGGAGATAGATTTTTTCTTTTGTTTGGGGAGACATACGGGTCATTCTAACATTTTATCATGCTAACATTTTAACATTTTAACAAATTAACAATCTGACAAGGGTTCTAAAGCTTTCCAGAGCATGGCGCCAATTTCGTCTGCCATCTTTTCTGCTTTTATTGAATCTTCTTGATTAATATATCCTTCTGTCGCACAAAAACCGATTAAATATTTTGATTCCTGAAGCGAACCATAAGATATCTCCCAAAAGTTTCTTTTTACGGCAATTTTTTTTCTAGCAAACCCCTCAATAAAATTTAAAACAATTGACAAAGTCGCTCGGCGTAACTGAGAAGTTGTTCCGTATATTTCTTCTTTCGGGAAATTTTTAGTAAAATTATACACAAAATGAACGTAAATATTCATTTTGTTTTTCAAAAGTTCAAAATAATTAAATTGAGTTTTTGTTTCCGACATGATTGTTTCAGATGATAGTATGTTAGGATGTTAAAATGATAATATGTTAATATGATTTTTGTTAAAATGATGCTCTAATCTCTTTTTGCGCGTCGCGTTTTTTTATGTATTCGCGTTTGTCGGTTTTTTTGCGGGCTTTGCCCAAGCCAATTTTCATTTTTATTAAACCTCGGTTACCCAAAAATATTTCCAAGGGGATTATGGTTAGTCCTTTTTCTTTTCCCAACAGTTCATTTATTTCATCTTTCTTTAGAAGAAGCCCACGGGTTTGAGTAGGGTTATACTTTTCGTTTTTGGCGTACTTGTAAGGACCAATATGACAGTTAATCAGTGAAGCACCAGAGATCGAGACAGTAACATATGCACCGGTTAAAGATATATTTCCCATTTTTACGGACTTTACTTCCGGTCCGGACAAAACCAAACCCGCCATTAAAGTGTTTTTAATGTCGTAATCAAACCGGGCTCGTTTATTGTCAGCGAAAATTTTTCCGCCAAAAGAGGATTGAGTAGATTTCATAAAGATAGAATAATTTTAGCATTTTTTTAGGCTTAAAACCATCGGCGTTAATCTCAAGAATATTCCTCATTACACCATAAAATTGAATTGGAAGAGGGGACACCTCTTCCAGAGCAGGTGAATTTGTGAAACAGGTGGGTTTTATGTTATAGTAGTAGGGTAATTATGGTAGTATCATGAACAATGAAACAGGAAAAAATTGGATAAGTCATTTGTTGGCTTCAGCGCTTTCGGACTTAAAGTTAACGTCTTATTTAGACAGTTGGGATATAAAAGTTCCTGATTTAAGCTTTGGGGATTATTCCACCAATACTGCTTTAGTTTTGGGCAAAAAATTAAAGCAAAATCCTAAAGAGCTGGCAAATAAAATAATAGAAAAAATTCAGGAGAATGAGCTTGCTAAAGATTTAGTCACCATGCAGGAAGTCGGCGGATTTATAAACTTTACTTTATCCCCGCAATTTTTACTGACTAACTTAAACAGAATTTTGGATCAGGGTGATTTATATGGCTGTTCGGTAACCGGAGGCGGTAAAACCGTGGTTGTGGAATATTTTCAAAATAATGTGGCCAAGCCTCCGCATGTGGGGCATTTGCGCAGTGCGGTAATCGGTGATTGTTTGTTGCGTGTTTTTCGCAGTCAGGGTTTTAAAGCGGTATCAGATACGCACATTGGCGATTGGGGCACTCAATTTGGAATTTTACTGTTTGCGTATAAAGAATTTATAAAAGCCGGCGGTGATAAAAAGCAAATTGAAGCCGACCCGATTAACGAACTGAATAAATTATATGTGGCAATGTCCGCAAAAATTGAAACAGACCCGGGCTTGCGGGATTTAGGCAAAGAAGAATTTGTCCATCTGGAAAAAGGGGATACCGAAAATCGCGAGCTGTGGCAGTGGTTTGTTCGGGTATCTTTGGAAGACTTTGAAAATTACCGCAAAATTTTAGATGTTTTGCCGTTTGATCACAACTTGGGCGAAAGTTTTTACGAAGATAAAATGCCCGCCATCCTAGCGGATTTAAAACAAAAAGGGCTATTGGTGGAATCCCAAGGCGCGCAAGTGGTGAATTTAGAACCGCAAAAAATGGGGTTTGCCGTGGTTGTAAAGTCTGACGGAGCCACCACTTATTTAACCAGAGATTTGGCCACTATAAAATATAGAATTGAAGATATGAAGTTGGAAAAAATGTTGTATGTGGTAGATAACCGCCAGTCACATCATTTTAATCAAGTTTTTGAAATTGCCAAGCAGGCGAGTTATTTGCCGGATCCAGAGTCTGCCGAACATGTGGATTTTGGTTTTATGTCTTTGCCCGAAGGACCGATCTCTACCCGCAAAGGCACAACTATTAGTTTAAAGAACTTGATTGAAGAATCCCGAGCCCGCGCAATAAAAATTATTGAAGAAAAAAATCCGGCACTGGAAAATAAACAGTCAGTGTCCGAGCAAGTGGCACTGTCGGCCATAAAATATTTTGACCTGTCCCATAACCGCAAAACGGAAATTGTGTTTAATTGGGACAAAGCTTTGTCCTTTGAAGGGAATACCGGTCCGTACTTGCAATACACCCATGCCAGGATTTATGGGATATTAAGAAAAAGCAATTTCCAATTTCCAATTTCCAATTTTCAAACAATTTCAAATGATCAAATTTTACAAACTATAAACAGTCACGAATCTTTAGTTTTGAGAAAATTACAGATTTATCCGGAAGTTGTGGCCCAAGTAACCAAAGACTATTTGCCGAATAACTTGTGTAATTATTTATTTGAACTGTCCCAGACCTTTAATTCTTTTTATCAGGAAGTCCCGGTGTCACAGGAACCGGATGAAAAGATTAGAAATTTTAGATTACAGTTAATTACCGCCACCGCGCAGGTGTTAAGAAATGGTTTGTATCTTTTGGGGATAGAGGCACCGGAAGAAATGTAATTCACGGATACGCATATGGGAACAGATAACGCTGATAAAAAGCATTAGAGCAAATAATTAGATTATGAAAATACTTATAGGGTTTTTAATAATAATTGTTGGTATATTAATTTTATCTAATATTAATTTATTAGTTAGAGTTACGACTCAGGAAGAAAAGCTAATGGGACCGGAGGTTTTAACAGTATCTGTTAAATGGAAAAGGTATTTATTTAACATTATTGGAATTTTATTTATTATTTTTGGATTAATATTTTTATTCTTGACTTACATAAACTATGGCGGATAATAATCAAAAACCATCAACCACCCCGGATTTTAATAAACTAGAACAGGATATTTTAAAATTTTGGGATGAGAATAAAATTTTTGAAAAGTCTTTGGAAATAACAAAGACGTATGAGCCGTATATTTTTTACGACGGTCCGCCTTTTGCTACGGGCTTACCGCATTACGGTCACATTCTTGCTTCCACTATAAAAGACGCCATACCGCGTTACCAAACTATGAAGGGGCGGTTTGTCCGAAGGCGTTGGGGTTGGGATTGTCACGGCTTGCCAATTGAAAATATTGTAGAGCAAAATTTAAAAATTTCTGGCAAAAAACAAATTGAAGAACTAGGCGTGGACCGGTTTAATAAAGTCTGTCGGGACAACGTACTTAAGTTTGCCGACGAGTGGGGGAAAACCGTGCGCCGAATGGGACGCTGGGTGGATTTTGAAAATTCCTACAAGACCATGGATACCAGTTACCAGGAATCGGTCTGGTGGGCCTTGCAACAAATTTGGAATAAAGGGTTAATTTACGAAGACCGTAAAGTTCTACTTTATTGTTCCCGCTGTGAGACTCCCATTTCTAATTTTGAAGTGGCTATGGATAACAGCTATAAAGACGTGACCGAAGAATCGGTGTACGCCAAGTTTAGGCTGACCCCTCGGCAAAGAATAATAAACGACCTTACTAACGATAAAACTTACTGCTTGGCCTGGACCACCACACCTTGGACCTTGCCGGGAAATACTTCGCTAAATATTGGCGGGGATATTCGTTATGTGTTAATTGAACAGGAAAATGGGGAGCGCTATATTTTAGCCAAAGATAGACTGTCCATAATTGAGGGCGCTTATGAAACTGTGGCGGAATTTCCGGCGCGCGCTATTGAAGGATTGTCTTATGAGCCACTTTATCCGGGAGTAATTACAGACCCAAATAACCGGGCTCATAAAATTTATATAGCCGATTTTGTGACCACAACCGATGGTACGGGGATTGTGCATAATGCCGCTATGTATGGTGAAGAAGATTATCAGTTAGCCAAGGCCAAGAATTTACCGCGCGTGGATATGTTGGACCACAAAGGCCATTATATGGAAATGGCGCCGGAAAATTTGCGCGGAGTGTTCTTTAAGAATGCCGACAAAATTATTTTAAAAGAGTTAACCGAAACCGGAAAAGTTTATAAAACCGAAAGCTATACCCACTCCTATCCGCATTGTTATCGTTGTGGCACTCCGTTGTTTTACAATGCACTTCCTGCTTGGTTTATTAACATTCAATCGGTTAAGCAAGATTTAATAAAAAATAACGAAGATATAAATTGGTACCCCGAGCACTTAAAGCACGGCCGGTTCGGCAACAGCATGGCGCAAGCGCCGGATTGGAATATTTCCCGCAACCGATTTTGGGCTACGGCTTTGCCGTTTTGGAAATGCGACCGGGAAGACTGTAGAGATGTAGTTTGTATTGGTTCGATTGGAGAATTAATTGCTAAATCAACCAACTTCCAAGAAGTATACCCGGAATCAGAAGATTTAAGATTAAAGATTAAAGATTTAACCGAAAGAGGCCAGGATCTAAAATCCGAAATTTTAAATCTTGAATCTATTGATCTGCATCGTCCCTATATAGACCGGGTTAAAGTAAAGTGCGAAAAGTGTAGCGGACAAATGAGCCGGGTTCCGGAAGTGGTGGATTGCTGGGTAGAGTCCGCTTCTATGCCGTTTGCCGAACTGCATTACCCGTTCGAAAATAAGGAATTGTTTAAAGCCAGATTCCCGGCGGATTTTGTGGCCGAATATATTGCGCAAACCCGCGCCTGGTTTTATGTCATGCATGCCGTGTCGTCCACCATTTTTGAAAAAGCCCCGTTTAAGAACGTGGTGACCACCGGAAATATTTTAGCCGAGGACGGCAGTAAAATGTCCAAGAGCAAAAATAATTTTCCCGACCCGAACATCCTCATAGAAAAATTCGGCATTGACCCGATTCGGTTTTATTTATTGGTCTCTCCGGTAATGAACGGCGATGATTTTAATTTTAGCGAAAAAGGCGTTTCGGAAATTAGCCGAAAAGTTAATATGTTGCTTTATAATGTTTGGAGCTTTTTGCGCATGTACTACAAAGGCACGGCGCCGGAAAGTAAGCCCACTTCAGACCATGTGTTGGACCGCTGGATACTGGCCAAACTATTTGAATTACACGGAAAAGTTACCAATTATTTGGACGAATATAATACGGTCAAAGCCGGAAAAGATATGGTGGACTTTATTAACGACCTGTCCACTTGGTATTTGCGCCGGAGCCGGGATCGTTTAAAAATGGAAGGGCAAGAAGGGAAGCAGGCCGGAGAAACTTTAAGTTATGTTTTAGCCGAGCTCAGTAAAATGCTGGCTCCATATATGCCGTTTTTGGCCGACTTTATTTATAAAGACGTGACTGGCAAAGAATCCGTACATTTGGCTTCGTGGTCCAATTTGTCTGTGTTTGCCGTGGAGTCGGACGTGTTCAGTAAAATGGATATAGTGCGTGAAGTTTCCACCTTGGGCTTGGCAATCCGTAAAGACAAAGCTTTACCCGTACGCCAGCCACTCCGCGCAATCGCTTTTTCATCTAAGCAAAAAGACACAAATTTGCCGGAAGAATTTAATAAACTGATTTTGGAAGAGTTAAATATTAAAGAAATCGATGCCAGTTTATTAGATAAAGATTCAAGACCGGACACCGGCATAATAATTGTTCCCGGCGTTGGAACCGTGGAAAACTTTTACCTTGATACCCGCCTTACACCGGAATTAAAACTGGAAGGAACTGCCAGAGAGCTGGAACGACAGGTTCAGGATTTGCGCAAAAAAAGCGGGCTTAAACCAGGGGAGCTGGTGGATTTATATTACAATACCCAAGATGAAAACTTGGAAAGCTGTTTGCTGAAATTGGTAGACCGGAAAAAAACTTTTGTCAGCCAAATTTCCAAAAGCTATGAAGTGGAAGCAGACTTTGAAATCCAAGCGGAGATCGGCGGAAAAGCCATTTGGTTGGGAATAATCAAAATATAAGACTTTACGAAGTACGAATATATACGAAAGTACGAATTCGTAAGTTCGTAGAGTTTAGTACTTCGTAAAATATGAGAGAAAATACATACACCGGCATTATTTTAAAAAAACAGCCTTTCGGTGATACCGACGAAATAATTACTCTGTTTACCAAGGAACAGGGGAAGGTTCGCGTGCTCGCGAAATCGGTTAAGAGCGCTAAATCAAAACTGCAACAAAAATTGCAGGCTTTGTTTTTTGTGGAGGTTCGGGTCACGACCGGGACTTTGCCTAAAGTTATTGGTGTGGAAACCGTTAAAACTTATTCTTCTTTACGGGAAAATCTGGAGGGTTTACGCTATGCCTTTTATTCCTTGGAATTTGTTTTAAAATTTTCCGCCGATGAGCAAAAAAATGAAAAATTATTTTTTATTTTTGAAAGCTTTTTGGAATTTTTAAATTCAAGTCCAAATGTCGAAATATTGGATTTGGGTTTATTAAAGTTTAAACTATCCGCTTTAGAAACTGTGGGTTTTGCGGTTCATTATCCTCCACAGGCTCACTCTGACCAACGACTGTATTTTAGCCCCGCATCAGGCGGTTTTTCGTCAAATCCGGGCGGTGTAACGGTTACTTGGGAAGGGTACCAGCTATTTTTGCAATTAAAAACCGCTCGTCCGGCAGATGTGGCAGTATTAAAATTTTCCCCACAGTCATTAAGCCAACTTCAGGCTTTAATGTCGGAATTTATTGAATATCAGCTGGAACGGAAAATAAAATCGGAAGTGTATTTAAAGGGAATTTAAAGTGGTATAATAATTAGTAGATAGAAGATAGTATTTAGCATTTAGGAAATACAACATATGGAAAATAACCAAACACCATTAGATAAGCCAGTAAATAATAATGCAGGATTTGTGACCAAAGTGGTTGAGACACCCATTTTAGACAGTGATTTGCGTCACCAGATCGGGAATAGTCAGCCGAAAAGTTTTTTTAAAGAAAATAGGTTTTATTTTTTAGCCATAGTTTTGGGTGTGGCGATTATTGCGGTTTTGTCGTATCTGGCATTTAAAAAGCCGGCGGTGGTGGCACCAAAAGAAGCTAATGTGGATATAAGTGTGGGTGTACCGGAAAATGTGGCTAGTGGCGGGGAAGCGGTTTATAAAATTACCATTAAAAATAACGACACCCAAAAATTAACCAAGACAGAGCTAGAGTTAATTTACCCGGACGGCTTTTCTTACATTAGCAGTGTGCCGAATGCGGAAAATATTTCCGGAACAAAGTTTATTGTGCCCGATTTGGTTCCGGGGCAAAATGCTACGGTTATTGTAAAATCCAAAGCCAGTGGCAATGTAAATGACGAAAAAAAGCTAGGTTTGAAATTGCATTACAGCTACGCAAATTTTACATCGGAATTTGTTAAAAATCAGGTCAGTGTGGTGCGCCTGGTTGCGTCCGATGTTTTAGTTGAGCTTTCGGGTCCGCAAACCGCCAATAACGCGGAAATTATTGTTTACACCGCGAAGTATCAAAACAATTCCGACTCAGAAGTTAAAAATGCGCGTATTAAAATGATTTATCCGCAAGGCTTTGTTTTTGCTAGCGCAGATCCGTCTCCGGGAGTTGGTTCTGATACTTGGAACATTGGCACACTGGCCAAAGGAGCCAGCGGACAAATCCAAATTCAGGGGAGTTTTTCCTCAGTAAATCCGGGCGAGGCAAAAACAGCTGTGGCGGAATTTATTGTTTTAGACGGTAATGGCCAGGCTCAAACTCAAAATTCTTCCACTTTTGTTACAGCAATTTCTACCTCACCTTTAATAGTCAGTCAGGAGCTGGAGCCGGCAACAACAAATGGTGCGGTTAAGCCGGGAGATAATTTAACCTATCGCATTCGCTATCAAAACAATGCCAGCACCGCGGCCACCGGCGTAAATATTATGGTCACTTTGGATTCTCGGGTGATTAATTTATCCACTCTTCGTGCGGAGGGCGGACAAGTCAATAATAATACCATTTTATGGAATGCTTCTACGGTATCCAATTTGGAAAATTTGGCACCAAATGAATCCGGACAATTAAGTTTTAGTTTACAGTTAAATAACCCGGCGGTAAAAGATTCCGCCAAAAATTTAACGGTTATTTCCAATATTAAAATTAAGTCCAATGAATACGGCGCATATTTTTCCGGTAATGCTTTAACTTTAAAAGTTTCCAGTCCGTCTTCTATTAACTCGTATTTAAGTTTTGTTTCCGGTCAGTTGCCACCGCAAGTGGGCAGGCAAAGCGTATATAAGGTCAAGCTATCTTTGAATAATTCCACAAATGATTTTGCCGATGGGGTGGTAACCGCGTTTATTCCATTGGGGCCGAATTCCTTGGTATCCGGCAGTTATAATACTGGCGAGGCCTCAAATGCATCTTACGACTCCTCAACCGGCAAGTTAACTTGGAATGTCGGTGTACTGCCGGCCAATACCGGCCGTTTTGCCCAAACCAGAACTTTAGAGTTTCAAATTAAATTTAATCCTTCCGCCTCTCAAGTTAATCAGTCTCCAACCTTGGTTAAAAACATTAATTTTACAGCCAAAGATTCCTTTACCGGCGAAAGTGTAAATGTTTCAGCCAGTGATTTAACTACTAACGATGTAGAAGGCGTGGCTTTTGGCAACGGAACGGTGGGGAAGTAACAAGTAACAAGTAACAAGTAACAAGTAACAAGTAACAAAGCCCGTTCCGATATCGGAACGGGCTCTACTAAATGCTATATGCTATATGCTAAATTCTATCTACTATTCTACGGATTTATAAATCCTCGAATAACCGGGCTATTTTTGGAAATCCAACGAGTATTGGTTTTACCGAATTTTACGTAATTCATCTCGGAAACAGTAAATCCATTATCATCGACGCTTTCTACGTAAGCGACATGCCCGAAACGACTTTCGGTGGAAACCATAATAGTTCCTACGGATGGGGTTTTACTGACCACAGCCCCGTAAGCTTTAGCATTGGTTAGCCAAGCTTTGGCATTTCCACCCCAAGGAACATGAACTTTTGTAGCCACATACCAAGTACAGTAACCCCAAGGGAAGGTGTGTCCGGTTCCGTTATCTACCACTTGTGGTTTTTGTACGCCCTCGGGTTTAACTTTACCGTCATTTCTTTTTACCGGCGCCTTTTTGACTACCGGGGGTGCCGGCATGACACCACCGGGAACAATTACAATTTGTCCGGCTTCAATATCTTCCGCGCCGTCTAATGCGTTATAAGCAATAATTTTTTCCATGGTTACGCCGTATTTTTTGGCAATGTCTGGTAGAGTAGTATTGGAATCGGCTTTAATTAAAACGCCGTCTGTCGGCAAAATTAACAACTGCCATCCTGGCTTAATAGCTGAGGAGGTTAGTTTATTTGCCCACATTATAGTTTGCTGGCTAATGCCAAAATTTTTGGCAACGTTCGGCAAGGTGTCGCCGGACTGAGTTTGGTAGATTTTAACCTGTTTGGCGATTAAACTGCTGACACTGTCCGGGTTCGGAGCCAAAAGGGAAGTCCCATCCCCGGTAATTATATCCGCGCCGTCGTTACTGCTGTCTTGTCCTTCCAGGCCTTGGGAATCTAACCCGACAAAATCTTCGGCCATGGCCTGCTGAACAAAGCTATTACTAGATACCAAAGTAACAATGCTGTTGTTTTTAGCCGAGAGCTTGCGATTCATTTCCGAGTGATTGCTCAAAAAGTTTCCTGCCAGGCTGTTATCGTGATAATTTTTAGTTGAGAAAAAATGCCAATTCATAACCGAAACCACAACGGCCAAAATTAAAACAAGCAATTCGCCGGAGAATTTAAATAAAAAATCCATCCAGTCCATGTGCTTGATATGTATGGCCGGAAAGCTATCAATGTGTAGCTTTTTCAAATGTGGGGCTCTTTTTTTAATTTGAGTAAAGAGCTTTTTGTTATATTGTTGTATAAAAAAGGCTACTCGGGTATAAACCGTCTTAAATTGAGTTAGCCATGATTTTATCTCGGAAATAAAGTCCCCTTTATCATTTATGACCGTTAAAATCCTAAACTGGTCAGAAATGATAAGAAATATTTAAGAAAGTAAACAGATAGGCAACAAATAATTTTAGCTTCTAAATATCAAACCGAAGCTAAAATTTAACTTTCGTAAATATTTTTAATTGTTTCTATAATTTCTAAATTGAATTTTAACACCCCCACCCGGAGAGGGCAAGGATTTCATCCACAACCAGGCAAAAAATGTCTTATTTAAGGCTTAATTTATGTCCTTTTGGCTTAAATAAGGAGTAATATAGGGGTCTTAACAGATATCCGGCTAGAGTGTGAGAATAGTTATTCTTGTGATAATATAAATAGATGGATTTAACCTCTTTAAACGAAAAACAAAAAGAAGCAGTAACAGCGCCAATGGGGCCGATTTTACTTTTGGCGGGCCCAGGTAGCGGTAAAACCAAGACTTTAACCAATCGGATTGCTTATATTATAGAGAAGAAGATGGTGACGCCGGAGCATATTTTGTCTTTGACCTTTACCAACAAGGCGGCAAAACAGATGCGCGAGCGGGTTAGTAAGTTATTGGCCAAAAATAAAACCGCAGCAGATAGTTTAACCATGGGCACTTTTCATTCGGTTTGCGCCAAGATCTTGCGTCACGAAATTACCGCTTTAGGTTATGGCAGTGGGTTTGTAATATTTGATACTGACGACCAGCAAAAAACCATTAAGGAGATATTGGAAGATTTACGTATAGACAGTAAAAAATTGCCGGCATCCATGTTTGGCGCGCTAATCTCTCGCGGAAAAAATTTGCTCCAAACCCCGGATGAGTTGAATTTGGGCTTGGAATCTCCTTTGCGGGAGCGTTTGGTGGAAGTTTATGCCCGTTATCAGGACGCGCTGTATAAGCAAAACGCCCTGGATTTCGACGATCTGCTAATGCTGACCGTGAAAATTTTTCAGAATTTCCCCGAGGTGCTAAAAAAATACCAAAAAAAGTTTACCTATATATTAGTAGATGAGTATCAGGACACTAACCAGGCGCAGTATTTACTGCTGTCGATGTTGGCTGTCTCCCGCAATATTTTTGTAGTCGGGGACGACGCCCAAAGTATTTATAAGTTTCGCGGAAGCGACATTACTAACATCTTGAATTTTGAAAAGGATTACCCGGAAAGCTTGGTAATCAAATTAGAACAAAATTACCGCTCCACCAAAAATATTCTGGAAGCGGCACAAAAGGTTATTGAGCTAAACCCCGAGCAAAAACCTAAAACTCTGTGGACGGAAAATCCCCAAGGCGAGAAGATTGTCCTAACCTGCGAGGCGGATGAGCGGGGCGAGGCGGAATTTGTAGCCAGAACTATAGTGAAGCTGGCCAGTCCCGCCAAGACCGAAGTGGAATACGAGGCAGAGGAAGACATAACGCCAAAGAAAGGGTATAGCATTTTGGATCGGTTTATTATGGCAAAAAAGATGCAGGCGCAATTTTCCGCGAATTTTAGCCGAGGCAGTGGTGGAGTGCTTCCGCAGTTGCCCAAAACTCATGATGCTTTGACCGAATATTGTATTTTATATCGGACACACGCACAGAGTCGTGCGATTGAAGAAGCCTTAATTGAAGCCTCGATTCCGTACCAAATTGTCGGGGGGCTAAAATTTTATGACCGCAAAGAAGTTAAAGATATGCTGGGGTATTTACGTTTGGTTATAAATTATCGCGACTTGGTGTCTTTAAAGCGTGTCATTAATGAGCCGGCCAGGGGCTTGGGGGATAAGTCGTATGCAGTAATTAGGGATTTTATTTTAAATTTAAATTCCACGGGCCAAGAATTGAGCCTAAAAGATTTTCGCACTCACTTTGCGGAAGTAAAACTTCAGCCCAAAGCTTTTACCGCGGCGCAGGAGTTTTTTGCCACCTTGGAAGAACTGAGTGATTTTAATGCCCGGTCGACTTTGCCCGAGCTAATGACTCAAATTGTCAGAAGAATGGGCTACGAGCGGTCGGTTAAAGACGGCAGTGAAAAAGGTGAGTCGCGTTGGGAAAACGTGGAGGAGTTAATTAACGTGGCTCATAAATTTCGCAATCTGCCTTGGGCCAAAGCATTGCAGGAATTTTTGGAAGAGGTGGCTCTGCTCGCCGAAATTGACCAAAAAGACGACGCGCGCGACGTGGTCACGTTAATGACTTTGCATTCAGCCAAGGGTTTGGAATTTGATAACGTCTTTTTTGTCGGGTTAGAAGAAGGAATTTTGCCGCACTCTAGAAGTTTAATAAATCCTGACGAACTTTCCGAAGAAGTTCGCTTGGCCTATGTCGGTCTAACCCGGGCACGCAAACGGCTGTATTTGGTGTATACTGTAAATCGTCGGGTCTTTGGTAACTTGCAGGTAAACACACCGTCACGGATTTTAAAAGTCTTACCAAAAAGTAATATAGAATACAAGGGCCTGGCCAAAAATCATTTTAAAGATGATGATGGCGAGCTTAGCGTGGAGCCAATGGACTTTTAAGTCTTTACGAAGTACGAATATGTACTAATGTACGAATTCGTAAGTTCGTATAATTTCGTACTTCGTAAAATCAATTGTATGAGAAAAAATATGGACGTCGAACAATTAAAAAGTTTATTACGCAATAACGGCATTAAGCCGAATTTTACCTATGGCCAGAATTTTTTAATTGACGAGTTTGTTTTGCAAGATATTGCCGACGCGGCCAAGGTCACCAAAGAAGATAACATTTTGGAAATCGGTCCGGGGGTAGGTAATCTTACTCGCGTGTTGGCTGAGCGTGCAGGTTTTTTATTGTCCGTGGAAAAAGACCCAAAGTTTTTTCAAATTTTACACAATGTAAAAAAAGATTTTAAAGATAATTTTCGGTTTGAAATTGCCGATGCTCTGGAATTTAATTTTTTGAAAGTTTTCAGCGATCGCTTGGAAGAGGGGAGTAAGTTAAATTATAAAGTCGTGGCCAACATCCCGTACTACATTACCGGCAAAATTTTAAAAATGTTAATGTACGCAAAAATTAAACCGGAGAGTGTAACCATCTTAACGCAAAAAGAAGTGGCGCAAAATGTTTGTGCCAAGCCGGGGAATCTTTCGGTGTTGGCAATTTCCGTTCAACTGTTCGGCGTGCCCGAATTAGTCGCGCCGGTACTGGCTCGAAGTTTTTACCCGGCGCCAAAAGTGGACAGTGCCATTTTAAAAATTACTTTGGACAAAACTCCGCGCTATAAATTAGCGGACGAAAAAAAATTCTTCAAAATTGTCAAAGCGTGTTTTACCGGCAAGCGAAAACAAATTCACAACACCATGACAAATAATTTAGGATTGGATAAAGCTCGCGCCCTAGAAATTTTAAACCAGTTAAAAATAAAACCCACAAGTCGTCCGCAGGAATTATCGATTGAAGATTGGATTAGACTTGTCGAGAAACTCAGTTAGGGCACATTATGAATTTCTAAATCCTAAGCTCCAAATTCTAAACAAAGTCAAATTTTCAAAATGCCAAATCAAAAACAAAAAAGTATGGTTTTAAAATTTGTATTATTTGGATTTTGATATTGTTTAGGATTTAGAAATTAGACATTAGAATTTGACGCTAGTTACTTCATCTCCAACTTTTATTTTATTTTTTTCTGACCAGCCGGCGTTTACTTCCAACACTTGGTCAATCTCGGCAGGAGCTTGGTAGGTTGGCAATCTTAAATCTTTAATCTCTTCCGCCAGAGGCGGATCCGCCTCTGGCGGAAATCCTTCATCTTTTTTGGGGGCACGAACATTCGGCGTAATGCCGATTATTTTTTTGTCCGCAATCCAAATTATATCTATATCAAACAACATATTTTTCATCCAGAAGTTTCGGGCTACTTTTTTCACCCCGAAATCAAATAGCATACCGTTATTGTTATTTAACTTTTCGCGATTAGACAATCCGGTTTGCATTTTTTTTTCGTCACTAACAACTTCCACTAACAAAATTTCTTTTCCAATTTCCAATTTGTGGGAGTAATCGTAAGCCGGTTTTATATTTGAAGCGGGGGAGTGGTTGTTGCCGGAGCAAGCAACAGAAAAAAGCACAATGCACAGCAAAACCAAGAGTTTTTTTGTAAAATAATTCATAAGACTTAATTTATGATACACTTTTTTATTTGCTCTTGCAAAATTTCTTTAGATATGCTATAATAATAGTAGTTAAGTTAGAAACAGCAAAGAAACCAAAAGAAAAATACAATTTATAAAGAGGGCGTTTAAATATTGTTATTCCCGCAAGGATATTTTTTGTTGTATGTGATAAGATATTTTTTTCGCTAAAACTTTAAGTAAAATCAAAACAAAAATCAATATATCAAATGTCAACCACCTTACGTTTTACCTCAGTCATGATAATTATTACCGGACTTTTTGTCGGGAATTTTTTGGTGCCCAAGGAGGCGAGTGCGGCTGCAGTAGGGGGCAGATTTTTACCGGGACTCTTTGATATTTTTACTCCTACAGTAGCCTGTGGTTTGCAGGTTACTGTTTTGAAAACTGACGGGACAATTGGAATATATACTTGGGTGCCTACTTTAATTTACGATTATTTTTACTACACCATTTCACACATCGGGAATAGCATGTTGGGAATGGCCACAGATTTTCCCACCGGGATCTGCCCCCCGACATTATATTTAACCGGTTCAAGTATCGCCCCGTAATTTTTTAAAATAAATATATGGAAAATATTCAAACAGCAAATTTAGAACAAACAAGCCCGCCGATTAATTTTGGACATTTAGGAGCGGTGGTGTTTTGTTTAATTGTGCTATTGGGTTTAACTTGGTTAAAACAACCGCAACTTTTTAGTATAAAAAAATCTGCCAATGTGGCGGAAAACAACGTGCCAAAATATTATGCCTACGTTCAACCGGAAGGGGACATTATGCCACTGGTGGCCGGGGCCAACACCAACGACGGACCGAGCGTTATTAATGAAGATGGCACCGTGTCACAAGTGGACATGGGAGAAGTTTTGGGAGCGAGCACAGAGGGAGTAGTTCTTTCTTTAGACGAAGTAAAAGTAAATACTATTGCGGATTCAAGCGAAGCAATTAAAAATTATTTTGTTCAAGCAAATAGTATTGAAGCAGGGGTAGTAGACTCTGGTGAATTTGAAACCGCTCTTTCATCCAGCAACCAAAAGTTAATAGACGCGCAAGCACAAAAATTAAATGCGGTCAAAGATGCTCTGCAAAAATTATCTGTACCGCAAAGTTTGGTGAGATTACAAAAGTTAAAAATAATTCAGTACAGCGCTTCGGTTGGAGTGTTACAAAATTTTACCCAGGCCGACACTAACCCGGAACTGGTGGGAAAATACTTACAGGAATTTTTAAAAAGCCAACAGGATCTAGATGCGGAAAATTCGCTAGTCGCGGAAAAATTTAATTTAACCGATGTTCAAATTTACAATGCGCAATAAAAATATAAAAAAATATATTACAATAATTTTACTGGCAGGGGAGCTGGCGGTTTTTCCGCTTTCTGCTTCGGCGCAATTTGTGCTGAATCCGGTTCCAACTAATGATGGTGGTTCATCAGTTCAAAATGCGATTTTTTCCGCAGCTATGGTTACGCCTAGAGCTACTTTTGCTGCTTGCTTAACGGCGGTTAATACCGCGGACACGGCTGACAATGCTTCTCAGCTTGGCTTTACGGGTTTGTCTTTAATTGGTGGGGATTCGGTTTTAATGGTCAGGCTTGCCGCAAAGTTAACCGCGTATCAAGTTTTTATTACATGCGCTAATACTTCAATTGCTTCTGTGGATGCAATTGGTGCGCCGAACGCTTATACTGCTCAACAGAAACAAGCATACATAACTCAAATTACTTCTGCTATACAAGCCTATAAGGCAAAATTGGAAAATGCTCAGGCGCGGTACAATAACGCCAAACAAGGTTTTTGGAAAACTTTGGTTTTTAATATTTTAATTAAAACCAGTAAGTCGGTCGCGAATTCCTTGGTGCAAAAATTGGTTAGTAATTATAAAGTGCGTAACGTCATGCAATACACAGACTCGGTGGCCACGTTAATGTATGACAACCAGTTCATTCGCAAAAATTTCCCCGGGTCCGAAGGCCAATTTATGGCCAGAGCGATTTTAGAAAACCCGCTAGTACGCAATGACGTGCCATCTTATGCATTTGTAGCGGCCGATACCGCTTTGGGTTTTGATCCAAAGTATTTAGACACTAATGATCCGGATTTCTATGTTAAAATGTCTCACGTAGGCAGTACAGTAGCTAATCCTTATTATCAGCACACTACTAATATAGGGGGCGTGGATCAAGCCCGGGCACAATCTTTGCAATATGCTCAAGCTCAGGTTACTCAAGGAAACGGTTTAAAAACTCCGGTTACCTGCGCCGGCAGTATGGCACAACAACAATCTGTTGACCAACAATATAAAATGGCTAGTGCCAGGTTTGATGACCGATACGCGTTATTAAAAAATCTTCAACAAGCTAAAGGTTTAGGTCAAAATGTTTCGGACAGCGATTTGCAAAAAGCGCAAGCTGATTTTGACGCAGCTCGAAATGCAATGAAAGTTTTACCACAAAATGTTTCGTCGCCAGCCACTACTATTTGCGAAGCTATTGTATCCCCGGCAAGTTTGATAGATAAAGGTATAGACGAAGCATTTAAATCTGTTGGCAGTAAGTTAGGGCAATATAACGATAATAACTTACCCGGCTTTATGAATTTAATTGGTGATGTAGCATCGCAAATCGGCACTAGTATGATCTTTGGCGGACTTGAAGGGGCCAAAGGTGCGGCCATAATTAATGAACAGAGAGTGGCTAATGCAGTTGTTCAAGCCGGTACAGATGCATTATACAGCAATGCTACAGAAAATTTAGGAAAAGGCATAGTGTTTAATGCCGAAAGAGGTTCAAATTATAGTGATGAATATGTTTTGAATTGGGATGTTGTCACAGCTCTTTTGGACAAGGCCAGTTTTGTGACTATCGGTGGAGATGGAATTTTAACAACTAAAACAGATCAGACCACTAAGCAAACAGTTCCAAACAAGTTGCCACTTAATGGTAGTAAGTCAATTCGTACCACTAAAGGTGGCGGGTATATATTGACTGTGTTTGATGCAAACGGCAGAGCCATGACATCTGTAACTATGGCCATTAACGTAAATTCAACTCAAGCGTACAATAATGACGCGCTACCAAAAGTCGCCGGTGCTTTCACCACCAAAGAGCCGTTAAATATTCGTGGCGAGCCTAGAGTGATTGAGATTCGTGGTCCACAACAATAATTACAAGTTTAAATAAACCCCTTCACAAAATTGTGAAGGGGTTTTAAATTGTTCGCTCGGTAATTGTTAATACATTTATTCAATAACACTTGCGAGTATTCTACGCGACTCTGTAATTACAGAGTCGCGTAGAATACTAATTTATGAAGATGAGAGGATTGAAAATTTAACAAATTTTGCAAAAGTAGTATAATTAATTTAGGATTTAAATACCCTTAATCCTAAAAATATGGATAAATATAGTAAGGTAAATATTTCGGATTTAGTAAAATCCGGAGCGCCAAAACAAAAGTTTAAAATAAGCAATTCGGAAATTAAATTATTTGAAAATATTGCCCAAGTGATTTTGGCGGTTACGGTGATGGCAGGAGTTATTACCGTGGCGGCGGTTGCGCCAAATCTGTTTCAAATTTTGGATAAAGTTCCGTGGAGAAAGAAAACTTATTCTCAATGGAATACTAAGCGTGATGATCAGCGAAAAAAAATTGCCAAAACTTTTTACTATTTAAAAAATAAAGGTTATGTAATCCTGGAACCGAACGGCAAAGATTTTACCATAAAAATTACCGGCAAGGGGCAAAAACAAATTGACATGATGCAATTTAGGTTTATGCAAATTAAGCGAGCCCGCAAATGGGATGGGCATTGGTGGCTGGCGCTGGCGGATATCCCGTCTAATCCATACCGCTCCAATGCCGATTTATTTAGACAGAAAGTAAAAAGGATGGGTTTGTATCCGCTTCAGCGCACTGTGTGGGTCTATCCGTTTGACCCGAGGGAGGAAGTTGGGTTTGCATCGGCGTATTATAAAGTGGAAAGATTTGTCACAGTTATGGAGGTTGTATCACTAGATCCGGAAGATTTAAAAAAGTTGAAAGATCATTTTAAAGAAAAAGGAATTATTTAAAATTTTAATAATATTGAATTTTAGGACAATTCTACCCGACTCTGTAATTACAGAGTCGCGTAGAATGAAGATAAATTGTTTTAGTAAGAGGTTTAAAGGTTGGGTTTTTGTTGTTGAAGTATTGTTGTGTGGCATTGGGGTTTTAGGTTCTGGTAGGAGTAAAACGGATTTAGAAAGCAAAATTCAAGCTGTGCCGGGTCAGCCTTTATGAATTTAGGCTGTGGAAAAGTAAGAAAAAGCTTAAATTGCCCTGGCTTTGCAAAATTTTGTGGTTTTTAAAAAATTATGGTATAATTTTAGAGTAATTTGCAAAGAAAAATAGCTATTCCTTAAGCTTTTTTAATACCTTGGTTAAGAAACTAAAAACAAAATTTTTCAAGCTAAAACCGTCATTTTTTATTAGCATTGCCTTTTTAATTTTAGGTGGTTTGTTTTTATTTTTGCCAAATTCCGCCAAAGCAACCGCAATTCAAGCTAAAGATGTTAAATTTGAACTAACAGTAGGAGACAATTTTTATAGAGTTGACCAAAAAGGAAGCATTAATATACCCGTTAAATTAAAGCTAATAAGTCCAAGTCAGATTGTCTTAGGGCGGGCTGGACAACCAATTAGGGATAGTTTGACAAGAGGTGGTGCTTCTGATGCCATTAACGGTTTTTTTGTCGGGGTTGTGGAAAAAACCCAAAATGATACAATTTGTAAAAATATATCTAGTTTATTCGGAAATTTAGTGGGCTCGTCCATTTATAATTGTAGTTTTGATGTAAAAACAGGTTTAAAGCCAGATTTTGCAACAGCCATAACCTTAAAGCAAGGAGATGAACTCAGTTATACACTTTCTTTAGATACTTCAGCTAGAGAAAAATTAGGAATAAACTCCGCCACAAATGAAGGTTTGGTGCATGAGGTGTATGTCTATCCGACTTTTGAATTGGCCGGTATTGGCACAAATACCTCTTTTTCTCCAGCAAAAAGTGTTTTTTTGCAGGTCTATCCGGATACAGCTATTTTAAATCAACATATATCGGACCCCCGCCCACAAGGTGTCCCTGCAAATGGTTCGTTGGTGACCACTCCAAACCAAACTCCTGGAAACAGTTTGGCTGGTTCAGTGGCGTCAATAATTAATGAAATTATTGGTGTTCTGATTGGTTTTGTTCAAGAATTGGTTTACGGACTATTTTATTGGCTCATAGCGCCTTTAATTCAGGCTATGTTGTCTATTCACGTTTACACAGACACTTTTGTGGCGGTGATTTATCCGGGCTGGGAAGTTATTAGAAATATTTGTAATATATTCTTTATTGTGGCGCTAATGGTAATTGCGTTGGCCACATTATTTAGGGTGGATAGCTATCAGACCAGACCACTCTTAATTCAGTTAATTTTAGCCGCGTTAATGATTAATTTTAGCTTGGTTATTGCCCAAGCGATTTTGGCATTGGCAGATACCATTCAAGCGCAATTTTTGCCCGCGAATGTCACGGTAATCCGGTCACTGGCCGGAGATTTAATGGTGGGCACCTACCGGGATTTGTATGGCACTAAAGCCTTTGCAGATGCCTCTTTTGCCGGAATTATTAAACCGTTATTCTTTTTGGCAATGTCTCTCGGGAGTTTTATGGTATTTGCCGCCATTGCGGTTTTCCTGGTAATTAGAATTGTTGCCTTATGGCTTTTGTTGTTAATTTCTCCAATTGCTTATGCTTGTGGCGTGCTTCCTTCTACCGCACAATACAGAAAAACTTGGTGGGATGCATTTTTAAAGTACGCGTTTTTTACTCCAATAATGGCATTCTTTTTAAACCTTACAGCAGTAATTTCTAACCAGTTTAGAGACATACCTATACTTCAAACGGTTGCGGATAAATCATTAGTCAATGACTTAGGTAATTCTGACCTGGCAGGGTTTGTATTTAAAGTGGCCAGTAATTTATTGTTGTTAGTTTTCTTGTTTGCCGCGTTACAAGTTGCAGACAAGGCGGGGATATATGGCGCCAGTGGGATAACCAAGATTGCGGAAAAAGGAATTTTTGCTCCGTTTGGAGTTGCTGGCATGGGTGCGGCGGCTGGGTTTGGGGCTGTTGGACGTGCGTATACAAGGTATACAACCAAAAAACTTGAAGCCGCAGATAAATCTGGGAAAACAAAAACGGCAAATATGTGGAGAACCGCTCAGTTTTTGAATTTAAAAGTAGCCTCTGAAGCCTATAAACAAAGAATGCACGAAAAGGAAGAAGAGGCATACGAACCAGCCATTGGTTATGTAAGGGATTCTATTAGCAGAATAATACCAACTGAGTGGTCCAAAGATCATGGAAAAATTAGATTAGGGCAGAAAACTTATTATGGTCGTATTGCTCAGGCTGCCATGATAAATAAGAAGCGTTCTTTATGGGAAAAAATCCCTCTTTCTGAAGAAGAAAAAGTTCAGGCATTTTTAGATGCGCACCATTATGAAGATGTTGAAGCTTTGAGTTATGTAATTCAGGAAGGAAGACATGAAGATGGTGTAATGATTGAGTATATGAATAGAAATAAACCAAAGTATATAAAAAAATTAGCAGAATCTTATTTTAAAAAAGAAGAAGATAAATTTGGTAATGCTGTTACCTCTAAGGCCGATGCTCAAGCAAAAGCAGAAAGAGACTTTGAATCTTATTACGATGCGGTTGAGTTTAGTGATTTGCTTGTTGATAAATTAAAACATTCAGGTTTAAACGCTGCCCAAATTGGTGAAAAACTTTCTCACCTTCAGGAACATGCCGAAGGGGAAAACAAAGAGAGAGGTCTTGGCTATGCGGTTTGGGATGATGAATTCAAAAGATTTTACGCAATTAGTGACTTAAATCAATATGCAGAGCACGAAAAAGCTGGCGACATGCTTGAAGAATTAGCAAAGACTGAAGTTTTTGATGAGATTAGGGATGCCTCGGGGAACATTACAGCCTTGCGTTTTTATGTTCAAGATGATGTAGGAAATAACACCACAGAGTTTAAAGATATTACTAGTTTTGCTTCTCTTAAGTCCGCAATGGATGAGTTGGGTGAAAAATATGGTAGCCCATATGACCATGGAAGACAAGCAGATTTAAAGTATGAGCTTATGGGGGCGCGCAAAAATATGGACGCGCAAAAAAGAAAAGAAAGAGGTAATAGCGAACGCTGGGCTGGTTCTATTGAGCCTGCTGCTGACACAATTCAATACGAAAGCGGATTTGACCAATTTACTTCTTATGGCAGGCGTTCAATTGCCAAAAGGCCAACTGGTACAGTGGTTTCTTTGGGTAGAACCCGTGTTATCCAAAACAGAATGATTAAGCGTTTGGGTTTGAATAAAGGCGAAGATGGTCATTTTGATTTAAGTCCAAAAACAGACGCAAACCCCGATGGGACAAATTACAAGATGATGGCAAAACTTTTCCAATTAAACAAATTTGAGGCCTCCGGTTCGTTAACAAGAGCTGGTTTTACTGAAGATCAAGTGATACAAATTTATAATAACTTAAGTACTTTGTATCCAGCTTATATTGCCCCTCTAGGGATTAAAATGAAAAGGTCTGATACAGGTGTTGTGCTGGGACCAGATTTAATTGTGTCAAAAGATGGATCTGGTGGCGCAACTTTTGGATTTAATTAATTTTTTGAAAAAAATGGTAGTTATCTTTGAAGACAATTTAAAAACCATAGACCCTCTATTATTGCTTGACTTAAAGGCATATCAAAATGTTGAGGATGTTGTTTTAAGTATTGTGGCAGGGGGCTCGTCTGACGAGGCTGTTAATTTTGCTATGATTCTTGCAGACAAGCTTTTAGCCATTGAAGGTAATTTGCCAAAAGAATTATCAACGAAATACTTACGCTTGTTAAAAATTCTTAAACTCTTAAGTTTAAGGACTTTAGACGAAAAACAGCAGGAAGTATTTTTTAAGGAGCAGATTTTAGATACCTTCAAGACAGACATAATAGACGCAAAAGAATGGGTAGAGAAGATTTTTATTTCCTATTTCGACGGTGGGGATCAAAATGAAAACTTAAGAGCGCTTTATTTAAAATCTATTGAGAAAAATCAAGAAATTTTGGGCTCGGATAATATAAAGTTAATTATAAATGGTGAGGAAAAATTGGTTAACCCGACTATTCAGAATTGGCTTTTTGATTACAACAGCAGTAGTCATGTTAGTAAAGATTTAAACAGGAGAGGTGGGTATGAACAGGTAAATTTTGTTACTGGTTCTTTAAATGCGCGAAAGCTAGATAAGGAAAATAGGGATTTATTGTTAAAGATAGTACAGTTTTATGATTGGTTGAAGTTTGATCCATTACAGTATGATTTTAGATTGCCCGGTCAGACCGTGAGTAATGAGGAGTACATAAACATTGAGTCACCACAAAGTCTAATTCCCGATGATTTAATTGTATCAGTTGAAAAACTAAGAGATAATCGTAAGGGCAACGGAAATATTGAAAGGGTAAAAAGATCTTTTGAAAAAGAAAAGTTTGTGTCGTCTGAATTAAATCAAGAGAGTTATACAGAAATAAAAGCCAGTCCCCCCATTATTCCAGCTCCAAAGAATCAACCTATTCAAAAACCGATTCAGGAAATTGTAAAGATTGTGCCACCACCGGAGATTTTGGCTAATCCTGTGGTTAGACCGGTTAATATAGAGGAAATGCTTAAGAAAAAGCCGGTGGAAGTTGAATTGGCGTCTCCGGGATTGAAAATGTGGAGTGGCCAGCCACCGGAAATGCCAAAAAAACCGACGGTAGATATAGATAAAAAACTAGAGGATTTAAAGAAAAAAGTGCAAAAATAAATGCAACCGGAAAAATCAGAACAAATTAAAGGTTTAATAAAAGTATCTCGGATATTAAACGAGAGCGAGCGGGCTGAATGGCTGTCGCTTTTGGAATTGATGAACGACAAGCAATTGGGTGAATTGGAGAAAATACTAAATAGCGAAAAGCGAATAGGGAATAGCGAACAGAAGAAGCCGGCAGAGAGCATTGAGCATATAGTAGATAGGAATAAACAGGTAGACTCAAAACCTATAAGTCCAAAACCGGCCAGTATTAGCGCGGGATTCCAGCCCGTGCGTCCGCATATGCCCAGCCTAAGCCATATTATGAACCTGCCTAAGGCTATGGGTGGACAAGGATCTTCTCCTTTAAAACAGGCTTCAAAAATCCCTGTATCTTTACCGGTAAAAGAACCCGTACCGCCCGTGGCGGTTAGCAGTAAAACCATAAAAACCAAACAAAATTTTGCTGATAAGTTAAAAGCTATTTTTGCGGAAAAAGAATTACCGGCAGGAAAACCGAAAAATGAATTGAGTTTACCGGAGCATACTATTCAACAAAAAGTTGCGCCGGTTGTCCCTGTTAAGCCAAAACCGGAAGTTGTTATGCCTGCCTCGGTAAAACCACCCGCAAGTAAATTCGTTGAAGAAAAGCCGGCGGTTGTAAAAGTACCGGCAGAGAAGCCGGCAGAAAAACCAACAGTAGTAACAGCAAGTCAGGTTATTATTCAAGGACCGGTCACATTTACAAAGCGAGACGGCGCTTCTGGTGGCGGAATGATAATTAGTCAGGAGTTTAAAGATAAGGTCTCGGCGGGAATAAAAATTCCGCCTATTGCCCCAATTCCTAAAGTTGTTGCTCAGCCGTTACCGGATAAAAATCCTCCAGTAATTGATTTGGAAGCGTTTTTGGCAAAAAAAACCTCACCTTTGCCTAAAGTTAGCATACCGGAGAAACCGAAAACTCAAATTAAGCCAGAAGATAGTCATAAGCCGGGTTTAAATATCCAGGAGATTTCCGAAAAAGTAAGAATTGACACTTTAGCGGGCATTAAGCAACGCATGAGTGAATCAGTCTTGTCGCAAAAACCGGAAAGCATAAAAATTAAAGATGAAAAACCGGTAGAATTGCATTGGCCGAAAGACCTGACCTTGCTAACTTTGGCTAGTTTTAAGAAGAGTTCGTTGGAAAATTATGTAAAAGCAATTCGGCACTTAATTGAGAAATTCGGATATTATGACGTGATTTTTAACTTAGAAAAATCCACGCTTTATGATATATATATTAAAACTGGCGTAGAATTAATGAACAAACAGCAGACTTTTGAAACTTTTGATACCGGTCAAACAATCGATGCATTTTTAGACAGGGAAGAATTTGAAAAGTTTACAGATTTGCTGAGAATGATCGCAAGTAGCTAGGAT
>CAYZEI010000005.1:61177-64827 GCA_964477745.1 uncultured Candidatus Saccharibacteria bacterium | reverse complement strand
TAAAACCCCTTGGTCAACCAGAGATTTGGTTCTCTTCCCCAAATCCGTGTCTTCTTTGGCCACGGCGCGTAAAATTCCGCCCATTTCCCAGTGGAAAAAGTTTAATTTTGTTGCCAAAATTTTTGCTTGTGTACCTTTACCTGACCCTTGAGGGCCAATTAAAAAAATTGCGTCTAATTTCATATACCCTAGATTTTAGCGGATTTTTAAAGATTTATCAATAAGGGTGCTTTTTTAAACATAAATTTTTAGTTTTTGCCAAACTTATGGTATAATATATTAAAAGTTAAACATTTTGAAATCAAAAATAATAATAAATTAATTTACACTACCTCTCTCCCTCCGCAAAAAGCGGAGGCCCTCTCCCCTAAAAAGAGAGAGCAAAAAGGAATAAACTTTTGAATAATTTATTTTTTGAGCTTACAACAGTTCTTATTTTAGCCGGCTTGGTATCGTTTTTGGTCAGCTTGCTTAAACAACCCAGTATAATTGCTTACATCTTAACCGGCGTGGTAGTCGGTCCTTTGGGTTATTATCGTTTACAACAAGGCGATACTTTTTCCGCGTTGGCGCAAATTGGCATAACCTTGCTGTTATTTATGGTCGGATTGCAATTAGATATTGCTCAATTAAAACGTTTGGGTAAAACCGCATTGCTGGTCGCTTTGGGGCAAATAGTATTTACCACCGGTATTGGTTATTTGATCTTGCGTGGTATAGGTATGAGTCAAATTACTGCTTTGTATTTGGCGCCGGCGCTGACGTTTTCTTCCACCATAATTGTGGTTAAGCTTTTGGGTGAAAAAAAAGATATGCAAAGTTTGTACGGCAAGTTAGTGGTGGGAATTTTTTTAACTCAAGATTTTGTGGCGATTTTAATTTTAATTGCCCTGTCCAGCATGGGATCAGCCAATGGCGGGTTTTATTCCAGTCTCCCTTTGTGGCAAAGCATTGTGATGGCCTTAGTCCGGGGTTTAATTTTGGTTCTTTCGGTCTGGTGGCTGTCGGCAAAAGTTTTTCCGAAAGTTTTGCAGTTTGTGGGAAATAATGACGAGCTCATGCTGGTGCTGTCGCTGGCTTGGGCTTTGGGACTTGCCAGTTTTGTGTCCTTGCCGATTATGGGATTTAGTTTGGAAATCGGCGGTTTTTTGGCCGGGCTGTCTTTGGCACGAAGTGGGGTGCATTATGAGATAAGCGGAAAAATAAAACCCATCCGTGATTTTTTTATAATTATATTTTTCATTGTCTTAGGCTCCGGATTGGTGCTGGATAATTTGGCTTCGCTATCCGGCCAGGCCTTGTGGTTGTCTTTATTTGTTTTAATTGGCAATCCGTTAATTGTTATGGTGCTCTTAGGCTTGTCCGGATATAAACCACGAACCGGATTTTTAACCGGAGTTACCGTAGCGCAGATTTCCGAATTTAGTTTAATTTTGGTTACTTCCGGGTATCAACTAGGTCATTTACAAAAGGCGGATGTTGCTTTAATGACTATGGTGGCAATAATTACCATTGCGCTTTCTTCGTATATGATTATGTATGCCTCACCGCTTTACGAGAAATTAAAATTTATTTTAAAACATTTTGATTTTCGCAAAGGTGTGGCGGAAAAACACGCTTCCATCGCGGTACTTAAAAATCACATTGTTTTAGTCGGCGCTCATCGGTTGGGGCATCATTTAATTGACACGCTAAAAAGACAAAAAACTCCATTTGTAATTGTGGATTTTGATCCCGAAATAGTTGAGCATTATATCGGCAAAGGCTTTTTTGCGGTTTGTGGTGACATTACCGATTCTTTTGTTCAAGAACAGGCAAATATAGCCTCGGCCAAATTAATTATTTCTACTGTGCCGGATTTTAACGACAACTTATCTTTATTACATTTTATTAAAACCGCTACGGCAAATAAGCGGATTAAACCAAAGTTAATATTTATTGCTCAAGATGATGCGGAAACAAAAATTTTATACGAAAAAAATATAGACTATGTTATTTCCCCGCACTTTATGGGCGGGCTACATTTAGCCAAAATTTTGGGCGGGAAAGAGCTTTCCGCCGGTTTAAAGAAATTGCGCGAACATCATTTGGGAATTTTATCAGGAAGCTAAAATTTAGGCTCCGTTCATTCACGGCCGTGAATGAACGGAGCCCTTTTTTTGCTAGTAATAATTATGAATCGCTACGGTCCATTTGTTTCGTTGGTTTTGGAATGTTTAGATTTAGACGTTCCGCTTTTGCCAGTGGAATCTGTCTATGAGTTTGCAAAAAGGAAGAAGTTGATTAATTTTGATCGAAAAAAGTACACAAATACTATTTGGAAGATGCAACATTCCGGCTATTTGAAACTGATTAAAAAAAATAATCAAAAATTTTTAAAATTGACCAATAAAGGACAGCTAGAAAAATTATTAGAAAAGGCATCAATAGAAAAAAATGCTGTTTGGGATGGTAAATGGCGAGTGCTGATTTTTGATATTCCTGAAGATTTCCATCATTTGCGCGATCATTTTCGTTGGTTGTTAAAAAGGAATAGCTTTAGGAAGTTGCAGGCCAGCGTTTTTGTCAGCCCGTATTCTTTAAATCGTGAAGCGATTGAATATTTAGAAGAAACAAAATTAATTAATTATATTAGAATATTAAAAGTGGAAGAAATGGACAATGACAAAGATTTAAGAAAAGTGTTCGGCTTCACTCATTCACGGCCGTGAATGAGTGAAGCCTGTAGTATTTGCGGATTTGATTAATTATCGTTAAAATACAGCTATGCTTAAACTCTATAATACACTAACTAAACAGCTGGAAGAAATACCAAAAAAAGACCACTTAAATTTATATACTTGTGGACCCACCGTTTATAATTCAGCCCATATAGGGAACTTGCGTTCCTATATTTTGGCGGATTTATTGTATCGCGGTCTAAAGCACGAACAGTATAACCCAAAATGGGTAATGAATATTACGGACATAGATGATAAAACCATAAAAGGCGCAATAGAAAAATTCGGCCCAACGGCAAATGTGGAAAACTTGCGTGAATTTACCGGAGTATTTTTGGACGGATTTTTAAAAGATTTACGCGATGTCAATGTCAGTGTGGACGATATTACCTTTGTCCGGGTTACGGACGTAATGCCACAAATTCAAGAATTTATTATTGAACTGATAAATAAAGGCTACGCTTACAAGGCCGATGACAACAGCGTGTATTTTAGCATTGAAAAATACCAGGCGGACTTTGGCGATTACGGCGAGCTGGTTGGTGAGAAATTTCTGGAAGGAAAAAAAGTCGGCGCGCGGGTGGCAGTGGACGAATATGAAAAAGATAATTTGAGCGACTTTGCACTTTGGAAAGCGCACAGCCCCGAAACTGACGCGCAAATATTTTGGAGTCATCCCCTTTTGGGTAACGGCCGACCGGGTTGGCATATTGAGTGCTCGGTAATTAACCGAGTGGCTTTTAACGGTGAAGTTACCGATATACATACCGGTGGGGCAGATTTGGTCTTCCCGCACCACACTAATGAGATTGCCCAAAGCCAGGCATTAATGGGAAAAAACAACTTTGTGCATTACTGGTTCCATTCCGAACATTTGTTGGTTGATGATAAAAAAATGGCCAAGCGCGACGGCAAGTTTTTGGTCTTGGA
>CAYZEI010000005.1:31313-61167 GCA_964477745.1 uncultured Candidatus Saccharibacteria bacterium | reverse complement strand
TTACCCAAAGCGGTTACCGAATGCGTCAGAATTTTACTTGGGAAAGTTTACTGGGAGCGTATAAAGCCTTGGAGAAATTATTTAACACGGTTTCCGCACATAAAATAATCGGCTCCGGGCAATTGGAACAAGAAGAAATTGTTAAAGAATATTTAATTCGGGCAAAAAAAGTTTTGGATGCGGATTTAAATATTCCAGGGCTCGTTGCCGTGTTGTGGGAAGTGTTCGGCCATATGGGTGCTAATGTGCGCTCACAAGACGAGGTAATGAAAAAGCTGGACGAAGTTTTAGGCTTAATGCTAATCACACCGCCTAGTATTTTGGAAAATATTGAGCTTCCGGTAGAAGTAAAAAATCTTGTTAAGGAGCGCGAAACTGCCCGAGCTGAAAAAGATTTTACCAAATCCGATGCCCTAAGGGTCAAAATAGAGGCTTTGGGTTTTGAGCTTATGGATACCGAAAATGGGCAAAAAGTGAAAAAGAAGCCACAAATCTAAATAAGCCCGTAGATACTGGATTATTATCCACCGCTCATCTACACATCTATACACAAAAAACCCCGAAATCGGGGCTTTTTGTGTATTTAGGGCTCTTTTAAGCTTGGGTAAAAACCGCTATAATAGCTAAGAAGAACTCAGAAAAACTTCTGGGCATAGGCTAACGTGATAAGGAAAATTACAATATATGGACAACTCAATAATGCAACGAATGCCGCCGCAGAATATGGAAGCGGAGATGTCGGTCTTGGGCAGTTTAATGTTGGACAAAGACGCGCTAATTAAAATCGGTGACGTGGTTTCGGCTGACGATTTTTATGATGATCGGCACAAATTAATTTTTGAAGCTGCCGTGGCTTTATCGGAAAAAAATATTTCCATAGATATTTTAACCATGACCAACTGGTTGGAAGAAAGAAAAATTTTGGAAAAAGTCGGTGGAAGCAGTTATTTAACGCAATTGGTCAACGAAGTCCCCTCCTCCGCACACATTTCCCATTACGCTTTTATAGTGCGCAAAAAAGGCGCGCTAAGGAAACTTATTGGCGCAGCCGGTGAAATGACCAATTTGGCGTTTAATGAAGAGGGTGACATGGAAGACATTTTGGATTCCGCCGAACAAAAGTTATTTAATATTTCGCAAAAACACTTAAAACAGAATTTTATTTCCATTGGCAACATTTTGCATTCCACTTTTGAAAGGATTGACGAATTGCACCGGGAAAAAGGAAAACTTCGAGGTATCCCCACGGGCTATGTGGATTTAGACAACCATTTGGGCGGTTTGCAAAAATCCGACTTGGTTATTTTAGCTGCCCGTCCTTCTATGGGAAAAACCTCTTTGGCTTTGGATATTATGCGCCATGTTGCGGTTAACGCTAAAGTGCCGGTGGGAATTTTTTCTTTGGAAATGAGCAAGGACCAATTGGTTGACCGTTTGCTGTCTTCCCAAAGTGACGTGAACTTGTGGAAAATCCGTACCGGGCATTTAAATGACAATGATTTTGAACAAATTGGCCAAGCTATGGGTGAGTTGTCCGAAGCCCCGATTTATATTGACGATGCAGCCGGCAGTAATATTATGGAAGTTCGTACCAAAGCCAGGCGCCTTCAATCCGAACACGGCGTGGGTTTAATTGTGGTTGACTATTTGCAGTTAATGGAAGGTCGCAGTACGGAAAATCGTGTACAAGAAGTTTCGGAAATTTCCAGATCCTTAAAGTTATTGGCTCGTGAATTGAACATCCCTGTACTAGCTTTGTCTCAGTTGTCTCGTGGTGTGGAAAATCGTCCAGATAAAGTGCCGCAGTTGGCTGACTTGCGTGAATCCGGTTCTATTGAGCAAGACGCGGACGTGGTTATGTTTATTTACCGTGAAGAAATGTATAAAGGTAAAGATTCTCGCCGTCCGCACATTGCGGAAATCCATATTAAAAAACATAGAAATGGTCCTGTCGGACAAGTAGACTTGTTCTTTGACGCGGAAAAAGCTTCGTTTAGAAATTTGGATAAAAGTTTTGACGTGTCCCCACAAACCGTAATGGACAGCATGGCTCCGGCGGAAGAACCGGTTTAAACATCTTAACATTTTATCAAACTAACATTTTATCAAAAAAATGATATTGTTTAAGTGTTAGTATGATAAGATGTTAGCATGTTAGGATGATTTTATGACTAAACTTCCCTCTTCTCTCCAAAAAATAATCAATGAACTTGGTCGCCTCCCAGGTGTTGGCCCAAAGACTGCCCAGCGGTTGGCTTTTTATTTGCTAAAACAAGACAGCATAGATATTACTAATCTGTCGCAAAGTATTGCCAATATAAAAACGGGAATTGTGTTCTGTTCCATTTGCCACAACATGGGCGAGACTGACCCGTGCACTACATGCGCAGATGTTCGCCGGGATCATTCCTTAATTTGTGTGGTGGAAGAACCCCTGGATGCCCAAGCGATTGATAAGGGCGGGCAGTTTAACGGTGTATTTCATATCTTAGGCGGAGTATTGAACCCGCTGGAAGGTGTGGGACCGGATAATTTGGAGGTTGAGAGTTTGCTTGCCAGGATTAAAGATGAAAGATTGAAGATTAAAGAAGTCATTATTGCTACTAATCCAAGTCTAGAGGGTGAGACTACAGCCATGCATCTTTCTAAAGCTATTCGGTCAATTAGTCCGGATGTTAAAATTACCCGCATTGCCCGGGGATTACCTATGGGTGGCGACTTGGAATATGCGGACGACATAACTTTAATGCGAGCAATGGAAGGAAGGAGAGATTATTAATGAGTGAATTTCCAAAAAACCCTGATGAAATAAATGACCAAGACGACCCTAAAGGCCATCCCGCTTTGGAATTGACTTATAAAGAGGGGTCGTATTATTTGCCTCATGGAGCGGTACTTATACCTGATTTTGGAATTGGTCCAGAGGAACATCAAAAAAGAGTTTTTGTAGAATACGAAAGAACCTTTGGGCGTGGTTTGGCTTTTGATATTACCCACCGCAGTTTTGTTGACCCAAGGGTATATTTAAAATATGGTGGGTTTGATTTGGTGAATGATTATTTAAAGATAGCTAACAATATTAGACCTATTGCATTAAATGGAACCAAGGACGAGGCGGATGAGGTTATAAATAAAATAAAAGATTTTAGAAGAAAGTACTCTGCATTATATTCGGATGTGGAGTGAAAATTCATTAAACAAAAAGGCGCCCAGCCTTTAGTCGCCTAAACAGAATAAAAAACCACCCAAATGGGTGGTTTTAAATTTTAAGCTTTGATTATTTCAATTTCGGTGTAAGCTTGGCGGGCGCCAATTTTCCGGCGGTATTTGCTCTTAGCTTTATATTTTAAAACATGGATTTTTTTGCCTCGGCCTTGTTTTAAAACTTTACCTTCGACAACGGCACCGTTAATGTAAGGCTTGCCGACTTCTGCGCTTTTACCGTCGGAGGTGAATAAGACTTTATCAAATTTAATGTTGGAGCCTTCTTCGACTACCAATTTTTCAACTTGAATTTTATCGCCTTTGGAAACCAGATACTGTTTTCCGCCTGTTTCAATGATTGCTAACATAGATAATTTAAGATTAAAGATTTTAGATTAAAGATTTGCTCAAATATAGCTGTTTTATTCTATCACTTTTGTTGATTTTGGTCAACCCCGGACTTTTGCGCAGAATCAAACAAATCAGGGATATGCGGGTGTTGGCGTTTATAAAGAATGACCGTAACTAGGGCTATACTGACCATGACGCACAATAAAATGACCAATGCAATGAGTTTTCCCATACTTTGTAGAAACACCGCTACCCCGCCGAAAATAGCGGATATGGCGTATAAAACCAACACTGCCTGCCGTTGGGAAAGGCCAATGTCCATAAGCTTAAAGTGTAAGTGTTGGCGGTCGCCGGAAAACGGACTTTTATGGAACCATAAGCGTTTAACTATAACCCAGGCTACATCCAAAATTGGGATGCCCATAACCAGCAAAGCAGTGGCAATTTTGGCACCGGAAATTATGGCCAGCACTCCTAAAATAAATCCTAAAAAAGTACTCCCGCCTTCGCCTAAGAAAATAGAGGCTGGGTTAAAGGCAAAAAATAAATAACCTAAAAGTGCCCCGCAAAAAATTATGGCAATACTAGCGGTTATGGGTTGATTAATTTTAGGACCTAAAGAGAGGGCAAACATAGTTAGTCCGCCAATTAAAGCAATGCCACTGGCCAGGCCATCAAGGCCGTCCAGGAGTTTGGTGGTAAAAATCATCCCCATCATCCATGCCCAGGCCAGGATTGCGGAAAGCGTTAAGGGAATAGTAAATAGGAAAAAAGTGTGATCAATATTTATAGGTGCGCCAAAAGGGTTGGAAATAAATTTTATTCCGACTCCAATTCCGGACAAAACAACAATTAATGAGGCTACTGCCGGAAACAACCACAAGATTTTTGGCGGTAGGTTATATTTATCATCAATCGCACCTCCCAGCACTAGCGCTAGCCCGCCAAGAATTATTCCGATGAAAAATTTTATTGGTACGACTTGAAAATTTACATTGCCGAATTTTAAATAGACAAGCAAAGCAATAATAAAAGATAAAAATATGGCCAAGCCACCAAGGAGAGGGGTCGGACTGGCGTGAATTTTACGAGGGGCTTTCGGGGTGTCTATAATCTGCAAATTCACAGCCAAAATTTTTACCAAAGGCGTAATGGCCAGAGATAAAAATAAAGCTAAGAAAAAAAATAAAAAATAGAGCATGAAACCATTTAAGATTTAGGGTGTAAGATTTAAGATTTAGGATTGCCGGATTGCATTTCTTTCATTGTCAGACCGGTGCTTTCCCCTTTTCGCGCCTTTGGGGTGACCCAAAATTCCAAGTATTGTCCAAACATTAATCTGGTCTGGGCTTCAACCGCGGGCAAACTGCTAAAAATCACTGAAGTAATAGGGACTAAAAACCACTGCAAATACATCATTATGGAATGCCAAATGTTATATTTTTTAGGCCTCGGGGGAAGCAGTATTAAATTAATGTATACGCTAAAAATTAAAAAGAAAGTGGCAATGGTCATTAAGGTTTTGGTGACCGTGGGCAGATTATAACCAATGACGCTTTCCCGGAATGCATCCCCGCCTAAAAATAATGGCAACCATCCCAAAGATGAAATTAAAATGCTGGCCGTGGCCCAGTTAAAGTTGCCTTCCACATATTGGAAGAGTTTGTAAATTTTATCCCAAAACGGCGCGTCTAATTTAAGTAATTTCGGCACCAAGTGCGGGTAATACTCCACGTTATAAGCCCAGCGACGCTTTTGTTTGTATTGGTTAATTAGAGTTTGAAAAGTGGTGTCTGCCAAGCAGGTATCCAGAGAAATAGGAATAAATAGAGGGATAACTTTGTAGTCCCCTTTGTAATGCATATAACATTGCCAATACACGTAACCGTCCTCATTAACAATATCTTTTTTCCAAAAACCAATATCTACCAAGGCTTGCAGGGTCATAGTGTGCGAGGAAAAGGTTCTAAGGCGATCTGGGCGACTGGATTCGGTAAATTGAAAAAAAGAATTGGAAACCGAGACCACGCGAATAATTGCCGGGCTATCCCAAATATTGTTGTTGTAAATGGCGATTGGCTGAAAGCTTTTTTGGTATGGTTTTTCCGCAATTAAAAATTCATACATTACGCGGGCAAAATATTCGGGATGAACAATGGTATCCGAATCGAAATTAGAAACTAAGACTTGAGGTACGGTTATGTTTAACTTCAAAAGTTCTGGCAGGATTGCCTGAACCGCAAAGCTGGCATTTGCGCTCTTCCCTTTTATTTCGTCCGGTAAACCGTCCGGGTGAGCAGTAATAAAAAATTTGTAAAATAGATGCTGGTATTTTTCTTTAATCTGTCTGGCTACAATTTGTGCCCCTTCGCCCATGCGTTCCTCGCTAGCCATGACAATGAGCATTTTTTCTTTGGGGTAGTTTGCCGACGCCAATGCACTAAAAGTTGAATTTAAAATTTCAAAACTTTCGTCGGTAAATGGAATAAGAATTAAATGGTAGAAATCCCTTGCCAAAGCACTTTTTTTGCCGGCTTTAATTAAATTGTTTATTTTTGCAATTTCTTCCCGGTAGAATTTTTTTACAATTGATTTGTTGGTCTGGCTTTTTTGGGTTTCTAAAAATTTAATAAAATCCGGAAAATTTTCCAGTCTTTGGGTGAAATCCAGCCAATCTATGGTAACGCAAATTCTAAATTTTCTGTAAGCGGCGACTAAATGAGTAGCTACATTGAGTGCCTTTAGTACCCAGTATAAATCAAAACAAATTATAAATAATGCGGCCCAAATTGGCCGGTAGTAAGAAAGTAAAATGGCACCAAAAAAAACAGTCCAGAATTGGAGTCCGGGCAAAATTTCCCAAAGTCGTTCAGTTGTGGTGCGTTTTCTAAACACAGTAAGCGATCCTAATCTCCGAATAGCATCCGAATGTTCCGAATGGGCCCAATTAGGAGCATTCGTGTCTAATTCGTTGTATTCGGATCGGTGGTTAGTTGACTCTCGCCAAGAACATAGTGGCGATTAATAAAATAATTTGAATAAACATACTTACATAAGCTGTTAATTCTGCCAGGAAGAATCGATTGTCCTTTAATGCCCTGTATAAAATATAATTAACTGCGGAAATGACCAGGCCGATTCCAGGTATAAAGTATAAGTTTCGACCTTTGCCATACCATTCAACCCCCACCAAAACATTATAATGAAGTGCCAGGTTTTGAGTTCCCGGGTGAATTTTGAAAAAAATGAATAAAAATGTTATAATATTTAGAACAGCACAAACAACCCAAAGAAACCAAACTTCTGCAAAACATTTTTTACAAAATTCAATAAAATTTTTAAATAAAGCGGTAAAGTTCATAAAGTATATTTAAAAGAAGGCTTATTTAACGGCTTATCTGCTAAATTATACCATAAAGCTTAATCATTAGCCAGTTTAAGTCAAAACTAAAATTATTATGTCATCAAAACAAAAATTTTTGCTCGCGGGGATAATTCTACTGGCGATTTTTTTTAGATATTTTCAAATTATGCATATGCCGGGCGGATTGTTCCCGGATGAGGCTGCGAATGGTTTAGATATTAATTCTATGCAAAGCGGACAGCTCCAACCCTTTTATGAACGGGGAAATGGGCGCGAGGCTTTGTTTTTTTATTTACTTTGGGGTAGTATCTCAATATTCGGCAAAGGTCCTTGGCAACATCATATTGTATCCGCGCTTATTGGAGTATTGTCTGTGCTAATGTGTTTTTTGCTTACCAGAAGGTTGTTTACCTTTAAAGTGCAAACAGATGATGGTCCTGGCCAAATCAGAGCAATTAATATTGCCCTGCTCGCCTCTTTCTTAATAGCTGTTTCCACTTGGCATACAGTGCTTTCTCGTACGGCATTTCGGGCGGTTATGATTCCGTTGTTTTCAGCCATGATATTTTATTTTTTAATTAAAACCTATCAAGCGGTAGATTTTAAAAAACGTCTTTTGTATGCCGGTTTAACCGGTGCGAGTTTTGCTTTAGGTTTTTATACCTATATTGCCTTCCGAATAATGGCGCCTGCTTTTTTTGCGGTTTTGCTCTGGCCTTTGTTTGGAGCGGTCAGACAAAAAATGCTATTGTTTCAAATCAAAAAGTATTTTTGGCCGGCGATTGGGTTTGTATTAGCTTTTTTTGTATTCATTTTTCCCTTAGGAAAATATTTTTATGATCATCCCGGGTCATTCATAGGTCGCGCCGGTCAGGTGAGTGTGTTTAATCCCGATCAGTATTCTTTTAACGGTGAGCAACTACACGGTAAGCCCCCGTTGGGTGTGGTTTTGCCGGTGGTGCTGGAAGTAACCAAAAAACAAATTTCCGGATTTTTTATTCAGGGCGATTTGAACTGGCGTTCCAATATTTCCGGACAGCCGTTTCTCTCTCAATTGTATAGCCCATTTTTTGGAGCAGGTTTATTATTATGTACTTTTTTTGCTGTTTGGTATTTTTTTGCACCGTTTAAAAAAGAAAAGTATTGGCCATTCTTTTTACTCACTGTGTGGTTTTGGGGAATGTTGTTGCCGGTAGTGGCTACAGCGGAAGGGATTCCTCATGGACTAAGAGCTATTGGGGTCATTCCGGTGGTGTTTATTATCTCTGCTTGGATCCTTTATGAATTCGGCGCACTAATTTGGAAATTGCATAAAAAATTATGGGATAAAGTGCTCACGCATTATAAAGATCCGCAGTGGTTAAGGGATCACACGCTTACTCCGCCGAGAATGAGGATTGTGAATTTAGGCCTTAAACTGATTGTGGTCTGTTTTGTTTTGGCACTTACCGGACAAGCTTACTTTTTGTATTTTGTTTATGCAGCCAATAGCCCGGAAAATTTTTATTATTTCCGTTCGGATTTAACCCCGGTAAGTAAATATTTAGTGGACAGATGCCAGATATCTGTGTTATCAAGTGGGGCGTCAACAAAAACCTCCACCTATTTAGTTTTGGACAAATTTTCCGTACAAACTCCGGATTATTTAACTTCCGACCCTAAGGGTTACTTTAACAGCCCCTGCAATGTCCCCTACCTTCAAGTTGATCCGGAAAATTCCTGGGAACTGAAAAATTTAAAAGTCGGTGACGAAGTTGTGTTTACCCAAAGTTCAGTATTCGATACCAAAAAGTTTAAACAGTATCACCCAAACCTGAGTCTAACCTTGGAATATCGTAACAAATTTAATCAAAGCATAATGGCGGTTTATAAAATTAAATAAATTTATGAAACCAAAATACTGGGTAATAATTATTTTAATTATTATTGCCGGGATTGTAAGCTGGTACTATTATTTAACCAGTAAATCTAAACTTGTCAGTCAGTGCGTGACCCCGGCCTTACTTGAACAAATAAAAAATTATCCCAAACCGGACCGTAAGGGGTGTCCAAAAGGTTACTTTATACAAAGTTTGCTATGTCCTGGCTCCCCTATTTGGTGCGAGCCGGAAGCAAGTAATTCTTCGGCTCCTTCATCTACTCCACCAAGTGCCGGTAAAATTGATTATGATGCGTGTTTAAAATTAAAAGGAGAAACAGGAATTAATTCTGAAGCCGCATATTGCAAAATTAACAACCAATATTATTACGCGCCTGTTCCCGCAGGAGCAACTAACTAATTTTATGAAAAAATATACCACCCTCATTATCATTTTAATTTTCGGCACACTATTAAGGTTTTATCATAATTTGGATATTGCCTTGTGGCATGATGAGGCTTTTAGTGCGCTTATGATCCGCTATCCGTGGGGAGAAATGTTACAGCGGTTGGGATTGGATGTACATCCACCAATGTATTACATTTTTTTGCGCTTGTGGCACTATATTTTTGGTTCAAGCATGCTTTCTTTACGGGGTTTTTCTATCTTCTTTGGCACCGCCGCAATTTGGGCCGGGTATATGTTTACCAAAGAGGCGTTTAAAAACGAAAAAGCCGCAATTTGGGCCGCGGTATTTATTGCCATTAACCCATTTCAATTACAATACGTCAATGAGGCTCGGATGTATACCTTTGGCGCGTTTTTTGCCCTTATGGCAGGTTATTTCTTGGTTAAAGCTCTAAATACCCAGAGTGAGCTTTTTGCCGGCGAAAAATTGAATATGCCTAATTTGCCGGAAAGTATAAATTCCAGAAGACAAATGTTTTGGAATTACCTGGGCTTTACTTTGTCAATGATAATAATTATTTATACTCACTATTACTTGTTCTTCACCGCGGCTGCGTTAGGATTTTACGGTCTTTTATATTTATTTTTTCACCATCAGGGATCTTGGAAAAAGTATTTGTGGTTATTGTCATCGTTTGTCGTTATTGTTCTTTCGTTCCTTCCGTGGTTAAAAACTTTTTTGTTCCAGTACCGCCAGGTGCAGGCAGGATATTGGATTTCTAAAATGTCTGTTTGGAGCATCCCGTCCACTTTTTGGGATATGTTGCTCGGGTTTGAACGCGACATAAATAAACTTAGTACCCAAAGGATGTTAATTTTGGTTACGCTATTTAGTTTATTTATGCTTTATAGATTTCTGCGTAAAACCGAAAGTTTTGCTAAATGGCTTGCGGTCTTGGCTGTTGTCGCACCTTTTGGCGGAGCTTTGTTATTTGCTTTAATGGCGAGGTTAAAAGGCAGTGAATCGTCTGTTTACTTGGATCGGTATTTTTTATTCGGAAGTCTATTTTATTCGGTGGCTTTTGCCGTATGGTTAAAAGAAATTAAGTTGAAATGGCTTGCAGCATCCCTGTTTATTATTTATTGTGGTTTGAATTTAACCGCGTACACGCATTATTGGAACCAGTTGGATGTAAAGTCCAAGCCCGGGATGGCAGCGGCGGCTAAATTTTTGCAAGCAAATGTTGAGCCTAAGCACCACGTGTTTGTGGGAACTTCCTATGAGTTTTTCAACTATAAATATTATGGCACGGTTTTAAACCCTATCCCTTCTGCTCCCCTGCTTTATACCGGCGGTCGCTCACATGCAAATCAACTCTCTCACGTAGAAGGTGTGGCTTTGTTGACCGATGCGGACTTGGTGCCAAATTTTGCGACCGCGGTAAACAAAGAGGATACCGTGTGGTTAGTATGGACCAAGGCTTTTGGTTCAAATAAGCCTGAGACCCCGCTTAATTGGGTCAGGATTGATGAAAAAGAATATCAGGACATTCGGCCTTATCCGGGCACTGTAATTTATGTGACGGAGTATAAGGTAAATTAACTTCAAGATTTAAAGATTTAAGATTGAATGATTTAAAAATCCCCCGATGATTATCGGGGGATTTTTGTTACTGGATTGTAGTGCCGAGGAAGGGTTTGGAGTTTAAAATATTTTGTAGGTTGTTTAAGTTTTTGCCGTTGGTAATAATGACTTTGAGTTTCAATTTATCAGCCAAGGCAGTAGCTGTTGGGTCAAATGGAGCATTCTTTCCCGGATCCCATTTGTTTCCGACAATTTTTTTGAAATCTTGCCAGGAAATGGTTACAATTTTTTTTGCATCTTTGAACTTATTTGGGTCTTTACTATAAACATAATCAATGTTGCTTAAATTTATGACGGTGTCAGCCCCGTAAATTTTAGCCAGTCTTACCGCGTCGTCATCCGTGCTTCGACCCGGCATCCATCCGCCTGCCACTAAAATGTGTTCCTTAAAGTTTACTTTTTTGTTCGGATCCTTAACAATTGTCCCGTGTGCAAGTTTGCCGAACATTAATCTGACAAAATCGGCATGTAGCCAGGTGGTGGCAATTCCAAGCCAATCTAAGTCGCTACTCGTTGCTTTATTGACAGCTTTTAGGCCGGTTTGAAATTCGCGACAAAGTTTCCCTCCGCCGGTAATTAAAATAAACCTATTGCCTTTTTGAGTCTGGGACAGAATAAGTTTTTTAAAGGTTTTTAAAAATTTAATGTCTAATTGGCCGGGGTTGATTAGCGACCCGCCAACCGAAATTATAAAAAGTTTTTTTTGCATAAAAATGATGTTACTAAAATCATCGGCCGATGATTTTAAGCGCAGTTTAGTTAATAATTGAATTTTCAGGGGTGCTGCTGGCTGTGTTTTGGCTCGGGAGCTTTAATTCACCAACGCATGGTTGAAATTTATGACAGACGTATCCCCTATCCTCATAGCGCATATCAATATATTCTAGGCTTGATACTTCTTGGTCTGAAAATTGAGAAAATAGGAGCTTGAGACGTCTGGCTAATTCCACAAAATTAGTTTTTACATTGAACTTAATTGTAAATTTATTTTTGATTACAGCAGTTATGTCGGTGTCGTGGAGTGAGGTTAACTCAAAATAACTTAAAGGATATTTTAATATTTCCTGTGACTGGTCGTAGAATTGTTTAAGAGTGGTTGCCGATTCCGGACTCATGGCTTGTTGGCCAACATAAACTGATTCATTATTTGTTAGTTTAATTAAAACTAACGCACTTGGCAAGGAAGATGTTGCATTTGTGGATGTTGCATTTGTGTCCGAATAAATTATTTTGGTAATTAGTCCGTCATTAGCCATTCCAAAAGAGGAATTGTTGGACTGAATAATAAAAGTGTCTTGTCTGGGTACAACATTTATAATTAGGGAATTAAAATAACTTTTGGAAATTTTTTCCACCCTTAGAATGCTTTGATTATTTTTTAGCAAATAATTTTCCAATCCCGTGGTGGAAAGTAGTAGTAAATTTTTTTGTGGCCAAGGAAGTTTTTTGTTTAAATATGATTCAACAACTTTTTGAATTTCGGTTCTTTTCGGCTGGGTGATTCCGTTGATTTGAATAGTTTTGATAAATAAAAAATTGGGAATATAAACCAAATAGACCAACAAAAGTAAAATTAAACAAACCAGTAACCTGGTTATAATTGATCCCAGTCCTATTTTAGACAAAAAAACTCCCCAGTCAGTCTGTGGGAAGGTTTTCTTCCCCCGCTTGTAGTTTCGTTGCTTATCCAGTTGTTTTTGAAAGCCCTGGTTTTGGAAACGCACACGGGAGTCTAATTTTTTTTTGTTTTGATTATTGAACATGGCGCCGATAATGAGGACACTATTTCTTAATCAGATCTTTACCCACATACGGCTTTAAAATCTCCGGCACGATTATGGAACCGTCTTTTTGTTGATAGTTTTCTAAAATGGCAATTAAAATACGCGGACTAGCAATTACGGTATTGTTTAAAGTGTAAACTAACTTGCTTTTACCGTCTTTATCCTTATATTTTATGTTTAATCTTCTGGCTTGCCAATCGGTGAGATTAGAGTCGGAGTGGGTTTCACCAAAATCTTTCCTAGATGGCATCCAGGTTTCAATGTCGTACATTTTGTATTTGCCTGCGCCCATATCGCCGGTACAAATATTTAATACTCGATACGGCAAGTTTAAATCTTGCAACATACTTTCGGCAATTTCACGCATTGTTTCCAGCCACTGATCACTTTCTAAAATGTCGGCCTTACACAAAATTACTTGCTCCACTTTCATAAATTCGTGGATGCGATAAATTCCGCGGGTATCTTTGCCGTAACTGCCAACTTCACTTCTGTAGCATGAAGAAACACCACATACTTTAATTGGCAAGTCCTTTTCATTCAAAGTTTTTCCTTCGTAGTAAGCCAGTAGTGATGGCTCGGAGGTTCCGGCTAAGTATTGGCGTTCTTTGACTTGCCCTGCTTCCATAGAAGCCGGGTTACCGATTTCGTAAATTTCATCCTTGCCGGCCGGAAAGTGTCCACTACCAAATAAAGCGGGCTCACGCACCAAAACTGGAGGCACCATTAAAGTAAAACCTTTTTCTTGCATCTTTTTTAAAGCCAGCCAAATTAAACCATACTGCATAAGCACGGCCTCATTCTTTAAATAGTACCCTCTAAACCCTGAAGTTTTCACTCCGGCTTCAGTATCTATTAAATCAAGATCTTTTCCTAACGCAATATGGTCTTTAATTTCATAGTCAAATTTGGTCGGGATATCTTTAACTTTTTCCGGATCTTTGGTTGGATCTATTACCCCAAGTTCTTTGTTCCAGTAACGCCACGGTACATTCCCACTGGAATCTTTACCAACAGGAGTCTCCGGGCTCGGGATATTTGGGGTTAAGGCGATTAAACGTTCGTAGTTTTCTAAAATGGGCTTTAATCGTTCTTTTAAAACTTTAGTTTTTTCATCCACTTCTTTCATTTCCAAAAATTTCACCTTTTTTTCTTCATCGGAAAGTTGGGGGATGCTTTTAGAAACGGTGTTTTTGGTGGCTTGCAGGCTTTCCAATTCAATTAACAAATCGCGTCTTTGGGAGTCTAGGTCAAGAAGTTCTTCCAAATTTAGATCTATACGTTTATTGGTTATGGTGGTCTTTACCAAGTCTTGGTTTTCGCGAATGAATTTTATGTCGAGCATATGTTTAGTAGTTAGTATTTAGCATATAGTATTTAGGGTAAAGCAAGGAGTAGACAGCCTTCGTAAATTAGGGGTAGGGTGTCCAAGTTTTTAATTTCATCCAGAGAAAAATATTTTAACTCACTAATTTCTTCGTCCAGTCCGGGAGAAAGCGTACCACCAACAATTTTGCATTCGTAATGCAGTAACAAAATTTGATGGTCTCCTTTTTCTAAATTCCAAACGTGGGATAAAATTTTTGGTAATAATCTAACAACCTCGACATCCACACCGGCTTCTTCTTTAACTTCTCGAACTATTGCGGTTTCCGGGTCTTCACCGAAATTTATACCGCCGCCGATAAATTCCCATTTGTTGTGAGCGTGGGTCAGCTCAGGTTCATTTCTTCTGGCTAATAATACCTCATTTTTTTCATTCGTGATTAGCGCGACAACGATTGTGTGCTGTTGTGATTCCATATTCGGATCATTCGGATTTAATTCGAAGATTCGGATCGGATTTTTCTTTCATTGGCGGAAAAACCACGGTTTCTCTTACAGATTTGTCCATCAAAACTGCAAATAGTCTTTCAGAAATTCCAAAGCCGGCAGCCGGGGGCATGCCATATTCCATGGCTTCCATATAATCTTCATCAAGCATTTGCGCTTCTGTGTCCCCTTCTTGGCGCAATTTCATTTGGTCATCAAAACGGGAGCGTTGGTCAATGGGGTCGTTTAATTCCCCAAAACCTTTACCGAGTTCACTGCCACAAGCCAAAATTTGCATTCTCTGCACCACTTTTGGGTTTTTAGGGTCACGCTTAGCAAGCGGCTCCAGCTCAATCGGTTGATTGATTAAAAAGCTTGGTTGAGTTGCGACTTCCGGTAAAACCCGAATGGTTTTTTTAAAAATTAAATCCGTTACCCGGCCTTTGCCCGCAAATTCTTCATACTTAATATGATTTTTATCCGCGTAAGCTTTGAGATCTTTTTCGGTGACCACATTTAAATCCAGCCCGGTGTGTTTTTTAAATAGTTCAAAATAATCCACGCGTGGCCAAGAGCCACCCCAATTTATTTCCGTTCCTTTAAAGGAAAGTTTTAAGGTGCCGAAAGTTTCTTGAATAATATGTTGGTACATTTCTTGTACCATATCCATTAATTTTTCAAAGTCGCCGTAAGCCCAATAAAATTCCATTTGGGTATAATCTTGTAAGTGTTCCGGGGAAATACCTTCATTGCGGAAAATTCGGCCAATTTCAAAAACTTTTTCGTAACCGGCGACCAACATTTTTTTCAACGGCAATTCCAAACTTATGCGCAAGTAAAAATTGCGGTCTAGCGCATTGTGATGGGTAATAAACGGTTCAGCCTCGGCTCCGCCCGGAACAGCCTCAAGGACAGGCATTTCCAGCTCTAAAAAGCCCTTTTCTACTAGGAACGATCGCATAGCTGACCAAAATTTGTTCTTTTTAATAAAGATATCTTTAACCGCCGGATCCATAATTATGTCCAGATATCTTTTTCGAAGTTTGATTTCTTCGTCTTCCAGTCCGTAGTGCTCGGAAGGCAGAGGGCGCAGGCTTTTAGCTAATAACTTATAGCTTATGGCTTGAAGAGTCTTTTCTTCGGTCTTGGTTTTAAAGAGTGTGCCGGAGATTTGTATAAAATCGCCAATATCAAAATTTTTCAGTAAAAATTTAAAATTATCCGTGCCCACATTGTCGGATTTAAATAATACCTGAATTTTTCCGGAGCCGTCTTCAATGTGGGAAAAAATTAGCTTGCCCATATCTCTAAATGACCTTATACGCCCGACTAGGGTAATTTCCTGGGCTTGAAGTTCATCGTAAGCATCCAAGGCCTGTTGGTTAGTGTGGGTGCGACTGGAAACTGACGGGTATGGGTCTATTCCCGCTTGTTTAATAACTTCCAGTTTTTGTTTTCTTATGTCGATAATGTCTTCTAAGCGCTCTGACATTTGAGATTTATGATTAAAGATTTATGATTTATTATAACAAAAAGGACGCTTTTGGGCAAAAAATGGGTACAAAAAAACAGATGGACACCACTTTGGTGTCCATCTGTTTAAAATCTAGATAATTTTACGCTATGGAAACAATTTCGTATTCAATTTCCCCTGCCGGAGTGGTGACCATGAATTTGTTGTTGGCTTTTTTCCCTAATAAGGCTTTACCAACCAACGATTCGTTGGAAATTTTTCCTTCCTTGGGGTTAGCTTCGTTACTTCCGACAATCAAATACTTGCGTTCCTGCCCGGATACTTTTACCGTAACGGTAGAGCCAATGGTAACTGTGGTGCCGTGAGTGTTTTGGGTAATTATTTCCGCATTTTTGATGATGTCTTCAATTTCTCCGATTCGGCCTTCTATGAAGCTTTGTTCTTCGCGAGCTTGGGCATAGTCGGCATTTTCGGACAAGTCACCGTGAGCCGCGGCTTCGCTAATGCGTTCAATGACTTCTTTTCTTTTGTCAGTGACCAAGACTTTCAATTCATCTTGGAGTTTTTGCAAGCCGACTGTAGTAATGAGATATTTTTTGGACATAAATTTATTTACGAAGTACGAATTATTACGAACTTACGAAATTGAACAGATGAACGCTTCGTACGTTCGTATCTATTTAGTACTTCGTAAAATTTATTAGACTGGGTATAGGATAATGGAAAATTACTCCTGTGTCAATGATTTTTATTTGACAGTAGTGCTTCCGAGTTGCCCGGGTGGCAGGTTCGTATTTAGAGAGTTGTATTCATGGAATTGAACCCTTACCCCAATATTTAAATAAGCCTGTATAAGTTTTTGTAAGTCTTCTTTGTTCGGGGTTGATTTTTGCATATAAGTGTTTACCTCTTGGCTGATCCCCTTTACAGCCCTAGATAGATGATCTCCGGGATTAGATCCATACGTATTCCGTAGTTTTTGTATTACGGGATGGCTAAGGTCTAATTTAAAAACCCATATTCCAAACCCATCATAAGCCATCCCAGTGTAGCCTTCGTTTAAGTCAATGTTTATTTTTTTATCCCGCCCTGATAGGCGTAGGTTCCTAGGGGTGTTAAGTTCCTCAATAGCATCAATAGTGTATAGGATAGGCAGGAAATCAGATAAAATTTTTGGTGGATTACCTGAAAGAAAGCAGCTTGGTGGCGAATGTTTGTTTCCCGGGTGGGTGTGCATTCTGAATAATTGTATTTTTGAGTCCTGCGTTGCTCCCTGTGGTAGATTTGGACCAATAAATTTGATTATTGATTCCGTGTCATCTAGTAAAATTTCGTTGCTAGTCCCTTCTTGAAGCCCACTTTGCCAATACCCTTTGTTGCCAGCTATAAGATAAATTTGGCCATATTCACGTTTTTCTGTCTGGGCCAGTTTTTTCATTTCTCTAAGTCCCTCACTCCAGCTTGTGTTTGATTTTATTTCTGCCAATAATTTTTTTTCAGAACCGATAATACCAAAGGCTAGGGAAATAAATTCTCTTCTGTCAAAGTGTTTTGTAGGTCCTTGTTCACTCATCGTATAATGAAAAATTATATATCCAAATTCTTTACCGCTTTAGCGTGGGTGGTGATAAAGCGCTTTCTAGGGGCGACTTCGTCACCCATAAGAACTTCAAAAATTTCCGAAACCTTTTCCGCATCTTTAATGTTAACTTGAAGCATAACTCTAGCCAATGGGTCCATAGTGGTTTCCCAAAGTTGACCAGGGTTCATTTCTCCCAAACCTTTGTAGCGCTGGATGGCGTATTTGACTCCATCTAGACTTCCGCCTGTAGTTTCTTCCACAGTGGAGACTTCGGGTTCATCGGTTTCATTAGTATCGCCCTCTTCGCCTTTTTTCTTGGAGGCTTTGGCGGACTTGTTGGTTTTAACTTGGGCAACTAATTCTTTTAAGACTTTGTCGCGTTCGTCATCGGAAAAAGCATAACGAGCATTTTTCCCAACTTTAACTTGAAACAACGGCGGTTGAGCAATATACAAATGACCGTTGCGGATCATGTCCGGGAAGTAGCGGTAAAAAAGTGTCAAAAGTAGAGTGCGAATGTGTGCTCCGTCTACGTCAGCATCGGTCATAATAATAACTCTATGGTAACGCAGTTTGGCAATATCAAATAAATCTCCTACCCCTGCGCCAAAAGCAATAACCAAATTTTTAATTTCTTGGTTACCGAGCATTTTGTCCAACCGGGCACGCTCTACGTTTAAAATTTTACCGCGCAAAGGTAATATGGCTTGGAAGCGGCGATCGCGACCCTGTTTGGCACTGCCACCGGCAGAATCTCCCTCTACAATGTAGAGTTCGCATTTGGCCGGGTCAGATTCACTACAGTCGGCCAATTTACCAGGCAAGGCTAAGCCATCCAAAACACCTTTACGAATTACAGAATCTCTGGCAGCTCTGGCAGCGAGTCTGGCCTTGGCGGCCAAAATAACTTTTTCAATAATTTTTCCGGCTTCGGCCGGATGTTCTTCAAGATAAATTTCCAATGCTTCACCTACAACCGATTCCGCAGCTGTTCTTACTTCAGGGTTGCCGAGCTTGGCTTTTGTCTGTCCTTCAAATTGAGGGTTTGGCAGTTTAACTGAAATAATCGCACTTAAACCTTCGCGCATATCATCACCGGTTAATTTTTCGCTTTCTTTTACGTAATTATTTTTTGTCGCGTACGAATTTATAACTCTGGTTAAAGCTGTGCGAAAACCGGTTACATGCATACCGCCCTCGGGGGTGTATACATTGTTGGCGTAAGATAAAATGCGCTCGTCGAAATCATCCGTATACTGGATTGCGACTTCCAAAGCCACATCTCCAACCTGCTTTGCAATATATACCGGCTGTGATTTTGTCTTTTTGTTACGGTTGAACTGTTTTAGATAGCTTAAAATTCCACCTTCAAAGAAATATTGGTAGGTTAAGTTTTCTGCTTCGTCGGTTATAACAAAGTGCAAGCCCTTGGTTAAATATGCCTGGCTACGCAAATGCTCCAGAATGGTTTTAAAATTAAATTTGATTGTTTCGAAAATGCTTTCGTCCGGATAAAAAGTAATTTTGGTTCCATGCTGGATAGGTTCGTCTTTGTCGAGTTTCCCGATTACTTTTATTTGGCCCTGAGGTTTTCCAATTTTATAACTTTGTTCGTAAATTTTTCCTTCCTTGTAAACCTGGGCAACTAATTTTGTGGAAAGGGCGTTTACCACACTGGCACCCACACCATGAAGACCACCGGATACTTTATAGCCGGATGCTTCACCCCCAAATTTTCCTCCGGCGTGTAATACAGTTAATACGGTTTCTAAACCGGATTTTTTGGTGGTTTTGTGAACATCAACCGGAATTCCGCGTCCGTTATCCAGCACACTAATTCCCCCATCTTCTTGCATAAGCACCCAAACCTTGTCGGCATGGCCGGCCATTGCTTCATCTACCGAGTTGTCGACAATTTCCCACACTAAATGATGAAGTCCGGTTACGGAAGTGGACCCGATATACATTCCAGGACGCTTTCTAACCGGTTCCAAACCTTCAAGTACGGTAATATTTTCTGAAGTATAACCTTGTGACTTTTTAGCTTTGTCTTCTTTTTTTGGCATTATAATTCTTTAAAATAAATGGTAAAAAATATTTGAAAATTAAATGTTTCGCTACTCTTTAAAATCGTTTCGGGTCATTTTTAATGGCCCGTATATTTCGATTTGATTGTACCTACATTTTAGCACACTTTTAACAATTTTTCAAACGATAAATTACAGAATTAGTAAGCAATTTCCATTATATTTAAGCCAAATTTAAAGAGCCGGGACCTGCCCGACTCTTTAAGAAAATTATCCCCAGAATTTAGCGTAGCTCAGCGTTATAAATTGTCTTTGTCTGCTCGTAAAGTTTATTATGTATTGCGTCTACTTCGTCGCTTTTAAGGGTTCTATCTGCGCTTCTGTAGACAATGTGGTATGTGTAGCTAATGCGTTCTTTACCGAACTTGGCTTCATTTTCGTATTTGTCCATAAGCTCCACTTCTTCAACCAAGTCACCACCAAGTTCACGAATTAAATCAAAATAGTCATTGGGTATAAAACTTTTTTCTACTACAAAAGAAATATCTCTAGGTACCGGTGGAAATTTGCTTACATCTACAAATTTTTGACCCAAGACCAATTGTTTTTTAACGCGTGGATCTTCGGACCATAAGAGTCTAATGTCCGGCAATTCCATACTTGAAATGGCCAGACGTTCCAGCCCAAAACCAAAAGCCCAACCTGTGTAATTTTTTGAATCAATTCCATGTTTTTCCAGTACACTACCTTTTACCACTCCACAACCGACTACCTCCACCCATTTTCCGTTAACTTCCACTTCCATTTCCAAAGAAGGGTCCGTATAAGGAAAGGTATCTTTATTTAGGCGATATTTAACGTTGTCACCAAAAACCGCTTTGGCAATATTCCCCAAGGCTTCTTCCAAATCTGTTTGGGTTATAACTTTTTCACTTTTTGGAGATAAATACCAGGCATCAATTTGGTGGAAAACATTCATATGCCTGCGGTCGATTTCGTCCTTGCGGTAAACTTTACCGAAGCTAAAACAACCGACCGGTTTATTTTCCGCCATGCGCTTTTTAACATTCTCATTATTAAGATAGTAGTACCACATCACTGTGGTGTGAGTACGGAGGATGTTTATGTCATCAACGTAATAAGTATCGGACTTGCTTCTGGCCGGATGATCCGGGGCAAAATCAAATAAATCAAAACTAATACTGGCCGGAACAATTTCCGGGATTTGAATGTTGTCTAAGTCTTTGAAATATGGACAGTCTAAAATTCTTTGAACTATTTCGGCAATTGGGCTACCGTTGGTGCGGGATAAATCCGGCATGCTTAAATAGCGCCTAATTCTTTGCGCCTCAAAATCCCCTCTTTTTTCCAATTCTATTTTCAAACGGCTTTCTTCGGTTGTATCAATGGATATTTGTTCTCGCATGTTTGCTGTAATTACTTATGGGATGATAGTATTTTATTCTAAAAAAGCCTTTTTTACAAGGCTTTAATCATGTCAGAGGTAAATTGACTTCCCGTGTTTGAACTGTCTTTTAAAAGCATTATACCCTTCCCAGGTTCCTGAGAAAGACCTAGCTCAAAGGCCGCACAAATCATTCCTTGGCTTTCAATACCTCTAATTTTAGCCTTTTCCAAAAAGAACGGCTCGTGAGTTGTAGAATGAATGTTTTGAGCAATGCGAGCTCCAGGCAAGGCCAAGGCGACCATTGCGCCGACATCAAAATTAGAAGCTCCACAGACTATTGGAAAAATTTCTTTTCCGCCACCATCCAGTTTAATTATTCTTAAACGGTCAGCGTCCGGATGTTTTTCTACTCCGATAACTTTTGCCACGATTATACCCGGAAAAGATTTGGGCTTATTTAATTTAAAAAGTTTTTTTAAAGTGTCTAAAAAACGGTTCATTTATAAAATTTTATTAGTTGTAAAAATTCGAACAGGGTAAATTTAATAAGTTCTACACTCTTCTTGGTTACACAAATAACCACTATATCCGACCGGCGGGTTGTCCAGCATGGCTTTTATTGTGAAAGTATTAAACGTTTCCGAGACTTGGTATAAATAATCTTGACCGGTTTTAGGATCTTTCGGAATTACCGAAATAATTTCCGGAACTAAGGCAGTTTTGTATTTATCAATTGAGGGGAAAACATATTCTTGGGTACCTGCAATATTTTTATTGCTATAAATCAGTAATGCGGATTGAAGGTTTGTTAAGTCATTTTTTCTTTGGTCGTCATAAATGCTCGATTGCTCGTTTTGCGCATCTTTTTTAGCGTCAGCGGCATGTTTTTTAATAACTATATTTGCCACTTCGGAATAAAACGACAGAGTAAAGTCTTTTCCTCCCGATTCCGCCGTGTATGAATATACAAAAACATCCTTATTGACCGGGTCAATCGGGTTTGTGGCGACTTTCAAATACGGCTTTACCATATTATACATTGAAGTAAAGTCGTTAATCGCCGGGTAGTTTTTATTGTCGGTTTGGTATTTAACTAACGCCAGCTCAATGTTTTTAATTGTTGCGGATCTTTGTGTGTCTCTGTCTTGTTTTGCTTCCACCGAGACATCTAGTCCTTCCAGCGGGCTGGAAGTGGCAACAAGATTAGCTGGGGAAGTAGTCGAGCTTGAATTGTCTGTTTGGGGAGTGAAGTTATAGATTTTTAACAAGGCATCTTGAAGTGTCGTAATGGTCGGTTGATGAAGCCCGAGGCTTTTCATTTTTGCAGACATCTCGGAAATTTTTGTGGCATCCATTAGGTTATTAGTGGCAATATCGTAACCACCTTTAATAAAGTCTGCATCATTGTATTTTGGATCTTTGCCGGTTTGACTGTCTCCTGGTGAGCTTTGAAAAACATTTACCTCATCTCCGTCAGCTAAACCGTCTTGGTCGGAATCCGGATTGTTCGGGTCTGTACCAATGCTTTGCTCCTGCAGGTTAGCCAGTCCGTCTCTATCCGGATCCGCGTCGTCGGAACAAATTTTACTGTCTGAGCAGGCAGGGAAATATTTATCTCTCCATTCCTGTGGGGTGGTAAATCCGCTTTCTGTATCGACAGGAGTTTTTTTATTCATTTCCGCATCAATTTTTTTGCGGTCAACCAAAATACTTTCGGATTTATATGAGCTGGCACCGAATTTGTTAATAAAATAATACCCACCTCCGGCAATAATTGCCAAAACCACAACCCCAATAAGGTATTTTATATATTTGTTCCAATCAGTTTTTATTACCGGTTTAACAGAGGTTGCCGGCGTCACTTGTGTTTTAAGCTGGGGCTCAACCATTTTGCTGGGTTCTTTTTCTTTTGGCATAACATTAAAAAACTGGTACTCTTCCGTTTCGGGATTTACCGCAACTTTTTCTTCGGGTTCACTTGTTAGATTTGGGTCGTCCATTTTGTTTTGGTTAGATTTTTAAATTTAGAAAAGCTTCTAAAAATGCTAAAAATAAAATTAGGCTTGCCTCTACCCACCAGAACATTAAGTTTTTTGAAAGTAAAAAAAATGATGCGACAATAAAGATTGATAGTAAAAAGGCCTGTCGAAAGCTGTTCCCCAAATTATTTACATAAAGTTCTCCCGGTAACCATTTTCTAATAAACAACCCCAGCAAGGTAAAACTTCCGAGTGAAAGCAGAAATAAGCTTAGGTAAAAAAAGCAAAAGGTTGTAATACTGGCATTCTCCGGGTTGGTGAAGTTTAGGATGGACGCCAGCGAAAAACCCGCAAGAAGCGTGCTGAAAACTATTAAGCCAGCTTGTTGTTTTAAGTTTGAAGACATAAATATTATACCACAGTTTAACAAATTTTGTTTTACTCTAAGTTTGCGTAAAAACAATCGTGCCTGGGGGCCGAATTGTGAGCTTCTTTAAACAGATCGTGTTTGGTGGTGTAAACAATTTTTTCTATGGTTTCCAAAAGGCTCGATTTTAGCTTTTCGATCTCCTCTTTCCCGGCTACTTGTTCTTCCAGAAACTTATTCTCATGTAAATACCAGTATGCCATTTTGCCTACCTTCTCGCCCAAATACTCTTCAGCAGCCCACTGGTAAATATACAGCTGGTCTAAATCGCCCTTCGCATTTTTGCTGGGGATTTTTTCTCCTGTTTTGTAATCCAGAATAGAAATTCCGCCACCGGGCAATTCGTCAGCCCGGTCAATCTTGCCGGTGAACTTGTAATCACCCAAGGGTAAATAAAAAGATTGTTCCAAATATTTTGGCTTTGGTGGGTTTGCAATGGAATAACCGTAAAAGTTTTTAAGCAGTTCTATTCCTTTTTTCCGATAATCGGCTTTTTGCTTTTTGGTTTTATACCACTCATCAACCCAATTTTTTTGGTAGAGCTCCTCCAGCATAGCGTAAGACCCAAGCTCGGAAGTAATATCTTTTTTGGCAAATAAATCCTGCTGAGTTTGGTTTAATCGACTACGATATTCTTTTAAGTAAAGCTCAAAAGCTTTGTGAATACTTTGCCCAAAGCTAAAGTATGCACTACCGGGAGATGGAATTTTTAAATAATATTGATATTTATACTGCAGAGGACAGTTTTGAAATGCTTTAACTGCAGAAAAAGAAAATTTATCCGGCAGAATTTTAAACACCACATCTTTTTTAGAACTTGCGGTAAAAAATACTTTGCCCGTTGCTTGGCTGGCTATTTCCCCCGGAACCAGTTTGGTTTCCTGTAAAAAGATCGATGGTTTTTTGGTTTTAGCCCCACCATAATTTTTTGCCCAAGACAAATACAACTGACTTTTGGCTCTAGTTAGTCCGACATAGAATAACCGGCGTTCTTCTTGTAAGTGGAAGTCCCCTTCCGGTAATATATCTTTAATTAGTGCCTTGGGGATTTCAATTTGGTCACCCCTGGCTCTTGTCGGGAAACGTTGATCTACCATACTGGGAAGGAAAACAAATTCAAATTCTAAGCCCTTGGCTGAATGAACGGTCAGAACTTTTAGACTTTCAGGACCAAGGTTCGGGTCGAACTTAATTTGCCCTTCATCCCCTGCCTCAATTTCCATATTTAACATGTGCAAAAAGAAATGTAGGCTCTTGTCCGTGTTTTCTCCGACAAAAGTTTCAACTTTTTTATAAAATTGTTCTAAGAGTTCACGATTTTCCGCGTTTTCTAATGTCTCGGCTTCCAAAATTTGTTCAATTTTCAAGTCCTGGATGATTTGTACAAATACTTCGTTGGCGGATTTTTCTTGCGCCAAGTTGGCGTGGACTTTTAATATACCGAGAATTTTTTCAATCTTGGTTTGACTGCCGGAACCAATTTCCGGAAAAGTCTTTGCCATTTCCAACATTTCAAATAATGTAAGAGTTTTTTTCGCACTTAGTGAAAGAAGTTTGGCCAGATCCGCTGATGGTAGTTTGAATTCTTTAAAGCTTAATACTCGGTAAAGCGAAAAAGAGTCATGAAAATTATTCATAACAGAAAAATATGCAATCAAGTCCGCAATTAAGGGCTTTTTGTATAAACCGGTATTGGCCACAAAGGTATGCGGAATGCTGTATTGCGAAAGAATGGGTAGCAGTTCGTCAGCCGCTGAATTACTTCGCAAAAGAATTGCAAAATTGTTCCAGGTCGACTCAGGCTCGTTGCGTTTAATTTCCAGAATTTTTTTTGCCACCAGGTTCAATTCCTCACTTAAATCTTTACCCTCAATTACCTCAATAGTGGTTTTGCCAACCGCATGACTGTTCAGTTTTTTGTTGATTTTTAATTTCACTTCCAGTCTGTCCGGGTTATTGGCCTGAATGAAATTATAAGCCAAGTCCAATATTTTTTGGCTGCTGCGATAGTTTTCCACCAAAGTAATTTGCTTGGCAGTTTTATAATCGCTCTGAAACTTTAAAATATTGGACACAGAGGCGCCTCGGAATTTATAAATGGATTGGTCGTCATCTCCTACCACTGTTAAATTACACTTTTCACCGGCCAGGAGCTTAATTAGTTCATATTGTGCCAGGTTTGTGTCTTGGAATTCATCTACCATTAAGAATTTAAAATTATCTTGGTAGAGTTTTAAAATGCGAGGGCGTTTTATAAATAGATCTAAGCAGTAATTAATTAAATCACCAAAATCCAGGTAATTGTTATCCAGTAATAGTTTTTGATAGGTATGGTAAGCTCCAGCGATTTCTGAGGTTCGGAGAATTTCGGAAGGGTCGGGAGTCGGCAATTCAGAAGTCGGAATATCGGAATGCTTTTTGTCTGATTTTCTAGTTCTCTTTTTCTCTAATTCTCTACTAATAACCCCTTCAGCATTGCCCAATGATAATTTTATTTCTTCGGCGTAATTTAAATAATCTTCCGGGCTAATAACTTCATCTTTACACCGGGAAAAGTGTTTGAGTAGCGCAGATATAAACTTTTTTGGATTACCAAGAGGCTTGTAATAGTCCAAATCAAATTTTTCTAAATTATTATGAACCAAAACCCAGGCTTTGGTTTCGTCCAGTAATTTAAAATCTCCGGGTAGGCCGATATCCAGTCCGTGCTGTTGCAGTATGCGTTCACAAAAACTATGGAATGTGGAAATCCACATATCATGATAACCTAATGGCAAAAGTAAATCTGCTCGCTCCTGCATCTCCCCGGCGGCTTTTTCCGTAAACGTCAAAGCTAAAATTTCGTCAGGCTTGGCAAGCCCCGCTTCAATTAAATGTGCGATGCGTTTGGTTATAACAGTAGTCTTACCGGTTCCCGCTCCGGCCACTATTAAAAGCGGTCCACTACTGTGAGTGACGGCTTCAAGTTGCTGTTTGTTTAAATTTTCTAATAAATCGCTCATTATAAATATTATTTAGACTCTTCAGGTAAGCTGTAAAGATGGGTCCTTCTTATAGGGTTTGACTTCCCACTAGGTAAAGGTAAGGCGTTGATTTGTTTTTGAAATATTAAAGTTTGAAGTAAGCTATTTAAGCTCTCTTTTTCGGGGATAGTATTTATAAGTAGACTATAAAGTTCTGATAATCTTAAAGGCCTGTTTGATTTTTTTAGCACTTCGACGATAGCTAGTTTTTGAACTTTAATTCTTTCCGCATTGGCAGATTTGGATTCTTCTTCTGCGCCCGAGCGACTAGTTGTTTTGTATGTTACTTCTCGAGGTTTGAGAGCATCTGTTGCAGATTCCGCGGTTGGTTTTTCCCCGGCAGGTCGATAGCGGGATTCGCTGCTTGAGCTAAAATACCCGTTTCTTTTATTTGTCATAAATTATTTTTGAGTAATAAATTTTGCCCACTGCTTCCATAAATCCATTCCCTCGTCTTTATATTTAGCCCAAAATTGAGAGGGGTTGATGATTTGAATATTTTTATATTCGCCCAAAGTAAGCAAATCATTATCGCTGGTAATTAAATATTCCGCCTCGGATTCTGCTGCGCTTTCCAAAATTTTATTGTCTTCCGGGTCACGGACAATTTTTATTTGCCTTTTGTTTATAACCCAGTTAATCTGGGAAAATAATTTTTGCAAATCTTTTTGGTATTCCTCATTTTCTATGAGTTGACTGGATATTAGTTTGTTTTCGCGCAAAGTTTGGCGGTTGGCAAAAGCCTCCACCTTGCCGGCAATTACTTCGTTAATAATCCGTTTTTCAAAAGAATTTTCATCTTTAAAACCGTTTATTAAAACATTAGTATCTAGAACTATTTTCATTTGCGCGCTGACTTTTTAAGAAGATCTTTTTTAATATAATTAGCTTCATTGCCTGGTGATGGAATAAAGTACTTTTCGATTATGCCATGAAGGTCGGTTCCGCGTAAGTTAAACTTAAAAGATAACTGGTCGAGAGAGTATTCTTGTTTTGAGTTTAATGAACGCAAAACTTTTTTAGCAAATAGTAAAGCCTTTTGTCTACCGACAGAAATTTCTTTATGAATCGACGAGTCCATTTTTTGCCTGAACTCCGAATCATTAGAATATTTTTCCAAAAGTTGAAAAGTATTCTTGCTAAATTGGTCGGCTGTTTCGCCTCTAGGAGTATGCTTCATTGGTGGTTATATTTTTCTATAGTATTCTGAGCGTGTTATATCAACTTTTTTAAGCTCCACTTTCCCCAGAGCTTGTAATTTTAATACTATACTTTGAAGTCTTGGGTCCTTGGGAATAAGATGAAACCCTTCCGGGATGTTTTGTAAAAATTCAATTTCTTCCTGTGAGAGTTTCTGCGTTTCATTTACGCCAAAACTAACACCTACAGGCTTGTCGATGTTCACATTTTTTGGATCTTCTCCAATGTAACGTTTTGGTCCTTCTTCTGTAGTCATATATTTCTTTTATTATCTATTTTTGCCGGTTTTTATCGGCATTAAATATTGTTTAGGGTTTTCGTCTAGGTCTATAAAATAATCGGTTAATTCTTTAATTTTTCCGCTACAAGACTTTCCAAAGGCCACAGTTTCTGTAAATTGGCCCGACATTTGAAGATATTCCAAAAGCGGGGCGTAATCCCCGTCCCCACTACAAAGTACCACCACGTCCAATTTATTCATTAATTTAACTATATCCATGGCAATACCCACGTCCCAATCCCCTTTTTGATGCCCCCCGGCAAAAGTTTGAAGTTCCTTGCGTTTAACCTCAAAACCGGCTTTTTGCAAGGCCTCAAAAAAACTTTCTTCTTCCGGCATGTTAGCTTCTACTACATAAGCAATGGCGCGAATTAGTTTTCGTCCGGCCACAGCCGCATTTAGAACCTCGTTAAATTTGACCCTGGCGGAATAAATATTTCTCGCCGAGTAATACAAATTTTGCACATCCACGAACACACCTACTCTTTGGTCTGGGTTTCTGATAGACATAAAATTTTTGCTAATTTATAAAAGTTTTTTAATTTCAGGATCTTCTTTAGCGTCTTCTAATTTTAAAGATGAAGCATTGGTAATGCTAGTTTTAAGTTTGGCAAAATCGTTAACCACTGTGCCCATGGTGTTGCCCGCATTTTTTATGTGATTACCCAAAACGTCTAAGTTACGGCCAAATTTGTCGCTTTCTTGTTTTATTCCGGCAATCATTGCTAAAATTTGCTGAGCAGCTTGGTTAACTTTTTGTCCGCGCAAGCTAAGCAAAATAATTTGTAAATGGTGGTAAAGGGTATTTGGGCTGACAAAATATACTTTCTTTTCTCTTCCGTAAGTTAACGTTGTGGAATCATCCAAAACTTCACTAAACACACCCTCAGACGGAATGTACATTAGGGCAAAGTCAAAAGTATTCTCTTGAGGCAAAATATATTTTTTGTGGATTTCATCTACGCGTTTTTTTACATCCTTCAAAAAAGTCTTCTTTAAAGCCTCGGCTGCTTCTTCAGTTGTGGCTTCTTTATAGAGCCTAAAGTTCTCCATGCTAAATTTGCTGTCTATGGGTAGAATTTTTTCGCCAACATAAATAATGGCGTCAACGACTTCGCCGTTTTTAAATTTGTGTTGAATTTCAAACCCGGAATTAGGTAAAGCTTGTGAAAGCATATTTTCCAGCATTTCTTCCCCAAAATTTCCCCTCAGCTTCGGACTGGCTAAAGTCTCAGTTAATCTTCTAATGTCTGGCCCGACTTGAGAAATACCCCCAAGTTCTTTGGTTAGCTGGGCAATTACCCTGCCGGCATTATCTAATCTCTCGTTAATGGCCTTGTTTGTATCGTTGATACTCTTTTGCACGCCCTCGCGGGTACTGTCGGTTCCCTGCTTGATTTCCTTCATCCATTCCATCATTATCTTTAATGATTGGTCGTCTGCGGGCTTTTCTGACTGTTTTTTAAGGCTAATGATGAAGTATATTAAAACTCCAAAACCAACTAAAAATAAGGCTAAGATGATGTATAGTATGTTTGTTTGCATAAGAGTATTTTACCATAGTTATATACCTATACAAAATTGTATTTTTTCGCTAATATATTTGTGGGGCTTGGCATTAATTTTGAAAGGAAATATATGGAACAAAAAAGTTATGATGCAGATTCTTTAGAGTCCCGTGAAGGGGGAGAAGGGTCGGTGGCGCCAGTTGAGATCGACAGGCGACATCCAAATGGAGAGATACCTGATCCAATGATGCAGGAACTCAAAGGAGAATTCGCTGACAGACATGCGGGAGAGTCTCCTGCAAAGCACATCGAAGCAAATCGTGACTACAGCCTTGGTGGCTAATTCTACTCTGTTCGCAGTCCAATAGCCGCCCGCCAGTTGATGGTTGGGCGGCTCTCTTTATTATCCTAAACTCTTCTAATGCCAGCCTGCCTTGCTTTTTTTTGGCATTTTCTTTATAATTACACAAGTGTATTGAATACACTCTACGTCGCGGGATAGAGCAATTGGCAGCTCGC
>CAYZEI010000005.1:1641-31303 GCA_964477745.1 uncultured Candidatus Saccharibacteria bacterium | reverse complement strand
TCCGGGTCCCGCAACCAAGTTAACACTTCATAATTTATGGAGTTTTGGCTTGGTTGCCTATGTTTTATACATATGTAATAATAAACCCCAAAGGGGTGTTATATAAAGGTTCAACCGATAATCTTCAAGTGAGGATTGATCAGCATAATGGTGATACCATCTTCCCTGGTTTTACTACCAAACGTGGGCCATGGAAGTTAGTATATTTTGAAAGCTTCCATACAAGGCCAGAAGCTCGTGCTAGAGAAAAGTTTTTTAAAAGCGGAATAAGCAGGGACTTCCTTAGAACTGTAATCAAGTGAGCGGCTCATAATCAGCCGTGGCTGATTCCCGGTTCGAGTCCGGGTCCCGCAACCAAGTTAGTATTTGATTATACAATCGAATCTTAACTTGGTTTAAAACCAATCAATCGTGACAGCCGTTTCCTGCTGTCCGAGCAGGTTTTTTGCTATTTAAACATCTCAAATAGACCTGTCGGAGTAGCTCAGTTAGTTAGAGCGTGGGACTCATAAGCCCAAGGTCAGAGGTGCAATTCCTCTCTCCGACACCAAAATATTATGGACTGGTAGCTCAGTTGGTTAGAGCGCTCCCCTGTCACGGGAGAGGTCGCGGGTTCGAGTCCCGTTCAGTCCGCCATTTAAAAGACAGTCAAATATCTTGGCTGTCTTTTAAATTTATGGACTTTACCCCACTTCGATACGTCGACGTATCGAAGTGGGGTAAAACAAAAACCATCCTATTTTTGAGGATGGTTTTTGTTGCTCTATTAGAGCATGGAAGATTAAGCGCGCTTCTTAGCAGACTTTTTTACAGTCTTCTTTTTAGCGACTTTTTTCTTCGCTTTTTTCTTTGCAGCCATTTGGGCTAGTCTCCCTGAAGACAAACTAATTTTGGTTTGTCTTCTTAATTTTCTACTACCCCGATAAATCGGGATTAAGTAGCACCCTAAATTTATTTCTGTTTTTTCCCCAATTTAATTTTCGTTTCCTGTTTTTCTAAATAACTATAAATTAATTTTACCGCTATTTAAATTGTTTGTCAAGCATTTTTTCGCTGTCAAGCGCGTTTTGTAAGAGTTGTTTTAATTTCTTATCTGTAATTTTATTTAGCTCGCTATTTATTTTAGATTTTGAAATATTTTTTAGTAAATTGAAATTATTTTTTACTGCTTTTAAAGATTTTTTCTCAATTTTAAAATCTAAAATTAAAGAAAATCTTAATGCCCGTAAAATTCTTAACGGGTCTTCTTTTATTCTGTCGACCGGTGACCCAATAAACCGTATTGTTTTATTGCTTAAGTCATTTAGCCCTTTGTGAAAATCTTGTATTTGTCCGGATAAACCGCTTAAATACAATGAATTAATTGTAAAGTCGCGTCTTTGGCTGTCTTTTTTAACGTCTTTAATAAATACTACCCTCGTGTATCTTGAGGTGCTTTTTAAGTCTTTTCTTAGAGTAGCGATTTCAATTTGAAGATTCCCCTGCTTTGCAACAATGACCCCAAAATTTTTATACTTTTGATCTATTAAAATGTTCGCCGATTTAAGAATTTGCACGACTTCATCGGGCTTGGCCTCGGTCGAAATATCTATATCTGTAATTTTTTTTTCGAGCAGTGAGTCCCGAACCATTCCGCCAACAAAAAAAGTTTGGGAAAAGTTTTCCACAAGCACGGAAAAAACTTTTGAACCAAACTTTTCTAATTTTGTTTTCGGTTTAAATAAATATTTCATAATTTATCCGAAACAAAAAAATTAAATATAAAACAATTTCAGACCTATTGATGGAAAACTCCCTCGCCGGCCAATGGATTTTTGCGGTGCGAGTGTTTTCTTACAACATTAATTCTGCTCAAGCTTCTTTCCAAAGATGCGGTGACTTTTGCGTAATCTTCATCGGAAAGTTTTTGTTCAGCCAAAGCTTTTTTTGCTCTCTCTTGAGCTTCCAGCGCTCGTTTTTCGTCAATTTCGTGGTGGTGTTCGGCAGAGTCTGCCAATATAACTACTTGGCTGTTTGGGTTTACTTGCACAAAACCACCCGACACAAAAATGTAAAAATCATTTGCGGCAGTTTTGGCATGAAGCTCTCCTGGAATTAAGGTGGCCACTAAAGTAGTGTGCCCGGGAAGGATAGTTATTTGCCCTAAATTAGTCGGACAAGTTAAACTAACCAGCTCTTGTTCCAGAACAGTTTTCTCCGGAGTTACTAATTTGAGATTAATTAGATTCATAATGACTATTTAACTTGGTCAATACTACCTTTCATATAGAAGCTGGATTCCGGTTTGTCGTCGTATTTGCCGGCCAAAATATCTTTAAAACTCTTAACGGTTTCTTTCAATGGGACGAATTCCCCTTTGGAACCTGTGAAAATTTCAGCCACGGAGAAAGGCTGGGACAAGAAACGTTGAATTTTTCTAGCGCGAGTAACAATTACTTTATCTTCTTCCGGTAGTTCTTCCATACCCAAAATGGCAATAATATCTTGTAAATCTTTGTAGCGTTGTAGGGTTTTTTGTACGCCACGAGCTACTTCATAATGCTCCTGACCGACAATATTTGGGTCCAAAATTGTAGAAGATGAGTCTAAAGGGTCAACAGCCGGATAAATACCAAGCTCAGTTAAAGCACGGGAAAGTACCACAGTTGAGTCCAAGTGAGCAAAGGTTGTGGCAGGGGCCGGGTCAGTTAAGTCATCCGCCGGTACATAAACAGCCTGCACAGAAGTAATAGAACCTTCTTTTGTAGAGGTAATTCTTTCTTGCAACTCGCCCATTTCCGAAGCCAAAGTTGGTTGGTACCCTACAGCGGAAGGAATACGGCCCAATAGGGCTGACACTTCGCTACCGGCTTGGGTAAAACGAAAAATGTTGTCTACGAATAAAAGCACGTCTTGTTTTTCCTCATCACGGAAATATTCCGCCATGGAAAGACCGGACAAAGCTACTCTCGCGCGGGCTCCAGGTGGTTCGTTCATTTGACCGAACACCATTGCCAACTTGTCTATAACTTTAGCGTCTTTCATTTCGTGGTACAAGTCATTTCCTTCGCGAGTTCTTTCTCCTACTCCGGCGAAAACCGAAACTCCACCGTGCGCTTTGGCAATGTTGTTAATTAACTCTTGAATAATAACAGTCTTGCCTACCCCGGCTCCGCCGAACAGACCCACTTTTCCACCTTTAAGAATTGGGCAAATAAGGTCAATAACTTTAATACCGGTTTCTAAAATTTCTGTCTTAGTGGATTGGTCGGTAAATTTTGGGCTTGGTCTGTGAATGGTATATTTTTTTTCTGAGGTTGGTGTCGGTTGGCCGTCTACTGCTTCTCCTAGCACGTTAAAAATGCGTCCCAAGGTGTTTTTTCCAACCGGTACTGAAATACCTGTTCCTGTGTCAACAACTTCCATACCACGTTTTAAGCCGTCGGTAGAAGACATAGCCACTGTGCGGACTAAATTTCCCGGGAGTAATTGTTGAACTTCCAAAGTTAATTTTGTGGCCTTGGCGCCGGAGCTGACTGAGCCCTCTCCTGCTTCCAGCTGAATTTCCAGCGCGTTGAAAATTGCCGGCAAATCTTTTTCAAATTTGACGTCAACCACCGGGCCGATAACTTGTGCAATTGTTCCTTTATTCATAATAGATATAAGATTAAAGATTTTAGATTAAAGTTACTCCAACGCTATTCTGCCTGCGGTAATTTCTGCCAATTCAGTAGTAATTTTGTTCTGGCGCAACTGGTTGTAGGTTAAAGTGTAGTCAGAAATCAAGTCGTCTGCTGCTTCTGTGGCATTTTTCATTGTAACCATGCGGGCGGAGTGTTCGGAAGCATCGGATTCCAGAATGGCTTGGTAAATTTGGCTTTCTATTATTCTGGGCAACAAGCGATCAAGTACAATGTGCGGGTCAGGCTCAAATAAATATTCGGTTTTAATATCTTTGGGAGCTATGAAGTGTGAATCTTTTATAAACGATTGACTAAAAGGCAGTAATTGTTTAACGGTCGGCTTCTGGTTTATGGTGGAAATAAATTTATTATAAACAATGGAAATAAATTTATATTGACCGGTTTTGTATAAATCACTAACCAGTTTTGCCAGCGGGTAAATACTTTCTACCGTGGCAAGCGTGTCTGTTTTAGGAAAATCTGCCGCCAAGTTCTTGTTAAACCTTACAGCGAACTCTTTAATTTTCCGTCCCATCACAAACAATTCTGCCTTTGCATTTACTGAGGCTTCTTCTGTTTCTTTTAACTTATTTGCCAAGTTGGTATTGAAGCCACCGACGTATCCTTTGTTAGTGGAAATAATAATGGTTCCCGTTTTGCCTGCGTCCGGATAAGTATGAAGCAAGGGGTTATCCAAATGGGTTTTTTGAGCCAAATTATGGATAAGATCCCAAGCCATATCGGAATAGGTTCGGCTGGAAAGAGCCGCATTTTGAGCTTTGCGCATTTTGGCAGCTGAAACCATCTGCATCGCGCGAGTAATTTTGCGTGTGCTTTGGATGGACTTAATTCTGGTTTTTAGTTCTTTAATTCCGGGCATAAATTAGCTTATAGGTGTTAGCTGATAGCTTATAGGGAAACTATTTTGTAGTTTGTAAAAAGTTATTTATAGCTTCTTTAAGCTTATTTTCCGTATCTTCGGTTAATTCTTTAGTCTGAGCAATGGCTTTAAGTACATCTTTGCCTTGGACTTCCATAAATTTGTGGAAGTTTTTTTCTGTTTCCGACATCTTTTCTACGGGAATTTCGTTAAACAAGCCGTTGTTGACTGCATACATAATTGTAACCTGTTTTTCGAGAGAGTACGGTTGGTATTGCGGTTGCTTTAAAACTTCTGTCATTCTGCGACCCAAGTCCAAAGTACGTTTGGTGTTTTCATCCAAATCGGAACCGAACTGGGCAAAGGCTTCTAATTCGCGGAATTGTGCCAAAGATAATTTTAATTTGCCGGCTACTTTTTTCATGGCTTTGGTTTGCGCGGCGCTACCGACGCGGGACACAGAGAAACCAACGTTTAAAGCCGGGCGAATCCCTTTATAGAATAAGTCTGTTTCCAAAAAGATTTGTCCATCAGTAATGGAAATAACGTTAGTTGGAATGTAAGCGGAAATATCTCCGGCCTGCGTTTCAATAATCGGCAATGCGGTTAATGAACCGCCACCAAAATCCGGATTCAATTTTGCCGCGCGTTCCAATAAACGAGAGTGGAGATAGAACACGTCGCCAGGATAGGCTTCGCGACCCGGTGGACGGCGGAGGAGCAAAGAAATTTCTCGATAGGCCACGGCTTGCTTAGACAAGTCATCATAAACAACCAATACATCTTTTCCTTGGTCCATAAAATATTCACCCATGGCCGTTGCCGAGTAAGGAGCAATGTAGGACAAAGCAGCTGGCTCACTTGCTGAGGCAGAAACTACAATAGTAAATTCCATGGCGCCGTTTTTTTCCAATTCCGCCACAATTTTGGCCACCTTGCTTTCTTTTTGACCAATCGCAACGTAAATACAGATCATATTTTGACCTTTTTGGTTGATGATGGTGTCTATAGCCACAGCGGTTTTTCCGGTTTGTCTGTCGCCAATAATTAACTCGCGTTGACCACGACCAATCGGAATAAGGGCATCTATAGCCTTAATTCCGGTCTGCACCGGCTGTTTTACACCTTGACGCGTTATAACGCCGGGGGCGATTTTTTCTACCGGGTAAAAGGCTTTTGCTTCAATAGCTCCTTTGCCGTCTTTTGGGTCTCCAAGAGCGCCGACTGTTCTGCCGATAAGCGCTTCGCCAACAGGGACAGACAAAATTTTACCTGTAGAGCGGACAGTATCGCCGACTTTAATTCCAAGATAATCGCCCAAAATAATACTACCGATTAAATTTTCTTCCAGGTTTAAGGCCACACCCATAATGCCTCCGCCAGAGGCGGATCCGGCTCCGCCGGAAAAGTCCAACATTTCCATGCTGGCGACTTGAGAAAGACCTGATACGCGGGCCACGCCGTCACCGACTTCTAATACAGTGCCGACTTTTTCGACTTTGGCGGAAGGCTGGAAGCCTAATATTTTTTCTTTGAGTTGTTGAGTTAAATTTTGGGACATATGGTGCTAGATTTAAGATTTATGATTAAAGATTTAACCTGCTTGCCGGAGGCAAGGATTTAAGATTTAAGTTGGGAGTTTAAATTTTCTAATTGTGTTTTTATACTGGCGTCTATTAAGGTGTCATCTACTCTGACAATTACTCCTCCGACAATTCCTTCATCAACTTTTTTCTTTACTTCAACTTTATTGCCGATAATTTCGTTGAGCTGATTTATAAGTGTGGAATTAATCTCTATGTCTTTTGCTACCGTAACTTCCGCACTACTAATCCCCTTTTCTTTCATTTCCAGTATATGATATTCTTTCTCAATTTCCGAATGCTTGGAAAGTTCGCCGTTCTGCGCCAAAATTTTCACAAAATTGTCCAAAACCATATCGTGGTCTTTGGGGTTTGTTTCGTGAACCGCGTCGTATAACGCTTGTGCGTATTGTTGAGAAGTGAATTTCATATTGTTAGAGAATTAGTGAGTCAGAGATAATGAGAGTTAGCTGTGCTAATTCTCTATTTCTCTGAATCTCTATTTAATCTGTGAGAGCGAGTCTTTAATTAACTTTTGATCTTTATCCCCGGTCAGTTTTTCTCGTAAAATCTTTTCCGTGGCCGAGGTAATAATGTCTGCAAGCTCAGATTTAGCGGATTGTAAGGCCTGGGCTTTTTCTTGTTCAATCTGTATTTTGCTCTGCTGTACTAATTTTAGCTGTTCATCCTTGGCTTGTTTTAAAATATCTTCTTTAACTTTTCCAGCTTCGGTCTGAGCCAGGCTAATAATTCCACCGGCCTCGGTTCTTGCTTTGGACATTTCCTGCTGTTTCCAAACCGCGAATTCTTGCTTTTCTTTTTCCGTGCTGGTGGCATCTTTCATGGCCTTCTCAATTTTGTCGGTACGCTCTTGGAGTTTTGTGGCAACCGGGGTAAATACAAATTTCCACAAAATTCCCAAAACAACGGCAAAGTTTACCAATTGGGCAATAAAAAGTTTTAAATTTATACCTAAAACCGCTGCTCCGCCTTCACTGGCAACGGCTTCCTCAGAAGCGTGAGCAATAGGAATTAATATTTGGGATAAGTGATGTAAATCTATCATAAATGCGATCCTAATCTACGAATACCATCCGAATGATCCTAATGCTTCCCATTTGGGGGCATTCGGATGTAATTCGGGGCATTCGGATCGAGTTAAGTTGTAAATTGAAGGGCAGGACGAATCCCGCCCAAAGATCTAAAACTAAAGTGTGAAAGTGACAACCAAGGCATAAATCGCGATAGCTTCGGCAAAAGCCATACCCAAAAGTAATGGGACGAACAATTTGTCGGCGCTTTCAGGATTGCGACCAATGGATTCCATGGCTTTGCTGGCAGTTTTACCAATGGCAATTGCCGGGGCAATACCACCAATAGCGATTGTTGCAGCTTTGGCAAGCAACGCAATAGCTTCTTTTTCCATACAAGTAACCCTTTCTTTTTCACTTTTAGGTCGACAATATTTTTTTATATTGTTTAACGTCGCCTAGTTAGTGAACTTAATTATTTATTCCGATCCGGACATACGGACTAAATCCAGATCTACGGATAACTGCTGATACTAAGTATCGACAGTTATTTGTAGATTTACATTTAAATCGTTGGTGGATGAGCCTCTGCGGCTACTTCTTCATGTTTTTCGTGGTTGTGGTCAACAATTGGCGTTGTGGCAATGGTTAAATATACCAAAGTTAACATGGAAAATACGGTGGCCTGTACTACGCCAACAATAATTTCTAAAGCCATAAAGGGAAGAGGGATAAAAAACGCACCATATCCGGAAATAAGTGAACCGATAACTGTAAGTAAAACTTCCCCGGCAAAAATGTTTCCGAACAACCTCAAAGACAGAGAAACCATTTTGGCCCCTTCAGAGAACACTTCAATCAATCCGACAAAAAATTCAATAAAAGCCACCATCATTTTCATGGGACTAAGGCTTTTTATGGCGCTAAATAGGTCGCCAAATTTAATAAACTTGTTTGCGTATTTGAAAAAGCCAATAGAAAACACGCCAAAAATATGGGACAGTATAACAGCAAATACAGCCATGGAGAGAGTCATATTTAAATCCGTGTTCGCCGGCCTAAATAATGGTACCAATTCTTCGCCATGCCAAAAACCAATGGAACCGGTGCCCGGGAGTAACCCCATCCAATTGGAAATTAAAATAAATAAGAATAGACCGCCGACAATCGGCAAAAACTGCAGACTCTTTTTGCGATCTTTGGTTACTCCGTCAATGTAGCCCAATAAAAAGTCTAGAATCGCTTCAAAAAAATTCAAAACACCCTTAGGGGCCAAATCTTTGCTGTAATATTTTTTAATTCCTTTGTTTAAAAAGAAAGCAAAAACCGCCAAAAAAATAGTTGCCAAAAGAGCGTTGACCATTGAATTAGTAATTGGCCATCCGGCTATTTCATATAACACTTCAGCTTTTAAAGGAGGAATGAACAGCATTATTTTAATAAGTCTTTGATTTGGTTAATTTTTTTATAAATCATGAATGAACTCAAGGCTATAGCTACAAATATTCCTATAACAACAAAAAAACGGTGGTTGTATTTAGTATCAAGCCATCTTCCTAAGTATATAAACCCTATTAACGGCAGGCCAATCATAACCGCAAATTCGGTACCAGCTTCTATTAATAGCATGCCGGCGCGTCTCTGCTTGTTAATTTCAGGGCTTTTTTTAGGTTCTTCAGGGGAATTTTCCATTGAGCGCGTTTATAATATATAAAATGGGCACTTTCGTCAAGACTGGCCTTTTTTCAAGCTCTTGACAAAGTGCCAAAAACCCGTCCGTTTAGAGGAGTTTTGCTTACCAATTGCTTTTTGGTCCCTTTTTTGGCATTTTAGGAGGTGTTTTCCAGTCACCAAAGAAGGATTTTTCCAAATACTGCCTATTTTCTTTGTGGATTCTGGCCAGAAGGACATCTATCATTAAAGGGCCAAAAAAACAACGAGGATTGTCGGAAAGTTCTAAAAATTGCTGAAAAGTTTTATATGCAGGCACGATTTTTTCTCCGGGATCCAACTTTTGCTTTGCAACTTTAACACAATCTTGGGCTATAAAAAAATAAACTTTTTGCATTACTTTTCCGCTAGGGCTGTAGGTCTTCCAGAGTTTCAAGTTTTTTGGTTTTAACCCTGTTTCTTCCAGTAACTCTCTTAGCGCTGCATTTTTTGGTGATTCCCCTTTTTTATCCATGCGCCCGCTGGGCAAATCAAAATACCAATCTGTGCCCGGTTGTTTTTGTTTAACCGTTACAACTTTGCCTTTCAAAATCGGAATTATTACCACTGTGTTTTGCCTAACAACTCGTTCAAAAGTCGCCGTTGAGCCATCAAACATTTTTTGTGGCCATTGAAAGACATCAAAAATTAAACCACTAAATACTTTTTTTGATTTTTTTGGTAACATAGTGAATTTATTTACCCCGTTAAACCTGGAGCCGAGAAGAGGAATTGAACCTCCAACCTGCGGTTTACCCGCCCGCAACGCCTGAGCAGGCTTGCGATGGCGGGCGGGCGATACCGCTGCCCCGCCTGACTATCGCCTGGAGCCGAAAGTGGGACTTGAACCCACAGCTTATGGTTTATTCAGCCCGTTAAATATGGAGCCGGCTGTCGGACTTGAACCGACCACCTGCGGTTTACGATACCGCTGCTCTACCAGATGAGCTAAGCCGGCAAAATATTTAACGGGCCGAGTAATTGCTCCCTGCCTACCGGCAGGCAGGTGCCAGATGATCCGCCTCCGGCGGACGGCCTGCCTCCACTTCGATACGTCGACGTATCGAAGTGGAGTAAAAATTATTGAAGATAGACTTTTTTTATCAACGGGTTAAGCTTGGTGACAATTTCGTAATGCGTTGTGTTTGCAAGGCGTGCCAATTCTCCCGCAGAAATTTCTTCTTTGCCTTGCTTGCCGATTAAAACCGCATCATCCCCTACCTTAATTCCTTTTATGTTTGTTACATCAACAACAATCATGTCCATTGCAACCCGGCCGATAACTTTACATCGCTTGCCTCCGATTAAAACAAAAGCCTTGGAAGAAAATGCTCGCCAGTAACCGTGCCAGTAGCCAATCGGTAAAACAGCAAGTTGGGATTTGCGTGCCAGGGTTTCCGTGTAATCATAGCCTACTTTCTCCCCTGCATCAACCCATTTAATCTCACTAATAATCGTCTTCCAAGTGAGAGTTGGGATGAGGTTTAGTTTGGATTTATAGGCTTTTTGGGTTTCCGGCGATGGCCACAAGCCATACATTCCAATACCGATTCTCACCATGTTAAAATGTGCGTTCGGGTAATTTAAGGTGCCGGCCGTAGCTGAGGCATGTACTGTTGGCCCAAATCCTTGATCTTGAATAGTTTTTACCGCCTGATTAAATTGGGTAATTTGCCTTTCGGTTTCTTTGTGAGAGTCCGGTTTTTTAGCACTGGCAAAATGAGTGTAAACTCCTTGAATATTAATTTTGCTAAATTTTTTAATACTGTCACAAACTTTTTTAGCGTCAGACGGGCAAAACCCTTGGCGATGCATGCCGGTGTCAAATTTTAAATGGACAGAAACTTTTTTCCCAGATTTTACCAAAGCAGATAAATTTTCAAAACTGGAAATTGTTAAAGAAATATTATTTGTAGAGGCCAAACCAAAATGAACCGGTAAAGTATAACCCAAAACCAGAATCGGTTTTTTTATTCCCGCCTCACGTAAAGCTTTGGCCTCCGTAATGGAGTCCACCCCAAGCCAGTCAGTCCCGAGACTGCTGACATATTTTGAGAAACTCAAAAGCTCATGGCCGTAAGCATTAGACTTAACAACAGCCATAAGTTGCACTCCCGGCTTTATAAGGTTGCGAAAAATATTGTAATTATTTTTAATCGCACTTTTTGAAACTTCAATCCAAGTTCGGTATTGAGTATTTAACATTAGTTATTTTATCCCCGCCATGGTTAATATGTGTTTTCCGGCAGTATAGCCCCCAGTTTCCGTACTCAGACAGAAAGATACTTCATAATCATTTAATCCGTTTGGTTTATATGTATAGGTATTGTCTTGATTTGAACAAGTTTCCCCGGTAGCAGTTGGGGCGATCGGAATTATTGGTAAAAAATCTGGGACCATTAAATCTAAATTTTCAGGATAGCGTTTATTTGAATCGAGGTATAATTCTAAAGCCAAAGAAATCTGCTTTACGTCCGTCAATCTTTTATAATCATCTGAAGTTGCATCGAATTGCCCAAGTGATCCTTTAATTAATTGAATTAAGTTGACTGCCTTTTCCGGTTCCTTGAGTTCCTTAATAACGCCGTAGTCTTTAAAGGCTGCTTCAAATACAATGTCCGCAGTAAAAGTCATTTTATTTATCTCGTCTGACATCACTTTTTCCGGATTATTATTTTCTTTGACACAATTTTCCGCAGTTGTCGGACAAGCAATATTGTTCTCAATTCCCGAACGGGTCAACTTCCCTATACCTGCAGGGTAGCTTCCTGTTTTGTCTCCCAAACAAAAAGTTAGCGAATAGTCAGGATAAACCACAATACCTTTTTTTGTGCTTGGTTTTCCTTCCGGTGAGTACCAGTATGCATTGTAGTAATCGGTACAAGTGCCATCTGTCGGAGTAGGTGCTACTGGCATTGAACCAATGTAAGCCGGAGAGACTCCTTGTGGTACACCATTTTGCGCTACAGGATAACCACCAAAGTCGTTGTAGTATAATTCCATTACAGTGGCAAGCTGTCTTACATCCGCAATACGTTTGGCGTCCCTACTATCGGCCCTTGCTGAACCGAGGGCAGGTGTTACATCATACACAATTGATTCGGTAAAGTCCTTTACGGAAGGAGCTGCAAAATCTGCTTTTACTTTATAGAGCTTGTAATCTTTTTGCCCGACCCAGATTTTTAATTCTTTGACCTTAAACTTTTTAATTAAAGCTGAGATCACTGATCTTTGCTGGTCACTAAGTTTCAAGCTGGACTCGGCTTGGTAGCTCTGAATAATGTCAATGGAATCCATAACCGCTTTTTCTAACTTTGTATAATCAATTTGCGGTTCCAACCTAAACACAGCGGTGCCTTCTAAATTTTCTTTGGCCAGAACTGTTCCTGGTGTCAAAATTTTTGCGTTATTCCAAAGGTCATTTAACTTCTTGGTTAATTCTTTGTTATTTAATAGTTTCTCTGTGGTGCTTGCATTCTCCGGTGATTGTTCTTTGACATATTTTTCCAGCTCTTCAAGGTCAAATTTAATCCAAGAGACATCTTTGTCTCCGAGCATCCCTTGAATTTGCGGAATGCTGGCAAGGTTTATAAAATACACCTTTGCAAAATTCATATATTGCAATTGCATACTGCCTTCAGTTCCTCCCGATTTAAAAGAAAGCTTGATGTTTGCGTCTGCTTTGGTGTTATTTGCGTCTCGATTATCAAAATAACCGTCTGTGTTTAGCCCTAAGGCAAATTCTTGTGGGGTCGCGTCCGGCCCCGATGCATTTTTGTCCGAATAACTCAGCATAACATTAGTTTTTACGGTTTCTGTTTTGGAGCTTACGTACCCGGCAAAAAATTTGGACATAACCTTTTCGGGAGTTGCATAAATATATTGGTAGTAACCAAAAGCAACGCCGCCCATACATAAAATAAGTAAGACAGCCAAAATTATAACAGTGGTTTTTTTGATCCCTGTTCCGGTCTTGGGAGAAAAATGCTGCTCGTTTATTGTAATATTTTTGTTTGGGTTAGAAATAGCTGACGGCTGGACAAATGGTGTGGCAGAAGAGGAAGCTGGGTTAGTTGTTAAGCCAAGAGAGCTCTTTGATTGACTTTCGGAAGTATTAAAAGTTTGAGGTTTACTATCTGCCGCTTTTGCAAAAACAAAACTTTCCTCAACACTGGCCGCTTCCCAACCTGCACTAAGTAAATTTTGCTTAATTTCATAGTCGGTTAAACCATGCTTTTGAGCCTGACCAATGTAGTCAATTATTTCTTGATGCATATTAAAAATTTATTAATTTGTAAGTTTTAAATTTTTTTGTTTGGGTTTCAAGCCAGGACTCAAAATTTTCCGGGCTAAGTAAAATTTGTCTTAAATGAAATTTATTGGATTGCTTTTCTTCTAATTTAATAATATTTAAACCCACTCGACCGGGAATTATACTGACTTCCCCGACACTTAATGCGTAAACCGGCTCGCGCATTTCATATACTAAATCAACCGGGTCAACAAAGCCTAAATCCCCACCTACAATCTTACCAACCGGCTCTTGAGTAAATTGCATTGCTAAAGTTGACATGTCTTGCCCGGATTTAATTTGGTCAACTAAACTTTGAGCTTGAGCGAACTGCTTTGCGTTCAATTTTTCCTGGGAGTTAAACCAAATTTGTAATTTAACTCTAAGAAGCTGGGGTCTGACTACCAATTGCAGGTATTGATTTTTAGTCATTCCATAAACTTGTAGCTGGCTATCAAGATCGTTCTGCTTAGCCACAAATGCTTCCAGCTCTTTACTGTCCACACTCAATCCATTTTGATTGGCAAGCTGTTTAATTTCGCTGTCCAAAACCATTTGTGAAAAAATTTCTTTTTTTGCGGTCTCTAAATCTACATTTGTGGACTTATTAGAATATAACTGCTGGTACACTCTTAATCGAACTGCAAAATCATTTAAATACAAAGCATCGCCATTAACCGAAGCAATTGGAATGGGTAATTTAGTAAATACTTTGGTTTTTAAAGGAGTCAACTTCCCGCCATAAAGCCACATAGCGAACACTATCAATAGCAAAACCACAACTGCCAAAACAGATACCGCGTATTTAAAAAACTGTTTATGTAATCTTTTCATATTAGTTTGCAAAAAAATAATTCCACCATTTGGCAAAATTAGCCTGTTTGGTTTTCGATTGTTCGGTAGAAGAATTAGACATTGAAGCGTCGGCAAAGCTGTAAACCGTCTCACCCTCTTTCTTTAAATTTAACTGCTGCCTAGCTACTTTTTCTTTGAAATTTGGGGAGTTTAAATATTTTAGAGACTCGCTTAGGTCGGCATTTTTTTTGGTTAAGGCATCTGCTTGAGCCTGTAAATTTCTTTTTTGTGCCTCAATTTTTTTCTGATTAGAAAGTTGTTTATACTCTTGCAGGCCTAAAAACCCCGCCAAAATAATAAGGCCAAAAATCGCAATTTTAGATGAAATTTTTTGACTAATTTGCATGATTTTTTTCAGGCTTTTCGTTGTTTAAATGTTTTTGCCACAAAAAATCTTTTAATTCTGAGGGTTTACTGACATTTTTAAGCTCAAGCGGAACAGCTAGCCCTTCAACTTGGACATGGACATCCCCAAAACCGAACAATGCTTGAAACAGTCCTTGGGAGGTATAGCTAACGTTCAAAATTCTGCTTAACGGACTTTCTAAAACCGATTTATTAAACAGGCTCTTGTAGTTTAAAATTACCAGCCTTTTATTTGTTACCACATAACAGTTTATAAGCCACAAAATGTACTTATTTAAGGCGTAGAGGCTTACAAGAATGGTCCAAAAAAGCAATAATCGTAAATAAGTCCCGGCCATTTCATATTTTAATAAAAAGAACCAGGGAAAATATATACAAACAAAGATTAAAAATGCCGTTTTAATCAATACGGACTCAGCTTGGCGGTAGAGAGCCACCGGGCGCTCGTTTTCCAGCAAATCAAATTTAAACATTTTATTACTGTTGAATAAAAGCCGCGGCAAACAATGAAACCACCATACTAACCACAACCAAAATCATTACCACAGTCATTATTTTATTAACAAGTTTTCGATTATTAAACATAGTTTATTAGCGACGCAAAGCGAGTCCGTCCCGATAGAATCGGGACGAGCGAGCCGAGGAGTTAATATAGGTTTTTATACCTCTATTGTACCATAAAAATTACTTTTTGGCTTTATTGGGCAATTTATTGCCAGGTTACGGATTCCGGATGTATAATCCAAATATGGCACCACATGTGATTGTGGAATCAAATTCTGAGGCTCTCGGAAGCGCATATAACCAATTCCAAGATGCTTTTGCGAATAACAACAAACGGTTGTCAGGAGATTCTGACAAGAAGAAGGAGGCTGACAAGGTTGCCATCAAGGCTTTGGTAACAAAAACTGCAAAGGCTTTTGGCTGGAGCAAGGACGGAACCGGGCCAAGATCAACCGAGCTGCTATGGGAAACCGCGCAAGCTCTTAACCACGGGGTGCTGAAATTCCAAGTGTTTGCGCGCTTCGTCAGAAGTGTTGATGTAAAGGGCTTCATCCCCAGAACCTTGCGTCCCAAACCATACTGACATACCAAGGTGCAGCTGGCTGGTATTCAATGAGCGGAACCTCAAAATGGGGTTCCGCTCGAATCATTTATATCTAGTAGCGCTAAAAAATATTATTGTGCTTGATGTTGAAAGTTATAAGACTTCTTCATGGCTTTCCAGAAGACGTCTTTTTCAATGCAATGAGGGTTTGTGCCGTCGCAATTTTTGTTTTCCACTAAGTTACCATATTTTGCGAAGCTGTTTCCGCTGGCGTAGGTGTATGGATCTGCATTTATTTTCTTTACCACTTCAGCGTGAGCTTTTTCTACGTTTCCTCCAAACTTGGACAACTCCTCGCTCATTCCATCGTTATACGCCTTAACCAGTCCTCTAAATTCTGCTGATTTAGCTTCTTTTTTTACCGTGTCCAGTGCCTCACCCACTACTGTACTGGTTATTCCCGCCGTTTTTTCCGTTACAGAGCCAAAAAGTTCTTCAATAATTTTTTCCTTGGCCTTGTCTACAACCTTGTCTTTTATTGCCTCGCCAATCGCGTCGGCCGTGTTTTCAAAATTCATTTGCTTTTCGCTTAGCCCTTTGTTTATAGCAGCTTGCCGTTCCAGCATCCTTTCGTAAAACCTCAGTTGTTGGTCTAAAGCCTTTTCTTGAGCTGTGTCATTGCTGTTCCAGAACTTCATTTTATCGACCAAACCACCGACTTTTTCGCCAAAACGATCCTTGATGATTTGTGCATTATCCATTTTTTCAATATCGTTTGCCGGGTCATTAATAAATTTATAATAATCGCGGACTGCCGTGTATTGCTCTGTGGTCATCCCGGCGCCTTGAATTTTTAGTTTTTCATTAAGCCCAATTAATTTATTTTTTGTCTCACTGTCAAAGCCACCGGTGGCCCACTCACCTAAAATTTCTTTATTTATCGGATCCTTTTGGATTTCAAATTGGGCCTTGTTGTCTTTGCTCATAATTCCCAGCATTGCCTCTAATTTAGTCTGCAATCCGGCCAACTGTTTTTCTAAATCAGCGTCACCACCTTTTTTAAGCTGATCCTTTATAATCTGAATCTGATTATCTACTTCCAAAGCCTTGTCCGCAGTCATTAAAGGCCCTAACGCTTGGGCGCATTTAGTTTTATCTGCTCCGCTTAATCTCTGACACCCTTCGGCGTTTTGCGTCTCGACCGATGTTTCAAGCACGCATTGCTCCTTAGTGTAGGACATTAAACCGCCTTTAATCTTATTACAAGCATCTAGATCCCCGGTATTTTGAGCAACCATTAGATAACACTTATCCTGGGGAGGGTTTGATCCCATGCTTTTGAATTTTTCCGGCTGTTTAATTTTATCGCAGGTATCGGCTCCGCCTCCGGAAACCGCGGCCTCTTGGTAGCAATGGGCCGGATCCGGAGCAAATATACAAGCAGCGTCTTCCGAGTCGCTAATTAAAGAACAACCGCCACAAACTAGCACGATTGCGCTTAAGGCAAGTACTTTTGCAACTGCCCCGGTAGCAGAAGTTTCCTTTGACTCCTCAACTTTTTTTGCGTTTAAAATTGGTTCCAAAACTTTATCTCCGGTTGTGGGAGGATTTGTTGGAGGAACTTGTTTCTTTTTTAATATTTTTTTAAGTACTTGAACTAGGTATATTAATACCACTAAAATTATTGTGGCCAAAGCCGCACTATACAAAGGTCCGCCCACATAAAAAATTATACCCAAAGCAAGCGCGGAGTAACGTTTTTCGTAATACAAAAGTTCAATTGCCAAAGCTAAATATGCTCCGTATACAAGCACCAAAACCAAGCTTTTTACAAACCCATACTTGGCAAGCCGTACCAACTTTAATAACCCTAATAACAATAAAGACATCAACCAGGACAAAATACCCAAGCCGATGCCAATATATACGCCATATGTAGAAAAAAACTTCGGCATTTCAGTGCGAGCGCTAACTGCGTAATTGCGAATGCTCGGAACTTTTGATGCTGCGGTTAAAAACTCTGCCCTGAACACCTCTTTGTCGGTAGTAAAATAGTAAATGTAAAATAGGACAAAACCTAATGCAATCAAAAAAAATTTAAGAAAATTTCTTTGTTTGGGCACACTTGGAGTAGTCATATTTATTTTTTTAGTTTATGATAACAAACAAATTTATCATATACCCAAGCCAAATTTTTGTAAATATGGCTTATTTTTTAAGAACAGCAAGGAAGGCCTCCTGCGGGATATCTACCCGACCGATTTTTTTCATGCGCTTTTTACCTTTTTTCTGCTTGTTTAAAAGCTTCATTTTTCTGGTAACATCGCCACCATACAAATACCCGGTAACATCTTTCCGTAACGCGGAAATAGTTTCGCGAGCAATAACTTTTCCGCCAATTGCCGCTTGAATGGCGACTTCAAATTGATGTCTCGGGATAAGTTCTTTTAATTTTTCCACTAATCTCTTGCCGTCAGTAGGCGCCACACTGCGGTGCATAATAGCAGAAAGTGCCGGAACCGGCTCGGTGGCCACTAAAATTTCCACTTTAACCAAATCCCCTACCCGCTCTTCAATAAAATCATAATTTAAAGAGGCATAGCCGGAAGATACAGATTTTAACTTATCGTAAAAATCTAAAATAATATTGTTAAGAGGCATTTCAAATTGCATGTCCACGCGGGAAGAGCCGATAAATTTTATGTCTTTGCTTATTGCCCGGCGCTGGTTGGCAATTTCCATAATTGGCCCAATGTATTCTTGGGGCGTGAGCACTTCCACTTTCATCCACGGCTCATTAATTTCTTTTATGATCGATGGGTCCGGGAATTCAGCCGGGTTGTGAACGTATAAATCTTTGCCGTTAGTGGTGACAATGTGGTAAGCCACGGAAGGCGCGGTCAACACCAAATCTAAATTATATTCTCGGGTTAAACGTTCCTGCACAATATCCATATGCAGTAACCCTAAAAAGCCGGTTCGAAAACCAAACCCAATGCTAGGAATATTTATGGGTTCAAATTCCAAAGCAGCATCGGAAAGTTTCAATTTTTCCATAGCATCGCGAAGCACCGGGTAGTCATCACCACTAACAGGAAATATGGTCGCATAGACCATTGGTTTAACATGTTTATAGCCGGGAAGCTGTTTTACGTCCAATTTTCGGTCAAACAACGTCACTGTATCCCCTACGCGAGCCTTTGATACGTCGCGAAGACCCGTAACAATATAACCGACCTCACCGGTTAAAATACCGTCGGATTTTTCCATTTTAGGATGGAAGTAGCCCACTTCAAGGCTCTCGGCCTGAGTTTTACTACCAATCATATAAATTTTTTGTCTAGGAAGTAGTTGTCCATCTATAGCACGAACAAATACCACAACTCCGCGGTGCGTATCGTACATGGAATCAAAAATTAATCCCGTGAATGGTTTGTCTAAATCCCCTTTTGGCGGAGGAACTCGTTCAATTACCGCTTTTAAAATTTCCTCCACGCCTTCGCCAGTCTTACCGGAGGCGTATAAAATTTCGTCATCTGTAAAACCAAAAACTGTTTTTAATTCTTCCGCGGTTTTTTTGCGGTCAGAATTTGGAAGGTCTATTTTATTTACTACCGGGATAAGAACCAAGTTTTGTTCCAAGGCCAAATAGACATTAGCCAAAGTCTGGGCTTCTATGCCCTGAGTGGAATCCACTACTAAAATAGCACCCTCACAAGCATTTAGAGACCTGGAAACCTCATAGGTAAAGTCTACGTGCCCGGGAGTGTCGATTAGATTTAAGATGTATGATTTAGGATTTAAGTCGGACCCACTGTCCTTAATCTTTAATCCGTCATCTTTCAACTGGTAAGGCATGCGGACGGGCTGAAGTTTTATAGTGATACCGCGTTCGCGCTCAAGATCCATTTGGTCAAGTAACTGGTCTTTCATTTCTCGCTTGGATACAGTATTTGTGTATTCCAAAAGCCGGTCAGCCAAAGTGGACTTTCCGTGGTCAATATGTGCAATTATACAAAAGTTTCTAATTTGAGATAAATCCATAGTACTATAGTTTAACTGTTTTTCCGCAATTGGGAAAGGCTAATTACAGGCTTGCTTGGCAAAAATATTTCGCAACTGAGCAATTCCCAGGTACCGCCCGACTGAATAAAAAACTATCCCGGCCGAAGCAAAAGCCAAACCAGACTGGATTAACAACCCTAAAGTTGTATGGGTATCAACTAAAGGGGCTAATATATATAGTGTGGCGTATCCGGTAACACCCATAATTAAAGAAGAAACAATAACCTTTGTCAGCGAAATAAATATTGAGTTGTCAAAGTCTGCCAGATTTTCCAAAGAAATATTTTTAGAGATCCTATATCGCAAAATAACATACAAAGTTACCGCATTAAAAACAGCGGCAATAGAGAAACCGGCAGCCATACCCGGCGCTCCAAAATTTTTCCCCAGAACATAAGCCAGGGCGGAGTTTATTAACATTGTAGCCACCCCAATTATTACCGGAGTTTTAGTATCCTGTCTGGCGTAAAATGCTCTGGCCAAAAGCGGACTTAGTCCTTGAGCAAATAATGAGAGGCTAAACATTCCCAGTGTGTTAAAAGTTAAAATAGTGTCTTCCCAGTTAAATTTTCCGGCCCCAAAAGCCAATCTGACAATATGGGCACGGAATAACAACATTAAAATTGTAAAAGGAATCAGGAAAAATAAAATTTGCGAAATGGCTTTGCTTAAACTTTTCGCAAAATCAGCTTCGTTTTTCTTTGCATAAAATTCCGACAAAAGCGGAAATATAGCCACGGCAGTGGAAATGGCAAATACTCCTAATGGCACCGCCTGAAGGTTATTTGCCAAGTTAAATACCGCAATTGAACCGGAAATCAATACCGAGCCGACTATTGACCCTATAAGTAAACTTATTTGAGAATTATCAACTCCCAAAACTCTCGGTAAAAAAAGACGAATAACTTTTTTGATTGCCGGGTCTTTTAAATCCATAACACCCTGCCACGAATAACCAAAATGCACTGCCTCGGGAATTTGTACAAGCAGGTGGAGAACGGCCCCTAAAATAACACCCCAACCTAAACCATACAGGCCGAATCTTGGATATAAAACCAAAAGACCAAAAATAATTCCAAAGTTATACATTACCGGGGCAAGGTTGGCAATAATGAATTTCTTTTGAGAATTTAGAATGCTGGAAAAAATATTTGACGCGGTAAAAACTATCGGGGCAAGTAGCAAAATCCTGGTTAAAACGACTGTGTCGGCAAATTTTTGGCCTTCAAAACCGGGAACCAATATATGAGTCAAAGGTCTGGCAAATAAAATAAGGACCAGGCAGATTACAGTCATTAACAAAAAAGAAAAATTTAAAATTGAATTTGCGGTTTTGTAAGCTTTTTCTTTATCTGTGATTAACAGTTCCGTAAAAACAGGAATAAACGCAACCGATAAAGTACCTAAAATCAATAAATTGAAAACCAAATCCGGAATCCTAAAAGCCGCATAATATATATCTAAAGTGTCTCCAGCACCAAAATTACTGGCAAATAGCCTGTCCCGAACCAAGCCGACTACTCTAGAAATAAGCGCAAAAAAACCAACAATAGTTGCGGCCTTAGATACACTAAAATGTTTTTCAAAAGTTTTAAGACGTGAAATCATTGTGGAATTACCGCTTAGTTAATACCAGCCCCCAAAAGTAGTCTTTATCCAGTATTATATCAGATGTCAGGCTGGATGTTTCTTCAAGGCTTGAGTCAAAGTTTTTCCAAGCAATGTTTCGCTGAGAAAAACTAAAATCCCACTTAAAATTTTGCGGAATTTGCCCGATTTGTTTTTGCGCCAATAGGCTGTAACTGTCAATATCCGAGAGCTTAAACGGCAATCTGTAAACAATTTTAACGCTCCGACTCTCCCCTCCTTTTACCGTTAACCAGTTGCCGAAAAATGTTTTATCAGATTCTTGACCAATTGTGGTTCCCGACAAAACGTCACGCACAGAATTTTTTTCCCAATTAAAAACATTGGGGTCAATTTTGTAATCTTCCTTTTCTGGAAAATCCAAATTTTTATAATCAAACCCTAGAACACTCTCCAGCTTACTGCCTTTGGGTACATATATGCGAATAAAGCTGGTGTTATCCGTTCCTTCTAAATTAGGAAGCTTATTAGTTCTGGTAATTATTAGCTCGTTAACAATGCTCCCGTCGCTTTCAATATTGGTTTTAAGCTCGTTTTTTTGCTCAATAAATAAATCGGTTTTGGTGCCGCCTAGGTTACTGGAAACAATGGACAAATAATCTCGCTCGGTGGGCAAAATTCCCCCATCCCAGTGAAAAGATTTGAGTGCATTTTGTAATTCCGGATCTTTGGAATACAAGACAACTTGCTTTTGACTTAAGTTATTTTGTAGAGTTTGAATAATTTGTGGCCAGGTGGTTTTGTCGGCCTCACTTAATTTTTGTAGCAGTAAAGGAACTAAGTCGGCTAAAATTTGTTTAGGTTGATTAAGCGGTGAATTTTCGTTTAGGGTCGTTGCTACCTGAGTTTGCTCAACAAAATTATCCGAGGTAAGGGTTAAATTATAATGAGGTAATAGAACCGGTCCGGTTATTTTAAGCCAATCAATAATTAAATTTGGAGTCATAGCCACTACCAAATCCGGGGTCTCACCACCCTCTTTTTCGTAAAAATTACTCACGGTCTTGGCGGTTTGAGGAAAATCGGCAAACCAGTTACTGTCACGCATATACCACTTAGTATTTACATTAATTAACGGGCTCGGTGGTTTAATATTTTCAGTCAGCTGACCGTCTAGATCATAAATACTGCTTACTTTAATGTTTAAAATTTTCCCGTCTTTAATTTTTAAATTTCCATAGGTGCCGATAAATCCGCCGGTTGCTCTGAGCTCATTATTATTCTCAAATAACACCAAGACATTTTTTTCGCCCAACGCTAAGTTTTTGGACAAACTAAAAACGCCGTAAAAATTATTTAACGCAAAGCTTAATACATTCAACTGAGATTTTAACTGTAAAAAATTCTGTCGGTTTGCTTGGGGAATATTGTTTTCGTTTATTTCCGAAACAATTTTTTGAGCGGAGACAATTCTATCTAACGCTTGCTTTAAATTATCGTTAATATTTCGCAAAAGCTCCTCGGTAGGACGGTCACCACCGGACAGGCCTCCGGCGCTTAAGGAAATTTGTTCCAAATCTTTTTGTAAGGAAATGAATTTGGTTCCGGCTTGAGAAACCAAACCAGCAGCTTTTATCATTCTGTCTGCGTCCTGTTTTTGTGGCAAGAAGTTTAACAGCAAGGCAAAACTTTGATTTGCTTCGTCTAACTGTTGTTGCCCACGGCTAAAAGTAGCATAAGCTTTTGCAAAAGCATTTTCCGCAGCTCCGGAATCCTGTTGAACCAAAGACTCTTTTGCCTGTGACAAATAAAAATTTCCCACAAAAGCGGTCCGCAAAATTTTGTTTTTTAGCTCCAGCCCTTTGGCTACCAGACTGAGTGATTGAATTGCTAAAACCCCGGCAGTAATAATAATGAAAAAAGTCAGGAACGACCTGGCAAACTCCCGACTGAATATATTATGCAATCTTTTTGGGAAATTTGTGTAAGTTGAAATAATATCATTTTTAACAGCAAAATACGTTTTTGCAATGGCTTTTAAAATTAAATTTCCCGTATGAAAACAAGTTTTGAAAACAATATTTTTAAAAAAATAAGAAACTTTTACAACCACCAGTCCGGTAAAATAAAATAAACCGAAAATAGCGCTGGTAAAAGTTTTTGACCAAGCCTGCTTTATTTTTCCCGCAGAAAAATTTGCTGACACAAAACCGCTTTGGTGTGTGTATATTTTAATTTTTTTCAATTTGGCCATATTCAAATTATGCTTTTACTTTTGCGGAATAACCGGAAATATTAAGTAATATACCAACGGCTCCCAAATTTAAAATTAGTGCGGAACTACCGTAGGAAAAAAACGGTAATGGGATCCCGGTAAGCGGGAGCAATCCGACAATTGCGGCAATGTTAATCACGGCCTGAAGCGAAATCCAAGAAGTAATTCCGAATGCGGTCATTCGACCAAAAGTATCTGGCGCGTTTTTTGCAATTTTAATTCCTTTTATTAAAAATATTCCAAACAAAAGTATGACTCCCAAACCCCGAAGTAAGCCAAGCTCTTCAGACAACACGGCAAATATTGAGTCAGTCATTACCTCCGGAAGGTAGTTATGTTTTTGCCGAGATAACCCGTAACCAAATCCCCATAAGCCACCGGAGCCAATGGCCAGTAAAGCTTGGTTAATTTGGTAGCTAATCCCTTTAGGGTCAACTGAGGAATCAAAAAAAGTTGCTATTCTTCGGACTCGATACGGCTCCAGCTTAATTAATGCATACATTGATAGCACACCTCCGACAGCGCTATAAAATACGTACTTCCAAGGCACACCGGCCACAAGTAACATAAAAAATGAGACCAATAACAATACCAACATTGTGCCCAAATCAGGCTGCCAAAGAATTAACGCGGCAAATAGACCGACAATCATTAGAGACGGCAGTAAGCCAAAATAAAAATCGTGCAAAGTGGCTCTTTTTTTGTCCACCCAAGATGCTAAATAAAAAATAATAACCAACTTGGCTAATTCAGCCGGTTGAAAAACAATCGGACCAATGTGAATCCAACGGGTTGCCCCACCAGAAGAAAAACTTAAACCCGGGACTTTAACCAAAGCCAAAAAAAATAAACTGACGAAAATGAACAAGGGCAGATACTTTTGCCAAATATGGTAGTCAATTTTGCTACAAATGAACATGGCAACTAGACCTAAGCCCGCGCCGTAAGTTAACTGATGCAAAATATAGTAAGTTGTATTTCCAAAATTATTAAAGGAATTTACGGTTGATGCCGAATATAAAACCGCCAACCCGTATGCCAGCAAAGCAAGCACAGTCAGCAAAAGCGAGTAGTCAATGGTTTTATTTTTTGCTTTTAAATTTTTCATTAAACAAATTTTTCAACTAAATTTTTAAACTCTTGTCCGCGGACTTGGTAATTTTTGAACCAATCAAACGAGGCGCAAGCGGGACTCAGGAGTATCACATCCCCTCTTTTGGCTTGGGTTTTTACTTGCTCGAAAACTTGAGCTAGATTTTCCGCCCCTTCAAGCAACAACCCATGGTATTTTCCGGAAATTAAACTTTTAAGCCTACCGGATTCCTCCCCAATTAAAATAATGGCTTTTAAATTTTTTGTTTGGCAAATAAGCTCAACCAGTCCGTTAAAGTCGGATTTTTTTGACGAACCACCTAGAATTAAAATTTCCGGCTCAGTAAAAGTCTTAATTGCGGCCATGGCAGTTTCCGGTGTAGTGGAAAATGAATCGTTGTAAAATTTTACGCCGTTTTTTTCCGCCACAAATTCCAACCGATGCTCCAAACCTTTAAATTCTTTCAGGACCTTGGCAATTACCTCATCGGCACAGCCGGCCGACTTAGCCGCAAGTACAGCAGCGCAGGCATTTTCGTAATTATGGGCTCCAACTAACCCCAGCTCATTTAAATTAAATTGAAAGTTTGAATTATTTAAAACCAAAATATTATTTTCAACATAGCAGTCGCCTTGTGTTGTCTGCCTGCTAAAAAATAACTTCTTACCTTTACTTAGCTGGCCAATTTTTGCAGAATTTTGATAATCGGCGTTAATAATGGCAATATCATCTGCGCTTTGATACTTTACTATTGCGGACTTTGCCTCCACGTACTCAGACTCATCTTGATGGTAATCCAAGTGCTCACTGGTGGTCATTAACACCACGCCAATGTGCGGGCTTTTTTCTAAATCCTGCAACTGAAAACTGGAAAGTTCGTAAACCACCCAATCATCGGCTGTTAAATTATCCAAGATTTCAAACGGCTGTACTTTGCCTATGTTACCGGTCAAGTAGATTTGAGATTTAGGATTTGAGATTTTTGACTGCAACTTTAGCATCTTAGAGATTAAAGTTGCCGTCGTTCCTTTACCTTTGGTTCCGGTAACGCCGACAATTTTTGCCGGGCAATGCTCAAAAAACCACTTAGTTTGACTTGTTACTTGCAACTTATCACTTTTAACTTGCGAGAGCTTAATCCCCGGACTTCGGAAAGCCACGTCAAAACCTTTTAACTCCAAAAAGGCCTCGGGGCCAAAAATAAAATTAATTCCCAGCGCCTTAATTTCCATTTGCTCAGTTTCAGTCCGGTCATCCCACGGCCTTTCGTCAAAAAGCACGGGTTTTATACCATGCTTAATAAGATAATTCACTACCGCCTTGCCTTCTTGGCCGAAACCTAAAACGGCAACCAGTTTTTTTTCCAGCTCAATTAGTTGCATTACTTTTTTCTTAATACTTGCCCGGGCAATTGTGTGGTTAATTTCCCTTCTGCCAGTACGGCCTGGCCATTGACAAACACATATTCAATACCGGATGTAAACTGATAGGGATTTTCATATGTGGCAGTGTCTTGAATTTTATCCGCGTCAAAAATTACCAGGTCGGCAAAATTTCCCACTTTAATTTCTCCGCGTTTGGCTATGCCAATTTTTTTTGCCGGGCCGGAGGTCAATTTTTTTATTGCGACTTCCAAAGGCATTTTATTATTTTTTAAGGCGTAATTTAAAAATTTACCGGTTGTCCCAAAACATCTTGGGTGAACTAACTTCCCGGCGTAAATCGGTGAAAATCCGGCGCCGTCTGTGCCTAAAAATGACAATGGATGTAAAGTTAATTTATTTACCTGCTCTTGGTCCAAATTCTTCTCAAACACCAAAACTTCACTGCCACCGTTTTCAATTATACTTAAAACCGCCTGCTCGGAAGATACGTCAAGGTTTTTAGCCACCTGACCGATTGTTTTACCGACAAAGCTCAACTTACTTGCTGTGGAGGCGATTTGCATTGAAGAAAATTTTACCCCAAGGTTATTTAAGTGCATTAAGATTTTATTTTTTTGGGTGTTGTCAGCAAAATGTTTCAGCATTATTGTCCTACCGCCTTCAATTGCCCATTTTGGCAAGTAAGAATACAAGGCCTGCCAAATTGTGTCGTAAGGATATAAGTCGAAATGGACATTTGTTCCCTGATGATAAGCGGTTTCAATAAGCTCAACTGCCTCGGCAAATTTTGGCCAATTTAACTCATTGCGGACTTTTAAATGCGAAATTTTCAAATTAACTTTGGTATTTTTTGCAATATCCAAGGCTTCATCTATAGCCTCCACTAATTCACTCCCCTCACTACGTAAATGAATGGAGAATAAAGCTTCGTGATCTTTTAAAATCTTGGCTAACTCATAAAGCTCCAGCTCGGAAATAATAATTTCATGCGCGTATGAAAGCCCGCTGGAAAGACCAAAAGCGCCGTTTTTTAAACTTTCTTCCAAAACTAATTTTAAGGCATTGATTTCATTTTGTTCCAAAGAACGAATCTGGTCGCCGACTATTGCCCGACGCAGTGTGGAATACCCAACTAAACTTGCAATATTACAGGCAAATTTTTTATTGGATAAAACATTTAAATACTCGTCAAAAGTTCGCCAGTTTATATTGGCAGCGTCTAAATTATGCCATTTTTGGACCGATAACAATGCCTCATTACTTAAGAGAGGTGCTAGACTGGCTCCACAATTACCGGTAAGAATCGTGGTATAACCTTGGGTGACCAGGCTGTCTAACCCGGGGTTATCAAAAAGTTGCCAGTAGCTGTCGCTATGGTTTTGCGGATCTATAAATCCAGGCGCCAAGACTTTACCTTTGGCATCAATTACATTTTGCGCAGGAGATTTAATTTCCGGCGCTACATTAACAATCTCATTATTTTGCACAGCGACATCCAAAACTTTTGGTTGGTTGCCACTGCCGTCTACCACTAGTGCATTTTTTATTAAGAGACTATACATTTTGGTTTTAAGTTAACCTATAAAATAAATTATTACGCCGACAATTCCGGCTACGGCGCCGATTATCCAAAACCGCATGGTCACTTTAGTTTCCGGCCATCCAAGAGCTTGAAAATGGTGGTGAACCGGTGCGGATAAAAATAATTTTCTGTGCAGAAACTTTTTCCAAAATAATTGTAAAAATAAACAAACGGCCTCCGCCATAAAGACAAAGCCAATAAATGCCATTAAAAAAATTGAGTTGGTTAAAAATGCCACAATGGCCAACAAAACTCCCAGGCCCATTGAGCCGGTATCGCCCATTATAAACCTGGCGGGATAAACGTTAAACCATAAAAAGGCCAAGAGGCTCCCGCAAATAACACTTAAAAAAGCCACTAAATCGTACCGACCCTGGCTAAAAGCAATACTACCGAATGCAAAAAAAGCGAGTAAAAGAGTGCCTCCGGCCAAGCCGTCCAGCCCGTCTGTCTCGTTAACCGCAAAACTGGTGGAGACAACCGCCAAAATAAAAAATGGAATATACCACCAGCCAAAATCTACTGTGCCGAAAAAAGGAATGTGAACAGTAGAAAAATCTAATTTAAAGTAAAACCACCACGCTCCGATTGCCGCTACTGCTGCGTACAAAAATATTTTAAAACGAAACCGAATCCCTCTACCTTTATGACCAAGTTGCCTAATGTCTAACCAGTCATCGGCCAAGCCTACCAAAGAAGCCCCAATGAACGCACCCAAAGGCAATAAAGTTTCTTTTCTAGAGTAAAAATTTAAATTTGCAAAAAATTGGATGTGTAGCACTGACCCCAAAAACCACAAACCAAAAACAAAAGCTAGCATTGTCCCCCACACTAATATTCCGCCCATAGTTGGAGTTCCTGCTTTTTCCAAATGCATTTTGGAAAAAATCGGAGTACTGCCGTCGTTACGAATCTGTTTACCTAACTTGTATTTATACAGAAATTTCGTAAGTGCCGGGGTAACCAAAAGTGAAAATATAAAAGATAGGGCTGCTAAGGTGGCAATTTTAATGACAATTTGAGTCAGCATATCAAAATATGTTTGCTAAATTAATAGGAAAATATGAATTTCCCAAACCTTAATACAGCCTTTATTTTACCATAAAAGCCTGTATTTGAAAAATTTACGTCAGATAACTGGAAACCGGTTCTAATTCCAAGCGAAGCTGGTTTCCAACATGTTTTTTAGCAATAGTGTATCAACTTCACGATTTGAGCTACCCAACACCAGTATTACAATGTTCCGGCCGTTCTTGTCTATTTTGGTGGCCATAGAGCCTCCGGAATTGGCTGTATGACCGGTCTTTATGGCATTTATATCCGGATGATTGGTAATTAACTTGTTAGTGGCGGATGCGTGATAAATTTTATTTAACTCTCCGGAAAAATCATAAGAAGTTCGCCGGCCTAAATTAGAAAAAGCTGCTAAATTTTCCGTTTGAGTAATTAAAAGTTTTAAATCCGAAGCGGTAGAATAATTTTCAAGGCTATCGAATCCCAAGGGGTTGGAAAAACTACTGCTTTCCATACCGATTTTCTTTGCCTGACTGTTCATGAGTGATATAAAGCTTTCCTTGCTTCCTGCCACATAATAAGCCAAAGCTAAACCGGCATCGTTGTTTGAACCTACTAACATTGCATTAAATACATCCAAAGCTTTAACTTCGTCACCTTTAATTAAACCTAAAACCGGGCTAACTTTAATGTCGCTCCCGCCGGGAACCACTAAAGTACCGTTTAAATCACTGTTATTGTAAGCTACCAATGCGGTTAACAGCTTAGTTAAGCTGGCTATTCCTAATTTTTCCTTAGAATTTTTTTCTAAGAGGTTTTGACCTGAACTTAAATCAAAAACCAAAAAGCTTTTTGCGGAAATTTGAGAAAAATCCGGCTGTTTCAACAATTTTATTTCCGGATCTTGTGTTTTTGCGTCACCCCTAACGGATGTGCTGGCTCCTAAAACCTGTGGTTTTGCGTTTTCCTGTTGGGTTAGTTCTTGGCTATTTGTTTGAGATATTAAAAAAACACCGCCTTGAACGGATATAACTAAACTCATTGAAATTAGCCAATAAGGTAAAATTGTTAGGATTTTATTTTTCAGCACTTTGTATTTTAAATTTTGTAAACCTTGTTACCTTTATTATATCAAATTTATTACTCTTTTTAGGATTGACAAACCTTCTCCTTGTGGATAAAATTAATAGGCAGATTAAAAATTAACCTTTATCATTATAAAGAAGACAAAACTT
>CAYZEI010000005.1:0-1631 GCA_964477745.1 uncultured Candidatus Saccharibacteria bacterium | reverse complement strand
ATTAAAAAAGGATAATTATGGCCGAAATTACGTTAAACGAATCAAACTTTGAACAAGAAGTACTTAATTCCGAACTTCCGGTTATGGTAGATTTCTGGGCTGTCTGGTGTGGACCTTGTAAGGTGTTAGGTCCGATTGTAGATGAAATTGCCAAAGACTATGAGGGTAAACTGAAAGTCGGTAAAGTAAATGTAGATGAAAACAATCAATTAGCCGGACGTTACGGTATTATGAGCATCCCGACTTTAAAATTTTTCAAAGGCGGTAAAATGGTTGGTGAGCTAATCGGTGCAGCTCCAAAATCCACCCTAGAAGAAGAAATCAAAAAACATCTATAAAATCATTTAAAAAACTCCCTGGGACTTCCTAGGGAGTTTTTTATTTCTATAAATCATCGAAAGTATGGGACTCACCTGGGTTTAGGGTGGTGCGTGAGCTTGGAGCTGGGGTTGGAATAGTTGGTGGTTGAATCGGTTGAATGATTTGTGGCTGGGTCTCAACCGCCTGTGGAGTGGGATGTTGATTTTCTTCGCTAAAGATTTTTTCCACCACTTCGCGATTTTTTTGCTTTATCTGTTCAGTTTTTTGGCTGTGAATAGTTGCCACCTGGTCCCAAATTGGGTTTTCTTTTTTTTGTGGAGGTTGATTTCTGGAAGGACTGTGCCCTTTGGAGGCTGGTTTATGTTTACTCGGTTGATGCAAATCCCCTCGCCGGCTTGAATTTCGAGAACCTGAATCTGACCCTTGCGGTTTGTTTCTGTGCTGGTGCTGAGGCTCTCGGTTATGATGTTGGGGTTCTTGTTTTGGTAATTCAGTTGGTATTTTTTCTTCCACCGGCTCAGAAAGTTGTTGAGCAGGAGTCTGTTGAACTTCGTTTTTTACCGGAGCTTCTTCTATTTCAGATTCATTACCGCCAACCAGTAAGGAAGCGGACTCATGCAAATCCGAGCCCATCCAGCGGGAAATTTTTTCTTCCACTTCCAAAACCGGATTACTATAACGTTCTCTGGATACTTTAATGGTTTTTTCACCATTGTTAGTTATAAACGAAGGGCTTGGCGCCAAGGTAACCGCGGAAAAACCGTCCGAAGCCACACCATTAATCATTAACTTTAAAATAATGTGGTACTTTGGCAAATTAACAATATCTACTTCGGTGAAGATGGGATCAAATTCCCGCACTAAGAATTCTGCATCTTCCGCACCTACACGGAAAACCACCAAAGTTCCCACGTTGCCGAAAATCGCATCACGAACTTTGGTATTCCGTTCTTGTACCAATTGCCCTATGTATTGATGGCCGACAATTAAATTTAATCGGTATTTTCTAGCTTCAGATAAAATGGTGGCGAAACTATCTGTAGCAAAGTTTTGAAATTCATCTACATATAAATAAAAGTCGGTACGTTCTTTTTCCGGAATGTCGGTGCGGGACATAGCTGCCAATTGCAGTTTGGTTACTATCATTGCACCCAACAAGGCGCTGTTGTCTTCTCCCACTTTTCCTTTGGACAAATCCATAATTAAGATTTTCTTTTTGTCCATTATTTCGCGCAAGTCTATTGTACTTTTTGGCTGACCCACAATATTACGAACAATTCCGGAACTCAAAAACTGCCCAACTTTGTTTT
>CAYZEI010000004.1:11685-65685 GCA_964477745.1 uncultured Candidatus Saccharibacteria bacterium | reverse complement strand
ATACCCGCTTGCTTTCTATATGGCCTCCGTCCGAGGTTTCCTGGTAATTAAAAATACCCCGATATGTATCGGGGTATTTTTTTATTTGATAATAATTGGAGCAAGCCAATAAACCATCAACCAACCAGCAAATGCCCCAACCAGCCAACCTGCTAAAATATCACTAACATGATGATATCCAAGCATAACTCGAGCCACTCCATTAAATACCGCGACTACTAATAAGGTAATCCCAATAATCGGGGAAAACCAAAGTAATGAAAATGCAATAGACGCAAAACTTGCGGCATGGTCAGAAGGAAAAGAATTAAATTTTTTCGTAATTCCGGAAAACATCCAAACAGAATTTGGGGGTGTAAATTTTAATTTTTGATACGGCCTTTGTCTCTTGTAAAACAAAAATATTAGCGGACTAATAACCAGCCTGGCTAACACAAATGAGACCGCTACTAAAACCAGCTCTTTATACGAGCCTTTGGTGATTAATAAAATTCCAACAGCATAAACCAACAAAATGGAATAAATTCCAAACAAAACCAAAAACCAGCGAAAAATAAAATTAGTTTCTAATTTTTGATGCCAATTTAAATAATTTTGGTCGGATATCATTTTCGTATAAAGTACACTGCTAATATTACCACAGTTAAGGCCAGCCGATACCAGACAAAAATTTTAAACCCGTGGTTAGTTAAATACCGTAGCAAATATTTTATAGACAGAAAACCAAAAATTGCCGCCGATACAAACCCAACCACCAATTCCATTGTGGTAACACCGGTATGAAAATTTTTAATGTTGGCCAGGCCGGCACCAAAAATTATCGGCATAGACATTAAAAAAGAGAACCGGGCCGCATCTTCACGCTTAAAACCCAAAAACATTCCCGAAGCCATTGTACTGCCACTGCGGGACACACCGGGAATAATAGCCATAGCCTGAGACAAACCCACCCAAACGGCATCGGTCCATTTAATCCTGTCCAAATTTTTCTCTTTGGCCCCAACCCAATCCACCCACCAAATCACTAGACCGAACACAGACAAAGTTACTGCGATTAATAACGGATTTCTAAAAACAGTTTCTGCCTTGCTTTCCAACATCTTACCAATAAGCGCTCCTGGAACAGAAGCAATTATTAACAACCAAGAAAGTTTTTGATAAATATTATTTTGCAAATCACGCGAGGATTTAAACAAACTATGCCAAAATCCTTTAATAATTAGCCAAACGTCGTTACGGAAATATACCAACACGGCAAGCAACGTACCCCAATGTAAAGCTACATCAAAACCCAAACCCGGATCTTTCCAGTTAAAAAACCACGGGGTTAAAATTAAATGCGCCGAAGAAGAAATCGGTAAAAATTCCCCGAGTCCCTGAACCATTCCTAAAACCGCTGATTGAACTATTGTCATGAAATAATTTATTTATTAATTTACTCGATTGCAGGGACCGGAAAACGAAGGGAAAAATCTTTCACTTTTTGACTGACTTGTTTTAATTTAGTTTCATCCGTGCGGTTCATTAGCGCTTCGTCCATTAAGTCGGCCACGGTTTGCATATCTTTTTCTTTGCATCCGCGGGTAGTGAGCGCCGGAGTTCCAACACGAATACCGGACGGATCCATGGGCTTGCGCGGATCAAACGGGATCATATTTTTGTTTATGGATATACCGACATGCTCCAAACATTTTTCCGCTTCTTTGCCGGTAATTTGTTTACTGCCGAATAAATCAATAAGCATTAAATGATTATCCGTACCGCCGGAAACTATTCGGTAACCTTTTTCTTGCATGGCAGAAGCCAAGCTACGGGCATTTTTTATAATTTGCGCCGAGTATTCTTGGAATTCCGGTTTTAATGCTTCGCCATAAGCCACAGCCTTGGCCGCGTTTATATGGTCATGCGGACCGCCCTGCACTCCAGGAAAAACCGCTTTGTCTATGGCCGAAGCAAATTTTTCCTTGCACATAATCATCGCCCCCCGGGGACCCCTTAAAGTCTTGTGGGTAGTGGTAGAAACCACATCGAAATACGGCACCGGATTTTCCAACTGCTTGCCGGCAATTAATCCGGCCACATGGGCGATGTCGGCAAAAGTAAACGCGCCGATTTTGTCGGCAATGGCTTTAAAACGTTTCCAATCAAAATCCCTGGAGTAAGCACTAAAGCCGGCCAAAATCATTTTTGGTTTTTCGCGAAGCGCAATTTCTTCCACCTTATCCATATCTATAACTTCGGTCCCTTTTTCCGCAAAATATGGAATTATGGTATAAAGTTTTCCGCTAAAATTTAATGGGTGTCCGTGGGACAAATGTCCGCCTTGGTCCAGAGAAAAACCCAACACCTTATCGCCAGGGCTTAACAAACCCATATACACTGCTAAGTTCGCCGGACTCCCTGAGAGTGGCTGAACGTTTACATGTTCAGCATTAAATAATTGTTTGGCGCGCTCAATGGCCAATGTTTCCACTTGGTCAATAATTTCATTTCCGCCATAATATCTTTTTCCCGGGTACCCTTCGGAATATTTATTTGTGAGCGTACTGCCCATGGCTTCCAGCACCGCGCGAGAAACATAATTTTCGCTGGCAATTAACTCAATCCCCTCTTTTTGACGTTGTTCTTCGCGTTTAATAATTTCGTAAACAGCCAAGTCTTCGGCTTGTAAATTTGGATAGTTCATTTTGGTAGATTTAAAATTTAGGATATATGATGTAAGTTTTATAAAACATCTACCACTGGATAATGAGATATTTAATTTGAAGGTTATATTTATTCATTTATTTAAACTTAATTTCAAAAATATTATTTGGCTTTGCCCCGAAATCCGAATAACGAATCCAAGTCGGGCTGACTTTAAAAAATTTGGCTTCCAGCATTTCTGAAAATTTTAACTCAATTGGATTTTTTTGAATGTGATATTTTAAATAAGGTAAAAATTCCATCCTGCTTAACTCTTTAGCCTTGCCTTCAAATTGGATTGTAACATTATTTTTACCACCAAATGTAAATGCGACATTCGGATTTTGCTTTAAATTTTCGAACTTTCTATAACTGGCTAAGGTGGTAAAAATTATCTCTAAATCTTCAGTTTCCGAAAAATCTATAACAGCTGATCTTGGCTGGTCTCCATACAAATAGGACAAAACCGCCAGATTTTCCTTTCTAAAAAACTCTAAAATTTTCTCCTTTTGTTCCTGTGTCATCTTCTTAAATCCTAAATCTTACATCTTACATCTCTCAAATGTACATATACAACAAGCTATAAATCGCGGCTACTATAAATAATACCACAAAGCTTCCGGTGAGGCTAAATAATAGCGCTCCGATTAAACAGGCGGACAGTTTACCAATGGCCAAGCTCTGCTCAAAAAATACCGCATAGGGCACCACGTGCGTGGCTTCGGCGCGAATATAAGTTAGAGTGGAAAGCGGAATAAATAATGTTTCCTTCGCGCCTTTAGACATAGCATCAGATGCAAAAGCCGTGACAAATGTAGTGGCAAATATTCTACCTAGCCAAAACACTGAAGAAAAAAACGCGCCAATCTTTATTAATACCCTTTTGGTATACAAATCGGAAATTTTTCCCAAAAAAAGTGCAATTATAGCAGCCACAAAACTGGATGCAGCGGAAAGCAATCCGGTGTCTTTATAATCTTTTACCACCAAATAAATAAAAATCGGCCAAATAGTTAACACTAATAACTCTTCGCCAAAACCAATGTACCCTAAAAACTTTTTTGGATAATCCCGGTACAATTTTAAAGTCTGTTTGAATTCATATTCTTTTGGAATAAAAATTTCCTTGGCTAAAAGCAACGGCACAATACTGGCGCAATAAATTACCGCGGCCAACAAAAATGCCGCTCCAATCCCAAAATATTGGGACAAAATTCCGCCAACCAAAGGCCCGCCGATTTGGGCCATGCTGTTTATAGCATAAGCCATACCGAATTCCCTACCCACTTGTTGGTTTTGTGAATATCGGGCAATCACCGAATGAAACCCCGGCCAATAAAAAGATTTTTGCAGACCAAAAACCACCGCTGCCAAAAATGCGGCATTGGGGTAAGCTGTTGAGGCTAAAAGAGCAAGCCAGAAAAAAATCTGAAAAGGCACGGACAAAGCAATACAATGCCTGTAGCCGTAAATGCTGGCGAATTTTCCGCCAAGCGGGATAAATACAATATACACGGCATACACAACGGCCATAAACATTAAAATTTTCGGCACGCTAAAATGTAATACCGTGTATAAAAATATCGGCTCAAATAAGGTAATTATAGACAGAGCAAAGTTAGAAATAGCCGAAGACGCATAAAGCTGGCCCATTTCTCGACGAACACTTTTTGAAAAATAATGTGGGAGGTGGAAGTTTAAAAACACAAGTTAGATTTAAGATTTAAGATTTTTGATGTAAGATTTGATTTGCTTTTCTGATATAGGGCCTTCACGCAAAACCTCGACTTTATTTCCAATAATTTTTACAATGGTTGATGGTTTATTCTTTGATAATTTTCCTGCGTTGATAATAATGTCCGGTTTAAATTTAGTTTTATTAAACTGTTTCAATAAATCTTCCGCTGAGTAGCATTCCGGTTTTCCGCTAACATTGGCGCTGGTAGTGGTAATTGGACTTTTTAAATACTTTGCCAAATCCAAGGCAATATCATTTTTTGGCTGCCTAATTCCTAATTCCCCTGAACGGGCTGACAAAATTTGCATTGCTTTATTCCTAAATGCTATATGCTTTATGCTCAATACTAAAGTTAAGGCTCCCGGAAAAAACTTTTTTGCCAATTTTTCCGCCACGCTATTCCAAATAACTATTTTTTTCACAGCGGAAATTGACGAGGGAATTATCGATACGGCCTTTTTAAAACTCCTGCCCTTAACCTGATATAATTTTTTAATCGCCGTTAAATTTTCAGTGTCGACCGCCAAACCATAACAAGTGTCCGTTGGGTATGCCACCACCTTACCTTGCCGTAAAGCCGCCACGCAAGCATGAATAATTTTTTGGTGATGTTTTTTTGTATAGTCGATGATAATCATAAAATAATCCTAATGTTCCGAATTAATATCCGAATGCTCCAAAAAGTACCTGCAATCTTTCGGGTCATTGGGATTGCAAAATTCGTCTTATTCGGATTATATAACCAGGTTTATTAATCTATTAGGAACAAAAATTACCCGTTTTATAGTTTCACCGACTAAAGCTTGCTTAACTACTTCAGTGGCGATTACCAATTCCTGTACTGCCTCTTGTGTGCTTCCGGCAGGCACTGTTAATTTACCTTTTACTTTTCCGTTTATTTGGAAAACCATTTCCACAGTTGAGTCTATAGTTAAAGCTTCGTCAAAAAGTGGCCAGGCTTCCAACTGCAAAGAACTAACTTTCTTTTTCTCTATCTCTCTAATTCTCTGGTATAACTCCTCAGAAATATGAGGTGCAAAAGGATACAATAAAATTAAAAATGTCTTTACCGATTCCAACGTAATAAATTCTTCCTTAATTTCGTTATGAAATTCCATAAACGCGGAAATGGAAGTATTAAACCGGAAATTTTCAATATCTTCGGTAATTTTCTTAATTAGCTTATGTAATGCCCTCTGCACCTTGTCCGTATCTTTTGGGGTTTCAGATTTAGGATTTCGGATTTTAGAATGGGGCGCATCTGCAATTTCATTTACCCAATCCCAAATGCGATCCAAGAACCGCTTTACTCCTACTACTCCCTTGTCGTTCCAAGAAACCGTGGCTTCGTGAGGGCCCAAAAATAATTCATACATGCGTAAAGTATCCGCCCCGTGACTTTTAACCACGTCGTCCGGATTAACCACATTTCCCCGACTCTTGGACATTTTCTCCCCGTCCGGGCCTAAAATAATCCCGTGCGGGTGGCGTTTTTTATACGGTTCCGGGACTGTAACCAAACCTTGGTCGTATAAAAATAAATTCCAAAAACGACTGTACAGTAAATGCAAAGTGGTGTGCTCCATCCCACCAAAATATACGTCTACCGGTTGCCAATATTTGAGCTTTTTAAAATCCGCAAATTTGGTTTTATTTTTCGGATCCGCATAGCGAAGCCAATACCAAGAACTACCTGCCCACTGAGGCATGGTGTTAGTTTCGCGCCAAGCAATTTTTTTACATTTCGGACAAGTGACTTTGAGCCATTTTTTAATTTCCGCCAATGGGGATTCCCCGGTGCCGGTTGGCTCGTATTTTTTTACATTGGGTAATTTAACCGGCAAATCTTTTTCCGGTACCGGAACAATGCCACAATCTTCACAATGAATAAGCGGAATCGGTTCACCCCAATAACGCTGGCGGGAAAATACCCAATCGCGCAGTTTAAATTGAGTAGTTAATTTTCCAAACTCCGCGCCCATTTTCGCAATTGCCTCTTCGGTTTTAAGTCCGTCAAATTTACCAGAATTTATAACAGTGCCATTATCAGCGAAAACAGGGATTTTAATTTTTTTAACAATAAATAGCCGAATTTGATAACCATCTGCACTTGATTCGTCTTCCAAATAGTCCACAACTTCAAAACCCGTTTCTTTTAATACTTCTTCCAGTTCATTTTTTTTCCAGTACTGAAAGTATCTAAGGCTCTGCATCTTTGAATCTTTGATAAAATGTTCTTTTACTTTTTTATTATCCATAACGGAAAAAGCAAAAGTTCCTTTATCTTTCAGGCCCAGATTTATTTTTATGCAAATAGATTTAAATTGAGCGCTGTTGAAATGCAACAAAACCTTATTGGCAAAAATTAAATCGTAAGCATTAAAAACTATCTGATCGGTTAGCAAATCTAATTTATTTATAGATTTACCCAAACCCTTCTGGTGTTTAATAAAACTTTCTGCAGCGTCAGTTCTCTCCACTTTATAGCCAAAACTCTCAACATAGTCAGAGTCCAAGCCCCTACCACTCCCCAATTCTAAAATTTTGCTTTGTTTATTTAATTGTTTTAAAAATACATCAATCCATTTTTTATAGACTCCGTCAACTCCTCTTGTCGTCCTTTCTATGTATCTGTCCGCGTGATTTTCATAAGTCAGCAAAGTTTGCGTATTTTTTTCGTCTGAATTTATAACAGGTAAAACCACTGGTTTAACAGGAAGGTCAAAAGTTTGCGCAAACTCAAAATCCCGTTCGTCATGCGCCGATACGGCCATAATCGCGCCAGTGCCATAATGGCCCAAAACATAATCTGCCACCCACACCGGAATTTCTTCTTTGGTTGCCGGATTAATGGCTTTAATACCTTTTAACTCCACCCCGGTTTTTTCCTTACCTTCCGCGGTTCTGTCCATCTCCGCCTTCTCTTTTGCCTTTTCAATATATTTTTGCACCTCTCCTATATTCTTAATGCTAGATGCTAGATTCTGGATTACCGGATGTTCCGGCGCCACCACCATATAAGTCGCTCCAAAAATAGTATCCGGCCGGGTGGTAAATACTTTTATGGTTGGCGCCAAGGTCTGTAAAATAATCGACTCAACCTTATTGGTATAATGTGGTTGCTCTCCGGGCTGTTCGATTAAAACCCCCGCTAACTCTTGAGATAAAATTTTTCCCTGCTCAATCCGCACGGCATAGTCGGTAGGGTCACTTAAAATCTTAATGAAAGATGTTTGATTTCTAATCTTTTTATAATTAAACTCCCAATTAAAGGTATTATGGAACGGCCTGGGCTTATCTCTAAAATTTGCCGTTGTGAATCCTCCAGCCAAAACCAAACCCGCTATTTTAATCGGTAATTTTTCCAAAACTTTCATAGCCACTGCCGCGCCAAGACTATGGCCAAAAAGTATAGTATTTTCATCAAACTGACAATTTTTCAAAACAAAATTCACCTGTTCCTCTTCAGTTGGTTTTTGAGGATGAGGTAAATCCGGCGCTTGGTATTTAAAACCTTTTTTACCCAACTCTGTCTTTAGCCAGGGGAAAAAAATCCCATTGGAGTCGCCATTAAACCCATGCAGTAATACATAATTCTTAATTCCTGATTCTTGATTCTTAACATCAAACTCAATTTCCGCGCCCGTGCTTTTTCCTATCCAATTTGCTTGTTGCAATTTGACCGCTTCCGGCCACTCGGGGAGATTTTTTAAACCTTCCAGTAATTTTTCCGCGTAAGCGGTTATACGCAAATACCATTGGCGCAATTCTTTTTTCTCGACACTAGTTCCGCAACGCTCGCATTTGCCGTCAATTACTTCTTCATTGGCCAATCCGGTTTTATCTTTCGGACACCAATTAATCAGGCCGGTGGATTCATAGGCCAAACCTTTTTTGTAAAATTGCAAAAATAACCACTGGGTCCATTTGTAATATTCCGGATCAGTAGTATTTATTTCTCTATCCCAATCAAAACTCAAGCCCCAGCTTTTAATTTGTCTCTTGGCATTTTTTATATTTGATGCGGTGGTAATGGAAGGATGTACCCCCATTTTAATGGCATAATTTTCCGCCGGAAGCCCAAAAGCGTCCCAGCCAATAGGAAAAAGCGTTTCAAAACCTTTCATTCGGTTATAGCGACTGTAAACGTCTCCAGCTACATACGGACGCAAGTGACCCATATGAAGTCCGGCACCGGACGGATATGGAAATTCTACCAGTACATATTTTTTAGGCTTCTTGCCGGTTTCTTTGGCGGAAAAAGTTTTATGCTGTTCCCAATACTCCTGCCAACGGCTTTCAATTTTTTTGTGGTCGTATTTTTGCATAATAGTTTTCTTAGTTCTCCCTCGAGGGGGAAGGCAATTTGAATAATCTAATAGCATTAGCCGTGGTGACTTCTTCAATTTCTAACGCCGGCAATTTCTTAATTTCGGATATTTTTTCTGCCACATGCTTTACAAAACTGGGTTCGTTTCTTTTCCCCCGTATTGGCACCGGGGATAAATATGGGCAATCGGTCTCAAGCAAAATTTTATCCACTGGCGCCATTTTTACCAACTGTTCCATATTACCGGATTTATCGAAAGTAATTATACCGTTAAAAGAAACATACGCTCCAAGGTCTAAAAACTTTTGAAAAAATTCCGGCGTATGAGTATAACTGTGAACTTCGAACCGCATATCGCTAACTTTTTCTTCCATAAATACTTTAAGCATATCTATGTACAATTCATCACTCCCCTTTTCCGGGCGACTATGAACCACTAAAACTTTGTCGTGCTCTTTGGCAAAATGAATTTGTTTACGAAACGCGGCAATCTGCTTTTGCTTTACTTCCTCGTGTAAACTTTTATCTTCCGGCAACCGATAATAGTCCAACCCACATTCCCCAATCCCCACAACTTTCGGATTGGTTACCAAACTTCGATACGTGGACGTATCGAAGTCTTCCTCCCGGCTCTTAAAATGCGTTTCTTCTTCATCCACATGCTGAGAATGGGTGTGCTCCGGATGCAGTCCAATAACCGCATAAACGCCCTTTTCGAATTGATTTGCGAGCTCCACGGCTTCTTTTGAAGTATCAATCTGACTACCCACATTAATTACCCACGTTCCATTATCCAAAGCCCGTTGCAAAGTTTCCTTTGCATCGTCCTTAAAACTTCTAAAATTTACATGAGCATGGGTATCAATTAACATAATTCATTTTCTATTTTACTCGTTCAAGATCTGCCATTACATCATTTAAAGTAAAAGTTTTTCTATCCGAATTAACAGGATGTAAATTTGCCACCCCTTTTTCTAAGACCGGGCCGGCTATCTGGGCAACCTTTTCCATCTCCACATAATCACCCTCTTTATGAAAAACCCTTTCGTAACCATATTCTCGATCTGTTGAAACAATACCTAAATTTTCTTCGCTATAAAATTTCCTCCACCTTTCCTGTTCTGCTTTTTTTTCTACAGCCTGAGGGGAATCAGCGCCTTGCCTTCTTTCAATTTTCTCTAATTCTTCCAGGTTATTATTGGAAATCTTCCATACCAAACTGCCATTTATTCTATTTGCTTCGTTCTGAATAACAAAAATAGTGACTGTTTCTAATGGTCTTAAATATCCCTCTCCTCTCCTTGAAATATTCACATCACTTCCAATGGTTCCTGATAATCCATCTGCGCTGGAATAAAAATCAAAATCAATCCCCCGTATACCTACTAACCCATACTTTGCCGATTTTTCAAATAAAGCATAACTCCTAAACTTTTGTGATTTATTCAAAACAGATTCAAACTCATGAATAACTGTATTTACAGTGACATCACCGGATTTTCCCCCGGTTATTAAAAATTCAGGTCCGGCAAATAATCTTTCTCTTTTTTTTTCAGCATTGTGAAATGAATGCAAAAAATCATTAGCCATAATTCTAAAATCTTTTGGGTATTCAGATTCAAATCTTGGATGCTCAATACTCATTTTATTTATATCCTCGGAAATAATCTTGGAATATTTTCTAAAGTTAAATCTTTTAACGCGACAAGTATTTGTTCTGATGTGTGGGGCAAAAATGGCTTTAAACTTTGGGCAATACTTTCTAGCTCGTTCAGTAAAAATTCAATATCTTTTTTTGCAGATTCAGCATCTACTTTAATTTTTTTAAACGGTTCTTCTTTTTGAATAAACTGGTCGCAAGTTTGAATTTTTTTCCAAATCTCGTCCGTGGCTTTAGCTAATTCGTAATTATTCAAAAGTTGATTGGATTTTTCCTGTATGCTATAGGCTATATGCTTTATGCTACTGTTCACCGCCATTTTTAAGATACGAGAAGTTAAATTTCCAATCCCATTGGCTAAACCGGCGTTGTAGGTTTCCACAAAGCGTTCCCAAGTATAGTCGCCGTCTTCAAAGGTAGGAATTTCGCGCAATAAATAATAGCGCAGGGCGTCGGTGGCCTGTTTGTGGCTCAAACCCAAACTTTCCAGTTTGGCTAAAATTTCATAAGGGTCGGCCACATTACCTAAAGACTTGGACATTTTTTGTCCGCCACTGGTAATAAATCCGTGGATAATAATTTGTTTGGAATTTGGCAGTCCCGCGGACATAAGCATAGCTTGCCACATAGCAGATTGCTGACGTAAGTTATCCTTGCCCGCAATTTGAATCCCGGGCCAAAATTCACTGAACTGATTTGCTGATTTGCTGATTTGCTTACTGCTTTCCTCAGGCCAGCCAAGAGTTGAAATATAATTTATAAGCGCATCAAACCACACGTACATAACGTGAGATTCGTCTCCTGGTACGGGTATACCCCAAGACATTTTTTCTTTAAGACGCGAAGCGCTAAAATCTTCCAGCCCATTTTTAACAAATTCTTTAATTTCGTTAAACCGAAAGTCCGGTACCACAAAGTCCGGATGTTTTTCGTATAAATCCAAAAGTGGTTGTTGATATTTTGACCAGCGGAAAAAATAATTTTCTTCTTCCCGTATTTCCAGTTCCAAATTTGGATGAATCGGACACTTCCCGTCAACTAATTCACTCTCCGTTTTTCCCAATTCACAACCAACACAATACTTAGTTTTATAATTCTTTTTATAAATATCACCATTTTTTTCGCAGAGCTTCCAAAATTCCTGAGCCGCAGCAACATGATGGGGGTCGGTAGTCCTGATAAAATGAATTTCCGGCAAAATCCCCAAAGCGGGCATTAATTTTTTAAACTTGTCGGCGTATCGGTCAACGTAAGCCTGAACATCTTCTTGATTTTCTTGAGCTTTCTGATAAATTTTCTGTCCGTGTTCATCTGTTCCGGTGTTAAAAAATATTTCTTGTTTTAGATTATCCTTATGGTAACGGGTAATACAGTCGGCTTGAACCATTTCCAAAGCAAACCCTAAGTGAGGGTCTGAATTAACATATGGCAAGGTGGTTGTAATGTAAAATTTATCTTTTGACATAAATAATAGGGCTTTAAAAGCCCTATTATTATAGCGATTTATTGAGTTTTTAACAAATTTATGACTCCGAGGTAGTTTTAGCCGACCAAAACTCATGGACCACAACTGTAACCGCGCTAACCAATGGTACCGCAATTAGCAATCCAACCACTCCAGCTAGTTTAAAACCGATTAACACGGCCAACAGAACTGCCAAGGGCGAAGTGCCCACAGTTTTTTCCATAACTTTTGGCACTAATACATAACCTTCAATTTTCTGGATTAATAAATAAAGCAAAGCTACAACAAGCACGAGGGGCGGATTTTGTACAAACGCAACAAACACGGCAGGCACGGCTGACAAAAAAGGTCCAATATAGGGCACAATTTCCAAAAGGCCGGCTAAAATTGCCAACACAAAGGCGTATTTTATCCCTAAAATAGAAAGGCCGATCCAGGTTAAAATAAAAATAGAAACACTTAAAATTAATTGCCCTAATACCCAAAGACCCATTTTCTTTTGGATTTTTTCTAACAACCCCATGGTAAATTCGTGGTGATGCTGAGGCAAAAGAGTGGAGACAAATTTTTTCATTCCCTGTTCTTCCGCAACCAAATAAAAAGAAATAACCAATACACTAATAAACGACAACACGCCGTTAAATACTCCGAAAGTCTGGCTGAGCACGCTTTTTCCGGATCCGGCACCGGCGATGATTTGTTTAATAAAATCCGGCAAGCCGACATTGTTTAAACCCAGCGAAGCCAGCCGTTCTTGAAAGTTGGTAATATATTGAGGTAAATTTTCCTGGAGAACGGAAAACTCGGAAATAACAGGAGGTATTGCTAAAAAGATTACCAGTCCGACCAGTCCAAAAAATAACAAATAAGTTACCAACACACTCACAGCGCGAGGAATTCTTTTCTCGTTAAAGTAGTCTACCATTGGCTCCATGGCTGAGGCCAAAATTAAGGACAATAGTAAAATAAAAATAACGTCCCGAATCACCCATAAAAACGCCAAGAGTAGCCCGGCTAAAATAACTTTTAAAATAATCTTGGTGGAATTTTCTAATTCATTATATTTCATACTTGTCCGATCCCTGCCTGCCGGCAGGCAGGCGAATAGAACGAATTGTATCCGAATGCTCCTAATTTACTAAAATAATCCAAGCGCTTAAGCGGTTGGATTATTTTTGGCCGCGTCTTTTAAACGCCCTTTTAAAATATCTATGGCATTATCACAGTAGGCAATAACTTGTTCCAGTAAAAATTCGGTTACACCTTCACTTTTTATGTCGCGAATGAGAATGGCTTTAATTGTATTGTCCAAGGCAGACTTTTCAATAATATCAACCAATTCTTCTATGGTAATTGTTTTGTCCATATTATTGGGTTCTCCTTGCTTCGAGCTCCGCTCTCATTATTTCAAAAGCTTTCAACATCCGATTCATTTGATCTGGAGACTCCTCACCTTCTTTTAAATGCTCCAGGGAATTACGGCCAACTTCGGAGGCTAATGAATATTTATCACTCACTGCTAATGACCCCGCTTCTACGTTTCTGTTCATATAAGTATTTTTATTTCTTGAGGTTATCCCTCAAAGACTTTAAAATTTTAATATCTACTTTGACTTTATCATGCTCGGTTTCTAAAATCAAGGGCACCGGACTAGATTTAGGATTTGGGATTTCTGATTTAAGATTTGACTGCAAACTACCCAAAAACACACCCATTCCCTTCTTTCCTATAAGCCCTTCCCCAATGTGTTCGTGCCGGTCCTTGCGTGAGCCCAACTCCACCTTGGAATCGTTAATATGGCTCATTTTTAGCCATTCTAAGCCAATTGCATTACCAAACTGCTTAATCCAATCTTTTTTTGATACATCATATCCACTGGCCCAAGCATGCTGGGTGTCAAAACATACCCCGCCAAAACCGGGATGTTTCTTTAAAGGCGCCATAAGTTCAGCCACCTCCTCAAAAGTATCTCCTAAAATCTCCCCGGCTCCGGCTGCAATTTCAATTAAGAGTTGCGCCTTGCCTTTATATCCATCCAAAACTTTTTTTAAGCCCTCTTGAGCCTGTTTTATGGCTTTGGCTTTACCTAAATCTTTACCACTCCCGGTATGGAACATAACGTATTGTCCGCCAAGTAGGCTTGTGCGTTCCAGTTCCCCGCGGACAATAGAAACGGATCCGTGATAGGTTTGCGGTTTGCCACTGCCAAAATTAATATAATAAGGACAATGAACAACAAAGTCAGTAAGTTTGTACTTACGCATCTCATCTTTAAATCTTTCAATCGTTAAATCGTCAATCGGATTTGCCGGTCCACCCTGTGGACTGCGGGTGAAAATTTGAAAAGTTTCGCAACCCAAAAGACTCGCGCGCTCCGGCGCGTTCCAAACTCCCCCGGCGATACTTACATGACAACCTATTTTAAAATTCATTTAGTTTTAAGCCATTGATTAATTTTATCTTGGGTTTCTAAATAACAAAGCGAGGCCCAAGAGGCGGGATTTTTTTGGCCGTCTTGCAGGGCTTCTAGCATATCCCGCCACTCCACTTTTTCTATTTCTCCGTCGATAAATTTTATTTCCGACTTTCTTCCTTCAAACTTATAAACATACATCCAAGTAAAATGTTTAAAATTTGGGTTTTTTCTGGTATCTAAAAAATACAAATCTTCCGGTAAGACTTTAAGCCCGATTTCTTCTTCCAATTCCATAACCGCATTTTGTAGCGGGGTCTGCAAATGTTTAATATGTCCACCAAAAGCCATCTGCCACTTACCCGGGGCTGAACCAACTTTTTCACTTCGCTTGGAACATAACATCCACCCTTCCGGATTAACCACATAAATAGCCGTGACCATATGCCAAAAAGTTACAGGCTGGGTATGAACCTCACTTCTGGCCTTACCAACAGTTGGTTTGCCGAATTCGTCACAGCATTGCACAATTTCATTATCCGGTTGTGGGGAAATGTATTCCATTTATAATTCTAAATTTTTAACAACACTTCAAAAATTTTCTTATCTTTATACGGACCTATAATTGCCAAACTTAAATTTTTCTTTTGGAATAAATCTGTTGCCACTTTTTTTATTTCCGTTGCGGTTACCGCATCAATTTTTTTAAATACCTCCTGGGGCATTAAAATTTTTGGTTTAAAGGCTTCTGCTTCCACAAACCAATCTAAGCGTACCTGATTGTCTTCCAAAGCTAATATGGTTCGTCCTTTTAAATATTCTTTGGCTTTTTTAAGCTCCACCGTATCCACAAAACCATTTTTCATTTTTTCCAGTTCCGACAAAATTACTTTAATAGCTTCTTCTATTTTTGCCACCTGCACCCCGGCACGCACGCCGAACACACCCGTATCCTGATAGGCTGAGCCCGAAGCAGAAACGTAATAAGCCAATCCCCTTTTTTCACGAACTTCGGTAAAAAGCCTTCCGGACATACCGCCGGAGAGTACGGCGCTAAGCACTGTTTGTGTGGCATTCCGCTTGTCGCCATAGGGCAGACCTTTAAAACCAAATGAAATATGAGCCTGTTCGGTTTCCTTAAATTGCAAACTCAAACGGGGCTGATTTTGTTTATCTGTAGCCTTGTCCCAACCGTGAAATTTCTTCTTTGGAAAGTTAAACCAATATTTTTTTACTAATGCATCAAATTTTTTCTTGTTATATTTGCCGGAGATTCCTAAAATCATATTCGGCGCCTGGTAGTGACGATTAATATAATCGGCAAACATTGCTGTGGTAAATTTGGTAACCGTATCCTTTGTGCCGGCAATATCTCGTCCCAATGCATCGGTCGGCCACATGGTATTTTCCAAAATATTCTCGATTTCGTACATTGGCGTATCTTTGTACATATTGATTTCTTCCACAATGACGCCTTTTTCTTTTTCCAACTCCACCGCATCCAGAAGCGGATTTTGGATCATATCTGTCAGCAATTCAAAAATTAACTCCAAATGCTTACTGGCAGCCTTAATATAAAACTGGGTGTGCTCTTTTCCGGTATTAGCATTCATTTCCCCGCCAATGGAATCCACAATGGAAGAAATTGCCAAAGCAGAGGGGTATTTTTTTGTCCCTTTAAATAAAAAGTGTTCCAGAAAATGAGAAATCCCGCTTTCTATTTTGTTCTCACTTCTGCTTCCGGTTTTCACAAAAAAATCCACCACCACGCTTTCTGCGTCTTGGGAAGGCACTTCAATAATTGTAAGTCCGTTTTTAAGTTGTTTTTTTAAATATTTCATAAAATAACATCCGCTAGTTTAGTTGGCTGATTGATAAATTTTTTTACTTTACCGGCGTCTAAATAAACCAAATCTTCTATTCTAATTCCGCCAAGTTTGGGAATATAAACTCCGGGTTCAATGCTAAATACCATACCATTTTGTAAAACGTCTTTGGAGTTTGGCGATAAATTTGGCAATTCGTGAATTTCCAATCCCGTGCCGTGCCCTAAGGAATGAATAAAATATTTATCTAACTTCTTCTCCGCCAAAACCTCTACGGATTTTTGATACACCTGCCCGGCGGTAACTCCGGCTTTGGCAAAATTAATTGACTCGTTATAGGCTTTTTCTACCTGGTTATAAGCTACTTCCAATTTTGGCTGAACTTTTTTTAAAAATACAGTCCGGGTAAAATCACTACAATAATTTTTATATTTGAACCCAAAATCTAAAATAACACTCTCCCCTGCTTTAATAAGTTTATTTGAAGGAATATGGTGCGGGATTGAAGCGTTTGAACCACTAGCCACAATGGCCGGGAAACTTAAATCATTCGCACCCATTTTTAATCCCGCACTTTGGATAAACTGCGCTAATTTAATTTCTGTAATACCGGGTCTTTTTATTTCCTGGCGGACCCTCTTAAACACCGCATCCACAATTTGCATGGACTTTTTTACCAAAGCAATTTCCCCAAGCTCTTTTACGACACGCAGATAATCCACCGGACTGCGCACGTGACTGATTTTTATCTTAGCCCTTAGCGCTGTGCTCTTAGCTCTAATATAATTGTATTCGGCAAAAGTAAATTCATCTTCCAACTCCAACTTGTGCGCTTTACCCAAGTATAGCGCAATGTTTTTTAGTCTGTCGGTTTTTAACCCATCCACTTTTTCCAACCCATCACCAAAAAATATTACATCCGTGTTAATCCGTTTTTTATCCGCGCGCATTGGCTTAATAAGTAAATACCCGTGCATAAAAAATTTACCTGTTAAATAAAACAGGTTCTCTTTCTTTTTTATTAAAACCGGTTTGGATATCTGTATTTGGAGCTGTTTTATTCTTTCTGACATCATATATAAAATCCACGGCGCCAAATTTATTAAATCTTACACTAGAGCCTTTTAAAAATATTTAAATTTATAGGCTTATTTTACTTTCAGTAGACATCTCAGACCCCATTGAATAAAGCCTGTTTCTACCTGTTTCTTTTGCCGCATATAAAAACCTGTCGGCCGCTTTAATAGCTCCTTGTAAATCTTCTCCTCTAGAAATATCAACAATCCCTCCGCTAACTGTCACTGTTACTGGCGGTAAATAATTTCCCATTTCCCCTTTTGGGGAAAAAGTGACTTGAATTTTTGGATACTCATCACCTGTTTGCTTAAGTTTTTCTGATATGTCTTCTGCAGTAGCTCCCGGAAAAAATACGGAAAACTCTTCTCCACCACCGTACCTGCCAATAATATCAGTGTGTCTAGTGATTCTTTTTAATTCTTCAATCAAAGCCCTAATTGCTGAGTCTCCGCCATCGTGTCCGTATTTAGTATTAAAGTCTCTAAACTTATCTATATCTATTAACATCACAGCGCCTTGATGCACTTCTTTCCCGCCTTTTCTATCCAGCAAGTCTCGAATATTTTCAACTTTATTTAAAAATCCATCTTTATTTAAAATATGGAAGGTATTGTCTTTGTCTTTACTCTCAAACAAATGATCGGTCAGCAACATGACTCTTTTTAAGTCAGCGTCCAGCTGTTTAATTTCTTCACTCAAAATGCTATTATCAATTTCGAGTTTTTTTGCTGTTGCTTCGGCAATTAGAGCTCTTGCGGCAGAATTTTCTAGCCTTGCTTCCAAATCTCTGTTTTTAGCCCTCTCGGTTTCTAGCATTGACAACACCTCCTCATTAGAGAGATTGCTAGAATCCGGTGATTTTTCTGCCCCTGGTACAACAAATAAACCTCTGGCTTTTCTTGCTTCTGACATAAAATTATAATATTTTTTCTTGAAAAAACTTTATTAAATCTGTTATTTTCACTCTTGATTGATCTTTAGTTTCTCTATCACGAACTGTTACAGCCCCATCTTCAAGACTTTGAAAATCCACAGTCACGCAATACGGGGTACCAATTTCATCCTGGCTGTAATATCTTTTCCCCACATTTCCCCGGTCATCCCAAGCCACGTTGAAATATTTTTGTAAATCTTTATATACCTCTCTGGCTTTACCAACCAACTCCGGCTTGTTTTTAAGTAACGGGAACACAGCCACTTTATAAGGGGCCAATTTTGGAGGCAATGCCAAATACACTCGGTCTTCCTCCTCGCGATAAAATTCCAGCAAGATCATTAGCATAAACCTGGTCATCCCAAAAGTCGGCTCAATTACATGAGGAATTAATTTTTCGTTAGTTTCCGGGTCGGTATACTGTAAATCTTCCCCACTTTTTTCCATATGGTTTTTTAAATCAAAATTGGTGCGATAGGCGCAACCAAACATTTCTTTCCAACCAAACGGAGTCAGGTACTCAATGTCCGCAGTTTTGGTGGAGTAATGCGACAATTCTTCTTTGGTATGCTCACGTAAGCGCAAATGACTTTTTTCAAAGCCCATTTCGTTTAGCCATTCCTGTTGCTCGGTCACCCAGTAGTCAAAAGTTTTTTCCCATTCCTCAGGCCGAATGAAATATTCGAATTCCATTAAATCGAATTCCAGGGTGCGAAAAATAAAATTTCCCGGAGTAATTTCGTTTCGGAACGCTTTGCCAATGGAAGCAATGCCAAAAGGCAAACGCTTTCTGGAAGTGTTTAAAACGTTTTTAAAATTCACAAACATGGCTTGGGCAATTTCCCCGCGCAAATACACGGTGGATTTTTCCCCTTCCACACTACCAATGGAGGTCTGAAAAAGTAAATTAAATTTTCTGGCTTCAGTAAAATTATCTACCGCTCCGCAATTTGGACACTTTATTTTATTCTCTTTGATAATCGCAGTTAATTCTTCCGGGGTCTTACCCTCCACTTTTATATTCGGTAAAGCATCTTCAATTAAATGATCCGCCCGATGCCTGGCTTTGCATTTTTTACAGTCAATCATTGCGTCGTTAAAATTACCCACGTGCCCGCTGGATTCCCAAACTTTAGGGTTCATAATAATCGCCGCATCCAACCCAACCATATCTTCACGCTCTTGAACAAACCGTTTCCACCACCAATCACGTATGTTATTTTTTAACTCCACACCCAAAGGACCGTAATCCCAGGAATTAGCCAGACCGCCGTAAATCTCGCTACCGGGAAAAACAAATCCCCGGCGCTTACAAAGAGAAACAATTTTATCCATCAATTCATTTTTTTCCATAAATACAAATTTCTTTTTCCCGAAAATAATCTCTCCTGGCCTCTCCTTAAAAAGGAGAGGAATTCGGAGCATTCGGATGATATTCGTTGATTAGGATCGCTTTTAATTATAACAAAATAGCCTCTTTTTGGCCAACACTTACTACTTGCCTTTAACGGATTTTTCCGTGTAATCCTTATAATCCCTAACCATATCGCCAAAGTAGTCGTATTGTATGGCTGTGCGAATTTTTTTCATCAAGTTCAAATAAAAACGCAAATTATGCATAGTAGCCAGACGAATCGCCAACGGCTCACCGGTGGCAAATAAATGACGCAAGTACCCACGGGTATGATTTAAACACAAATAACAATCACAAGTATTATCCACCGGCGTAAAATCTTCCTTGAACTTTTCTAAGCGTATGTCCATGGTAGCATATCCTTCTACCTGGCTTTCTTCCTTAGCGCTTAGCCCTGTGCCCTTAGCGCTAATATACAATCTCCCATGTCTCGCTTCCCTGGTCGGAATTACACAATCAAAAGTATCACAACCTCTGGCTACTCCTTGCACAATATCAAACGGTGTACCCACACCTAATAAATGCTTCGGGGAAGTTTCCGGTAAGTGTGGAATACTTGCCTCCACAGCTAACATCATTTCTTTATGTGGTTCGCCCACTGCTACCCCGCCAATGGCAAAAGCCTCAAACCCTAAAGACACCATGTCTTTGGCCGACTGCTCGCGCAAGTCGGGAAATGAAGCACCTTGAACAATCCCCCACAATTTTTGCCCGGGGTTAACAGGATCGCCGTCAATAATTATTTTTTGATATTCTTTAATTGCCCGCTCGGCCCAGCGCTTAGTTAGGGCAATGGATTCTTTGCTTCGTTCATACTCAAATGGGTAACCCGGAAAATCATCTAAAATTAGTGCCACATCACTGCCCAAGTTGGCCTGAATGTCTATGGATTTTTCCGGGGATAAAATTTCCGTGCGACCGTCCAGATCAAATTGAAACACCACGCCACCCTCCCCTACTTTACGCATTTTGGCCAAAGAAAAAACTTGAAAGCCCCCGCTGTCGGTAAATATGGGACCTTTCCAATTCATAAATCCATGAAGTCCCCCGGCTTTGTAAATTAGTCCGTCGCCGGGTCGTTGCCACAAGTGATAAGTATTAGCCAAAACCATATCCGCGCCCCAAAACTTTAGCTCTTCGCTAGTTACGGATTTTACCGCACCCTTGGTTCCAATCGGTAAAAACGCCGGAGTTTGCACATCGCCATGAGCAGTGTGTATACGGCCGGTCCGGGCTTTGGAATTTTCATCTTTTTTTAGAATGTCAAAATATGGCATGGTATAAACAAAATTCGAAATCCTAATATCTAAACCCTAAACAATACTTAATTCTGAAATCCAAAATTAAAATTTTGAAATTAGAATTTGTTTCGAATTTATTACTTCGGATTTCGAATTTTTTAAAATTTATCTGTCAAAATTTCTGCGAGGAGGACGAGAACCACCGTGTCCGCCATGACCACCACCGTGGCCAAAGGAAGGCTTGCGTTGGGACCCCCGATCGAATCCTCTGTCACCACCGCCGGAAGCGGCTGCAGCTAATTGCTCAGGGGTTGGCGGAGCGGCAAACGGCTTATGAGTAAGATTGATTCTACCTTGATCGTCAATTTCACTGACTTCCACTTTTAAGGTGTCGCCAATTTTCACTACATCTTCCACTTTATTTACGCGGTAATTGGCCAATTGAGAAATATGGACAAGTCCGTCTTTACCAGGAAGCACCTGGACGAAAGCACCGAAATCCATAATTCTAACAACTTTACCTTCATAAATTTCACCCGGCTGAACTTCTTTAACAATATTTTGAATCCATTCCACGGCTTTTTTGGCGGAATCGGCATCGGTAGAAGTAACCATAACCAATCCGTCGTCTTCAATATCAATCTTAACTCCGGGACAGCTGGCAATAATTTCGTTAATAATTTTCCCGCCGGATCCGATAACTTCGCGAATTTTGTCGGGCTTAATTTTAAACGAGGTAATGCGAGGAGCGTATGGGGACAAATCGGCCCGAGGAGCGGAAATCGCTTCTTTCATTTTGCTAATTATATGAGTGCGAGCCGGCTTAGCTTGTTGTAAGGCTTGTGCGAGAATATCGGCAGAAAGACCTTTTAACTTCATATCCAATTGCAAAGCGGTAACACCGTGCTCAGAACCGGTTACTTTAAAGTCCATATGACCGTTAAAATCTTCAATCCCGGCAATGTCGGTTAAAACTTTAAAATTGTTCGGATTTTTTTCATCCATAACCAATCCCATAGCGCAACCGCCAATGACTTCGGTAATCGGCACCCCGGCATCCATTAAAGCCAAAGTACTGCCACAAGTGGAAGCCATGGAAGTTGAACCGTTACTGGACATTATTTCACTAACCAAGCGCATGGTGTAAGGAAAAGCTTCTTGAGTTGGCAAGACAACTTCTACAGCGCGCTCGGCAAGCATGCCGTGACCGATTTCGCGCCGGCCAGGACCTCTTAGCGGAGCAACTTCACCAACACTATAGCCAGGCATATTGTAATGGTGAATATAGCGTTTGGTTCGGCCTTCGGAAGGATCTTCCATGCCGTCCAATGTTTGCTCGTCGCCCTTACTGCCCAAAGTTACAACAGTTAAAGCCTGAGTCTCGCCTCTGGTAAACAAAGCACTGCCGTGAGTACGTGGTAAAACGCCAACTTCACAAGTAATCTGACGGGTTTCATTCAACTTTCTTCCGTCTACCCGGCGCTCATTTTCTAAAATTTGCTTTTGTTGATATTTTTTTAAAATTTTATCTATAGACTTAGCAACTTCTTTGTCTATGTTTACGCCGGCAATTTCACCCAAGGAAGATTTAACAGCTTCGGCAATTTCTTTGGATACCACCTTAACGTTTGCTTCTCTGTCTTCTTTGCTTTTTACATACAAAGCAGAGTCCATTTTATCAGTAGTAAGTAATTCTTGTACTTTGGCAAAGACAGCTTCGTTTGGTTTAATAATTATTGGTTCACTCTTAGCTTTACCAATTTGCTTGGCAAAATCCAGCTGACATTTAACCAATGTACCTAAGTGAGGCTGAGCAAATTTAATCCCTTCCACAATTTCTTCTTCGGTAACCAACTTGGCGCCCATTTCTACCATAATAATATGTTCTCCGGTACCGCAAACAATTAAATCCATAGTGGAAGTTAATTGTTGTTCATGAGTCGGGTTGATAATATATTGGCCTTCAATTTTTCCCACTCTAACTCCGGCAACCGGACCGTCAAACGGAACATCGGAAATAGCCAAAGCCATGGAAGCGGCGTTAACCGCCAACATGTCGGGTTCGTTTTCCCCATCTATACACAAAACCATAGCAGTTACCTGCACGTCATTGCGCATCCCATCCGGGAACAGCGGTCTTAAGGTACGGTCTATAACCCGACCCTTTAAGATGGCGTCGTCAGTGGCGCGACCTTCGCGCTTTATCCAACGGCTTCCTTTAATTTTTCCCGCGGCGTAAAGACGTTCTTCGTAATCTAACAAAAGCGGGAAGAAATCTATTCCATCCCTGGCTTTATCACTCATTATAGTAGTGGCTAACACTATAGTGTCACCAACACGGGCTAAAACGGCACCGCTGGCCTGACCGGCAAGTTTGCCGGTTTCAAATACAAAATCAGCCTCGCCGACTTTGCAAGAAATCTTTTTGGATTCCATTTGGTTATCCTTTGTGTTTCAAGAGACTGACAAATTGACGATTCCCTATAATCATGCGGATTATAAGTCTTCGCTATATCTGCCAACCTGCTCAAAACTTAATTTAATTATTGCTTTTTACTCAAAACTTCCTTAATTTTAGCTAAAATCTCGTCCGGTGTAAAGTAGGCTTTTACCATGTAACCGTCCACTTTTAGTGCTTGAGTCTTTAAAATATCTTCATTGCTCCAGAGATTAGACAAAACAATTATTGGAGTGGAGGCTAATTTTTTATCCGGGTTGTTGCGAATATTCTCCAAAACCTGGAAGCCATCCATTTCCGGCATCATTAAATCCAATAGCATTATATCCGGGACGGATTCGGTGAACATCTCCACGGCCTTAAGACCGTTTTCCGCGTGTCTAACGTCAAACCCGGCGGCATTTAATTTATGACTGACAATTTCAGCCATTGCCATATCATCTTCTGCCACTATAATTTTAATTGGTTTTTTGGATTGCATTTTTGCGTCTAAGTTAACTCATTAATTATAGCATAAATTGACTTTTTTTGCCTAATTTTTTTCTTAATAATTTAAAATTAAACCAATATAAAAAAAAATAAGTCCTCTGAATTCAAAAACAAAACCCCCGCCAGCTCTCCGATTGGGAAAGCCAAATTTAAGGCGGGGGTGATTCATTGAAGCTTGAGGGAATATCATCATACAATACTGCGTCATGCCAGAGGTGCTGAATAAGACAGCGCAAATACAGAGGGCGTGACATCTTCACTTAACCACCGCTTTCAGATTGGTAGGAGGAGCGACCACGGGACCGAGCCCTCTTACCGACAGAGTCTGCATTACGGGATCAGACCTAAAACCGGAACCCGTAGCGGTTACGGTAACGTTATAATCCCCTACTTTAAGCGCCGTGGTGGTAGAAACCGTGAACTTGCCGTTAACCGTCTGGTTAGCGGGAATATCCACAGTGACATTGGTGGCAGAAGTCCCAACAGGCAAACCAAAAGGTTCTACCGTAACCTTGCCGGCATAGCCGTTGTTGCTCTTGAGGCTAAAGGCAAAGTCTACACTCTTCCCAGCTGTTACCACGGATTGTGATTGTGAGAGGGAAAGGGTGAAAGAAGGATAGGACAAAGGAGATGAAGTCAAACGCGTAACTTCAACTTTGTGAACCAGCAAAATATTCCTTCCCACACCTGGATTCGAGTTGGAAGCCAACTGAACATAGAACCCACTTGGACTACTGGTCGACTGGCTGGTGTTGGAGTAGCCCTGTTTTAGTTGCAGGTCACCATCCACATACAGCCTGACCTCCGAGGAATCAACTTCTGCCGTAAATACTTTCCGGTTGTAGGAAATAGGCAAGTCAACAGGACTACCCACTACCCCGCTTCCTGAAGCATTATAGATACTCAGCCGAGCGGCGTTGATGTTCGCCTCGCTGCCGATAACCAAATCAGCTACTTTCGGGCCGTTCATGCCCTTGGTAATAGTTATCCGGCTTTCTCCCTGGCCTTGGTGGGTGAATTCCACTTTAGCCGAAATCCTGCCGAAGAACTGCTGACTGGTTTGATACACCATAGCCTTTGCTCTAGTGGTGAACATCAAGGAGCCATACTGTAGAGTGGCTTCTCCATCGTAGATGTCCCCAGGTACATTTTCCCATTGGTATTTCCACCAAGGGTTAGTGTTTGTAAACGATTCGCAGTACAAACAGCTTTCGCTGACTGTAAGGAATGGAAGATTTGGGAGTTCAGCGACGAGGTCGAATGTGATTTGCTTCCATGTTGGGGAATTGCGAGTCAGATAGTTTTCAAGTTTATGATGCCTGAAAGGAGCACCTGTCTCCAAAACTCCCCAAAAAACCTTATCCGTCACCCATTCCTTACCGATTGATGCCAGTTTAGAAATTAGGGTTGGGTTGGCACTTTTTACCAAACTAACGGTTGCTTGCGAGTCTGGTTTTTGGAAGTAAGCCATAGGACTAAGTAAGCCCAGGGCTTCTTGCACCGCATTCAGGACTAAGTGATAGTCGCATGCGATTTCATTGAGCAGACCGTTGGTGGAATTGCCTCGGACGTTATAGGGCAGAAAACCCGAAAATGACGTCCAAATAAAATCCACACAGTCTGTCGTATAGCGTTGCCGACCAATCCGTGAAGCAATCTCCGTCTTGTCCGCCACATGGTCGGAAGGAACAGAAATCCCCAGGACGGCCAACTTTGTATTGTCTGGCAAACGATTCCCGGTTTGGGTTTGCCAGGTGCCTGAATTTTTGATCATGTAATCATAGGCGGCGTTAACAAACAGGTTGCCCTGACTGTGCCCCACCAAGACTACCTTGTTGCCCGCCCCCAGCTCTTCCTTGATGGCCGTAATTAGGTCATTTAGGTCGCTCTGGACTTGGGTATAGTTAACAGCCGAAGTACTGGCATAAGCCAAAAGCTCGTTGCCAATACTGTTAACGGTCCGCCAAAGCGACAAAACCACGCCGGAGATGACGTTTTCGTTTTCTTTATTCAAGCCTTCTAAAGACTGGGAATAGACGATTGCCTTTTCCTCCCCAATCTGGCCAATGACTTGAATCATGTCCTTAAGCTTACCCTGGCTTTTGTTGTAAGCCAAGCGAAACTTCACGCAGTCATCAAGTGAAGGAGAAGAGAGGGTTGTAGAGGTGGCGAAACGAAATTCTCTGGACAACTTGTCCAAATTTTGATTTGCCTCATCCAAGGTATTCCAAATCCCGTTCACATAGATGTAGGTCGTGCTCGGTCTATCCGAACAAACCTTTGTTACTTGCGCCAAAGCCGTGGTTGCCAACACAAATAGCAACCAAAAAACAAACAGCATCTTACGATTCATACAGACTCTTCCTTTGCGGTGGTATTGGGAACAAAAAGAACAAACTTTTTAAGGTTTCTTCTTTCCCAAAGTTAAAAAGTTCAAGGAAGCACAAGTTCCTTAAGCTTACTTCGGGAAAGAAGACTTTCCTTAAAACCTAGTCCAAATTTAATCAGGCAAGGATTGCAAGTCGAAATCACAATTTTTTACACCCTCATTAGGTATTTGATAGGGCTGTAATTTAACTATTTTTTGAAACTGATCATAACCATTACCCCTTTTGGTAGTGTTATAGATAACATTTTCTATCGCCCTTAAAACCTTTTCGTATCTTTGATGTTGTGTGTCATTTAACACACCATACAAACAAGTGGTGGCTCTATAAGATTGGATTTCTTTTATATCAACTATATTTTTATCAGTCGAATTTTCGATCTGGCTTTGCCTAGCACTCCACTGCAATCCTAATGCTTCCCTCACTCTCTCACTCTCAGGAAAAGCAAAAAATATTTCTCGCTGGATGTCGTCACGAACTCCGTCATTGTCTGAATCTATACCCGCCAGGGTTTTTTTACCTTCTTCTCCGGGATCCGTAGGAAGACTGGAAGACCTGGTCGAAACAGCCAACCTTAGAGTTGGCAACGTAATTGGCCACACTGTGGTACTGTCTGTTTGGACCGTTGGGTAGATAAAAAATCCTACAAGATTTCTCAACCGAACCTGTACTGTCTCTGCCTTGCTATGATTTAGATTAAAGGTTCTTTGGTAGATATAACTTCCGGAGTTGTCTTTTGTTGATTTTTTTAACAGACCCAGCCAAGTAGTATTACCTTTAAAAGTGTTATAATCTTCCACTTTTTTTGGTTCAGACAAAGTCACGAAAATAATTGGGGGAATAATCCCCCGAGGTTTTACCACTGCCGTAACTGTTATTTCCTGGTTTTGTCCTTTGACAATCACTTCTGGGCTGACGGTGGCGGATATTACCTGTGGATTTTGACTTACAACAAACAGCCCTAGCAGAATAACTATTACTGCCAATGGAATTACCCACTTAAGATGTGGTTTTATCTTTTGGAACATAATCTTCTTATTATTTACTCTATTCGCTATTGCCTATTTACCATTATCTATATTATACACCTTTTTCTGCTCACTATTAACACTTATATTTGCAGTATCGTATTATGCCTCCTTGGCGTTATTAAGGTACGATATACTTCCAATTTAGGCTAATCATAATTGTTGTCAATATTTAACACCATTTTATATTACCATTACTTACCTTTATGACAATTTGTTGTTAGAGGGTAACAGTTAGAATACCGTAACAATTCACTGTTAATATTTAAACGTATAAAATCTGTCGACTTTAATCCTCTCACGCCTAACCTAGTTTACAAAATGGTGTATATCCACCATTTTGTAAACTAGACTTTGTTTTTTTCAAATCCGGTTAAAAAATTAATCCATTCTTGTGGTAAGTGGTTTTCTTTCGCACCAATTAACACCCGTTTCAAATAATCTTCTTTAATTTCGTAGTCCCCAAAATATTCCGGCGTTTCTAAATACACCCACGCCTTGTAAATCTCGCCCTCAAAATCTTTTACTATTACCTCTCCCCTATTAAATACTGTCGGACACCCTTCAAATTCATCTAGCGCATTTATACTCCGTTGCTCCACCTGGTACAACGCTCCAAAAACCCTCTGCCCAAGGCAGGGACGTATATTGGAATACCCTCGAGTATCCGATCCAAACTGATAACCCTCCAAAATTGCTCCGCCTAGCACGCTAAAATGCCAACCACAAATACGGCGCATATGTTCCTAGTTCATCGTAAGCAAAATAGTACATAAACTGGCATTTTGTATAGTTACTTACAATCTAATTGATTTAAAATTGTTGTCAATATTTAACGTCATTTACTTTTGTATTTGCTTGTTAATGAATAAATTTGTTGTTATACTATAACAGTAATAATATTCAAATCCATATGACTGAAGTATTATTAAAACAACTACAAAACTTTGGACTTTCTGAAAAAGAAGGGAAAATATATCTTGCCCTCCTGGAGCTTGAGATGGCCACGGTATTTGAAGTGGCTAAACAGTCCGGGATTAACCGCAGTTCCGCTTATGTAGTTTTAGAAGCCTTAAAGAAAAAAGGCTTGGTTGGTATTTCCGACGACAAAAAAGTCCGTAAATATATTGCGGCTTCCCCGGAAACCCTACTCCACTCCGCCAAAACCGCTGCCCAAAAACAGGAGGCTCTTAAAGATGGTATTGAATCAATTATCCCCGAACTTAAAGCCCTATACAAAGGAACTGGGGCAAGACCAATAGTGAAAGTTTTTGAAGGCGAAAATGGGGCGAAAGAAGTATACCAAGATCTTTTTGCAACAAAAACTAAAGAATTAAGAACATTCGCTGATTTGGTTAAAATATTCAAGCGGATTCCAGATTTTATTGAAATCCATGATAAAGAAAGGGGTCGCAGAGGAATAAAAATGTTTGTAATAAACCCTGCCTCTAAAGAAATGATGGAGGTTTTACAGCAAATAAAACCAACCGAACCTGCTGAATATATATTAATTCCAGAGGGTAAGTGTAAATTTTCGTCAGACATGGGAATATACGGGGATAAAGTGTCTTTTGTTTCTCCAAAGGACAACTTTGGGATTGTTATAGAGAGCCAAGACATAGCTGATATGTTAAGAAATTGTTTTGACTTAGCATGGGAAGAGTCAAAAAGACTGAATAAAAAAAGCTTAAAAAACAGCCGTAAAAGTCCCCTAAAATATAACAAAATTCATTAAATATGATATAATAAATCTGTTATCTAAATACCAACAACGATACAAAAATAACAATCAAATCCTTGGGCTAAAGTCTTATGGAAATTGCAAATTTTGGAGAGCATGAACTACTTGTTTTGATTACCGACAAAAAAAGCGGTCTAAACGCAATTTTTGCCATACACAATACAAAACTTGGGCCAGCGACAGGCGGAACCAGATACTGGAAATATACCAACACTGACGAAGCAGTTCAGGATGCTTTGCGCCTTTCTAAAACCATGACTTATAAATGCGCCCTAGCTGGGGTTCCTTTTGGAGGTGGGAAAGGCGTTATTTTAGCTGATAATAAAAAGAAAAAATCGGCTATGTTAAAAGTTTACGCCCAAAGATTGAACTTACTTGGTGGCAATTTTACTACCGGTGAAGATATAGGCATTGAACATAAAGATTTAAAACTTCTACAAAAAAATTCCCCCTATGTAAACGGTAAAAAAGCTGGGGAGCTTGGACCTTGGGCTGCTTTAGGAGTTTTTATAGCCATGACTGCTGCTTGTGAAATAGTCTATAAACAAAAGAACTTAAAAAATAAAACGGTTGCCATTAAAGGATTGGGGAAAGTTGGACTTAATTTTTGTTCACTCGCAATAAATTCGGGCGCTAAAATAATAGCTGCGGATATAAACCCAGCGACCGTAAAAAAAGCGAAAAAAGCTTTTCCTCAAATTAAAATTGTAAGCCCAGCCTTGATTCATAAGGCAGAGGTGGACATTTTTTGTCCTTGCGCTTTAAATGGTGATTTAAACAGCAAAACCATTCCTCAACTGAAATGTAAAATTGTTTGTGGTGGGGCGAATAACCAATTAGAGTCACCGGAATGCAATGTTTTGATGCAAAAAAGAAATATTATCTACGTTCCAGACTTTGTAGCCAATGCTGGTGGTGTAATTAATATTGCAGGGGAGCTGGGCTTCAAAAATTACAATCAAAAATGGGTTGAAAAAAAAGTTCGGGGAGTACATCAAACAACCCAAAAAATTATCAGACTTTCACAAAAATTTCATCTACCAGAAGAAGTAGTGGCAATAAATTTAGCAAATAAAATTCTTGCTAAATAATATGTCAAAAAAAATAACTGCTAAAAAAATTATTGCCGATTTCTATTCAAAAAAAAGTGATTTTTGGACAAATTTTCAGCAACAAAATAGTCTTAAACTTTTTCATTCCTCAGCCGAAACTGTTTCTGCTTATAAAGATTTTTTAAAAAAACATGGTATCAACCCAAAAAATGTAAAAACTTTTCAAGATTTCCAACAGGTTCCTTTTACAACTAAAGCAAATTATTTACAAAAATACCCGATATCACAGCTTTTATCAAAGGCTGCACAAAAAAATACACAAATTTTCACTTCATCTTCGGGCTCCACCGGTGAACCGTTTTATTTTCCGCGAACCGAACAATTAGATTGGCAGTCTTCTATTTATCACGAAATATTTTTAAAAAACCTTAAACTCTCACCTTCTGAGCCGACTTTAGTTATTATTGCTTTTGGTATGGGTGTTTGGATTGGTGGGTTAATAACTTTTCGCGCTTTCCAAATATTAAACTCACGAACACTTTTGCCGTTTTCAATCATTACCCCTGGCTCCAATAAAAATGAAATTATCCATGCCTTGAAATATCTGGCACCTCAATATAAGCAAACAATCCTTGCCGGTTATCCCCCACTCATTAAAGATGTACTTGATCAAGCCAGATCAAAAAAAATTCCTTTAAACAAATTTAATTTAAAATTACTATTTGCAGCGGAAACTTTTACAGAAAATTTTAGGGAACACATTACAGAAATTGCCGGAATAAAAAATCCCACATTCTCGACAGCAAACATTTACGGGACTGCCGACTTAGGAACCATTGCCATAGAAACACCTATGTCAATCGCCATAAGAAAATCCGCTGCCAATTCAGAAGTACTTCACTCAACATTATTCCCTCAGGCACATAAACTTCCTACACTGGCTCAGTACCTGCCTGAATTTATTAATTTTGAAGAATTTGCCGGCGAATTAATCTTAACCGGCGACAATGCCATACCGTTAGTGAGGTACGCAATTGGCGATAAAGGTGGAGTCATTTCCTTCGATAAAATTCATCAAGCCTTATCAAAATCACAAAAAAGTTTCAATGTTCCTAGTTCAATCATTAAAAATTCTGGGCAAGCACCGTTTGTTTATATTTATGAAAGAGCTAATTTTGCAGCCAAATTACACTTACGAGATATTTATCCTCAAATAATAAAAGATGCTTTAATCTTCGGACCAATCTCCAAAGAAATTACTGGGAGATTTACAATGTCAACTAAATATAATAATCAAAATAATCAATATTTGGAAGTCAATATAGAAAAAAAGAAAGCTTCTAAAATTACCCCTAAATTAACTAAAATTATTTACGATCGAATATTAAACGCGATCTTAACCAAAACCGAAGGGCCCGGGGACCCGAAAGAATTAAATAATAAAAAGTTAATAAGATTGGAATTCTGGCCTTACGAAGATCAATTATATTTTAAACCGGGAATAAAACAAATATGGAGCAACAACCAATAAAATTCAATTCTCGGAAAGAAAGTTTTGCTGTGTTTTGTAAAAAAATGCGGCCAAAAAAAATTATTGATTCGTACAAAGACCAGCTCCACGAACTATTTTTAATCCGTAATCCAAAATTCAGATTTGGTGGCGACCCTAACGAACTTTTAAATAAATTTTATAAAGCTCAAGGTTTAGATTTGAAAAAATCCGGCACCTGGTTTTATTTCCCTTGGAATGGATATTTAGTTCATTACCTCCCGGATTTAATGCACCAGGAGCTACGAACCGCCAGGAATAAAAATTTAATCTCAGATAAAGAGCAAAAACAGTTCTACAATTTTACGGTCGGGATAGCGGGACTAAGCGTGGGTAGCCATGCTGCCATGACTTTAGCCATGATGGGTGGTGCAAAAAATTTAAAACTTTCTGACTTTGACACTCTTTCTGGTTCAAATTTAAACCGGATTCGCGGCGACTTTACAGAAATTGGCTTAGGTAAATGCGAATTGGTTTCTCAAAGAATTTATCAACTAAACCCCTATGCTAAAATTTATTCTTTTAACAAAGGAATTGACTCGAAAAATATTATTAAGTTTCTTTCTGGAACGCCAAAATTAGATGTATTAGTTGAGAGCTTAGATAACCCGGAATTAAAAATTAAATTAAGATTAGAAGCAAGAAAACTAGGAATTCCAGTTATTATGGCAACAGATAACGGAGATAATATTATTTTTGATATTGAAAGATTTGATTTGAACCGTAAGACAATGTTATTTAACGGGGTGGCAGGAAATTTAACCCTTGAGCAATTTCAAAAATTCCAACCTCAAGAATTACCTAAATTAGCAACTAAACTGGCAGGGGAAAAATTGGTTGTGCCAAAAATGCTGGAATCTGTCATGGAGGTTGGCAAAACGCTTTATTCTTGGCCTCAACTTGGTGATGCTGCCAGTCTAGCCGGAGTAGCGGCTGCTTATGTGATAAAGCGCTTGGCACTAAAACAAAAACTAAGGACAGGAAAAATGGAAGTAAATCTTGATTCAGTATTTGATCCGGATTATGCCACTACCAAAAAACAACAAGAGAAGGAACGACAAAAATACTTAAATAAAATGGGGTTATAACCAAATTTTATGTCAATTTTAAATTCAAATTTTACTCCTGAATCATTCCTGAATTTAAGCGACAAAGAAAAATTAGAGCGCTTGGTTTATTATTCAAGCCTTGCTCCTTCTAGTCATAACACTCAGCCATGGCTCTTTGAATTATCACAAAATAAAATTAAGATATACCCAAATTTGGAACGTAGATTACCTCAATCGGATTCAACAAATAGAGAGCTATATTTGAGCTTAGGAGCCGCGGTCACAAATCTAAATATTATTTCTCAAAATTTTGGCTTAGATTTTAGTTGCAATATAACCCCTAATGACCAATCCGTCGCAACTTTTTCATACAATAACTTAAAATCTGTTTTAATTAATAAGAAAATGATAGAGGCTGTTTGCAACAGACATTGTAATAGGTTCGAGTATGAAGAAAAAAAATTGCCAGAAATGTTTTTAAATTCCATTCCTGAGTTTACAAATAATTACAGCGTAATAGCGAGCGTAATAAATGAACCTAAACAAAAATCTCAAATTGCAGAGATAGTATTAAAAGCAATAGAAAGCGCTTTTAAAGATAAAGGTTTTACGGAAGAACTTTCTCACTGGCTGAAACCAAGTTTACAAAAATACCATGATGGTATGCCTGGTTACAACATTGGGGTGCCCTGGCTCTTGTCTTTTATAATCCCTTGGGCAATGAAGCACTTTAATATGAGTAAACAGCAACGTGATATTAATAAATCTCCGTTATATCATAGTGCAACCTATATAATACTTAGTACAACTGGTGATTCAAAAAAAGATTGGGTAAATACCGGCCAGGCACTTGAACAAATATGGATTGAAGCAGAAAAAGAAAATATTAAACTTGCGGTATTTGCAGCCCCAATTGAAATAAAAGATTATTACAAAGATTTTCAACAATTACTTAACACCTCCTCAAGACCACAAATGTTTGTAAGGCTTGGCTATACTAATAAAATTCCAAAGCCAAGCCCACGACTAGCTATAAATAAAATTCTAATGCCTTAAAAAATCCAAAATGATTATTTTTGATTTTAATCTCATCAGTGCATTAGTTGCCGCTTCATTGACGGTATTTTTAGGTATCTTGGTGTTTGTTCATGACAGGCATAGTGTAACAAATAAAATTTTTATTATTCACGCCTTGGTAGGGGCTGGATGGGCTTTTATAAATTATTTTTCATTAATCGCTTCCCCTGAAACAACCTTATTTTGGATTCGTCTGGTTATTTTCTTTGCAGTTCCCCATGTATTCTTATTCCTTTTATTTGTCTTAAACTTTCCGGGAAAAAAATTACAGCTCAACAAAGGATTGTTTACAATAACAATTTTGTTAGCAATATTGTTAATGGCCCTTACTCAAACTACCTATATTTTTGCAACTATGAGCACAGGCGTTAAAGGCCTAACTCCTCAACCAGGTGTATTTATGCCATTTTTTGGCTCAACTCTTGTTGCATTTTTCCTTTTGACAGTAATTCTTGTAATATACAAATATTTTAAGGCAGATACGGAAATAAAACGCCCATGGCTAACAATCGGATCAGGCCTCTTAATTTCATATTCTTTATTAATATTTTTTGTGTTTTTAAAAGTTATCCTTGCAAATGATACAACATTTGTTAGATATTCTCCCCTGTTTATATTGCCAATATTCTTAAGTGCGGGGTATGCTATTTTAAAACATCATCTTTTCAATATAAAGCTCATCAGAACTGAGACTGTAATTTTGGTACTGTTACTCGTAAGCTTTATCCAAGTAATAATTGCCCCAAACGCTATGGCAAAAACCCTAGCACTTTCAGTGACTGCTTTTATTCTGATAACTAGCATTTTGCTAATAAAAAGCGTTCTCAGAGAAGTCCAACAACGTGAGCAGTTGGAAATTTTGGACAAGGAATTACAAGAAGCCAATGTTAAGCTAAAAGCTCTAGATCAAGCACGAGCGGAGTTTATTACTATTGCCAGTCATCAGTTACGCACTCCTCCGGCTACAATCAAATGGTATTTAAGCTCGGTACTAGACGGTGACTACGGCAAGCTTAAGCAGGATCAAAAAGAAATTTTGGAAAAAACTAACCGCACAAACAATTCTCTTATTTCATTGGTTGATGACATGTTGAATGTCTCCCGCATTGAGCGCGGTAAAATGGAATTTTTATTTGAACAAGTTAGCCTTTTGGATTTAGCCAAAACCACCTTTGAACAATTGGAACCCATAGCGAAAGACAAAAAACTTACGTTAACATTCAAATATAGCCCCAAAACTAAATTTCCTAAGCTCATGGCGGACAAAGAAAAAATTCGCCAGGTTATGAATAACCTTATAGATAATGCTTTAAAGTACACGAAACAAGGCACCGTTGCGGTTAATATTATGGCTTCAAAAGATGAGATTAAATTTAGTGTTACCGATTCCGGTAAAGGGATTGCCCCGGAAGAACAAATCAGTATTTTTGAAAAATATACCCGCGGTAAAGAATCTATAAAACAAAGTGCAGGGTTAGGGCTTGGACTTTACGTGGCCAAAATTATTGTTGGCCAACACAAAGGCAAAATTTGGGCAGAGAGTTCCGGTGAAGGCAAGGGATCCACTTTTGCTTTTACGGTTCCCATTAATAACGAACTAAAAGAAACCACTCTCGTTGACCTGGCAAAAAACCAAGGCTAAAAAAAATCCCCCCGATGTTCATCGGGGGGATTTTTTTATTCGCTATTTATTATTTCATACTACCGAGCATCTCTTCTTCAAAATGCAGTAAAAAAGGCGCTGGGTCCGGCGTGCTTCCAAACAAGATATGGTCAACGCTACTGCGCTGTCCCCTCTCGTGTTGGCTTTCAACACCCTTTTTTTGAAACCAGTCTTCCCAAGCCTTGCTAAAATTCTTATAACTCTCAGTTCCTTCTTGGCCAAACTTTTCGTAAATAACTTTGTACTTAGTTTGATCACAAATATTAATAAAATCGCTTTTTTCTTCTAAGGTTAAAAAGCCATTTTTTTGCAAGGAATTTTTTATTTCTTGAGTTCGTGGAGTGGTATAAATTTGTTGACAAATTTCTTTGCCGAGCTTTGACCAAATATTATCAAATTCGGTAAAATCAAAGGATCCCATTTCCATATTTTGTATCTATAAATATTATTTATTCAGCCTTGTCTGCAATTTTGAGCTTCAATTTGTCAGCCAACTTTTCATAGCGCTTCTGATCTTCATTCTTCAAAAATCTCAAAAGTCTTCTGCGGTTACCAACCATTTTTAACAGTCCACGGCGGGAGTGATTGTCTTTGCGATGAATTTTCAAATGCTCGGAGACTTGTTCAATTTCTTTGGTTAAAATTGCTACCTGAACTTCCGGGCTACCAGTGTCATCTTTATGCACTTGGTACTTTCTAATAATTGCATTCTTTTCTTTGGCACTAAGCATTGGATTTTGTCCTTCTACACGTAAACAGTAGCAAGTAAGGATTTAAAAATTGCAATATTTAAAGATTAAATGATTTTATCTTTAAATTACCAATCTTTGAATTGCTTTGAAAACTGTTTCGTGGATTAAAATTAAGTATTTTTATTATACCTTAAAGCCGGCATTTTGTAAATACTAAGGTTTCGCCAAATATTCTATAAAGTCAGTAGCTAAATTGTACCGGGTAAAATTTTCAAACGGTTTTATTCCGGGAAAGCGGTTAACTTCCAAAATATAGCCCCGCTCCCCGGAGTATAAAATATCCACCTTAGCAAGTTCCCGTCCCAATAACCTTGAGGCTTTTTCCGCAAGACTAATAATCTTAGGAATAGTAGATGCCTTAACAGCCACACCGGTGCGGTATTTTATACCAAACCCGTCCATTCTAATTTCAAAACGTAAAACCATTGGCACCGACCGGTAGCCAACAACCATAACTTTATATTCATACTTAGCGGGTAAAAATTCCTGTACCAACCACTCTTTTAGAGGATGTTTTGGTAACAGTTTGGTCAATTGATCTTCGCTCCTAACAAAAAAAACATTTTCGGCTTTAAAGCCATATGTCCATTTTAAAACCAGAGGATATTTTAACTGTTTCAAACTATTTTTTTCTAAACAAACCGTCGCAGGAATTAATAGTTTTGCCTGGCTTAACTTTTGGTAATCTATCCATTTCCCCTCGCCCAAAATTCCTTGTGCGATAACAGCATCCACAACCTTTTTGCCCTGATTTGCAAACTTTTTTGCCAGTTTGATTATTTGTGGCAATTTTTCCGCCCCGGAATTTAAATACGGATTGCGAATATATAAAGCGTCATATTCCTTTTCATTAACTTGAAAATTTATTTGCGCTAAATCCTCCATTGATACCGCATTTAAGCCAATTCCAAGGCGCCCAGCCTCTTCTATAAGCCTTTGGGTCGTATACGATTTTTTTGATGAGATTAATAAAATATTCATTTTTGCCCTATATACAATTCTACCTTAAAATATGATATACTGTATATGTCGCATAACGCATTATACAAAGGTTCAAAAATACCCTCGTCGTGATATGTACTGGGGACACTGTGGACAACCTATGGTGTCGCATAACGCATTATATCTTAATCGAAAGTCAAAATGTCCGACATAAAAAACAAAACTGACTCCCCTCTTTACCGTTATATATCGGAGTTTTTGGAATACTGTGAAATTGGAAAAAATCAAAGCCGTAACACCATTTCGGCTTATCATCGTTACCTCCATAAATTCTTAAACTTTGTCCTACCATTGGGGATTAAAGATCCTAAAGACATTGATTTAGAAATCGTAAAAAAATACCGGTTATATTTAAACCGTTTAACCGATGACAAAGGCAATTCTTTAAAGCTAATTACCCAAAATTACCACCTTATTGCCTTACGGGCATTTTTAAAGTATTTGGCCAAACAAGATGTAGCTACCCTGTCTGGGGAAAAAATTGAGTTGCCAAAAAGCCCTCAACGCCAGGTTGAGTTTTTGGAAAAAGACGAACTAGAAAGGTTGTTTCAGGCCATAGCTGGGGAAAAAGACGAGCTCCAGCGCTTGCGTGATTCTGCCATTTTGCAAACACTTTTTTCCACCGGATTACGTGTTTCCGAATTGGCAAGCTTACGAATAGAAAGCATAAATTTGGACCGTAGGGAATTTACCGTCCGAGGGAAAGGCAGTAAACTACGATTGGTCTTTTTGTCCGACGAAGCCGCGGAAACCATAAAAAAATATTTAAGCAAAAGAAAAGACAATAGCAAAGCGCTGTTTGTTGGCCATTCGGAAATCGGTCAAAGCTCCCCTACCCCGGAAAAAACGGCTGACAAAGGTAAAAAAATAATCGCGGAGCAAAAAAAGATTGAAAAAGAAATTGCCAGCCAAGGATTCGGGAAAAACAAGACCGATAAAAATAACTATAACAAAGCCAGCGGATTAACAGTTAGACAAATTCAAAGGATTATTAAAAAATATTGTCGGATTGCCGGGATAATTAAAAAAGTTACCCCTCATACCTTGCGCCATAGCTTTGCTACTGACCTCCTACAAAATGGTGCCGATATCCGCAGTGTTCAAACTCTTCTTGGCCACGCCTCCATTACCACTACTCAAATTTACACTCATATTACCAACCAAGGCCTGCGCGACATTCATAAAAAATTCCATAACAAAAAGTAGAATTTATTGGTTAGCATATAGCATCTAACAAAAACACCTTTCTATAAATAGAAAGGTGTTTTTATATTTCTAATTTCGGCATTTTTCCTTAATCGTTAATCATTAATCCTTCCGCCTCCGGCGGACTCACACATACCATTTATACTCACTCATAGCTCTCATTGCTTCTTCCATATTTACTTGATATTCGGACTGATCTTCTTTACTATATTCCGTCAAAGGCAACTCACAATGGGGGCATACTCCCTCATTGTCCCTGCTAAATCCACACACGTCGCACATATACATATAAAAGTTTTTCACACATATCACCTCCCTCTTAAGTTTTTATTTTAATACTATAATTTTTTAGTTTTGTAAGATATTTCTCCTTTCACCTCCATTAAACTCTTTTTTATTTATTTCGTCAATGCGCTATTTTGTCATTTGCCTCATTTTGGATTAAAAATAAATTTCCCCAATCAAATATGAGGAAAAACAAACCTACTTGAAACCAAAAAAAACTGGCTTATAAACCTTTAAAGCACTTTTTATCCCCCAAAATATCGCAACTTGAAATATTAAGCCATTTATGATATAGTTTAGCAAGTTAAATTTATGGTCGCGTAGCTCAAGTAAGATAGAGCGTCAGCCCCGATACTAGAACTAAAGTTCAGTACGGGGTAAACTTGCTGAGTGTTCGTAACACATTAATGGTGAGGTCGCGTAGCTCAGTTGGATAGAGCGTCAGCTTGCGGAGCTGAAGGTCGCAGGTTCGACCCCTGCCGCGATCACCATTAATGTGTTACGAAAGTCGCAGGTTTGTCCCGTAGTTGTCCATAAAGGACATACTACTGGATTCGACCCCTGCCGCGATCACCAGGGTCTCGTAGCTCAATGGATAGAGCAGTGCTCTTCTAAGGCATTGATGTTGGTCCGATTCCAACCGAGACCACCATGAACTATTCGTGAACCCACCGGGTTAAAGAATAGTTCATGTCCTGTACTCGAGACCTTTAGGTCGAGTAGTTCAGGGCTGAAGTCGGCTCACTCAAGTTCATGGCACAGCCCAAAACACAAAACAACGTATAATGCCTATAAAATTTTACTACGTATATATACTTCGCAGCCTAAAAGATGGGCTGTTTTATATTGGCTACTCAGAAGATTTAAAAACCAGAGTTAGTGACCACAATAAAGGCAAAAATTTATCAACAAAAAACCGTAGACCTTTAGAATTAATATTCTATGAATCCTTTCCTTCAAAAGACGATGCCTTACGAAGAGAGGCTTATTTTAAAACAACGAAAGGTAAGGTAACATTAAAACAAATGCTTAAAAGATTTTTACAATCAAAATAAAATTTACATCACTAGCCACTCCCGCCGAATGCGGATTACATTAATTTTAAAACACCCCGCCCTTTATAATAATGGGCGGGGTGTTTATTATTCTTGGAACGAGTTAATTGCCGAAATAAAGGATGGGGAGATTTTACCGTAGAAGTAAATCTAACGCAAATAGAGATACTGGTTAATTGGTAAATTGAAATGTACTAACCAAGCCATCCATCAAGTCGGGATTATAAACTGCTGTAGTAATACTGTACTGATAACCGCCGTGGTAAAAAACTACGGTGCTCATACCTTTTGTTTCTTTCCCTATTTTTTTAGATATGGTGGCGGAATCTAAATCCGTTCTTACAGCCGACACTCCTGCAATAGTGATTTTTTTTACTGCATTTTCGCCAAAACTTTCTTTACCCGCCTTGACTAAAGTATCAATATTATCTGGGGTTAAATATTTAACCACGTAAATATCAAAATTTCCGTTGCCCTTTGAATCTATGAATTTAATGCCTGAAAGCGTGCTGTATGGGTCTATAGTAAAATCAGCTGGGTATTTAATTTGAAAACCACCTTCAGTGTTTATATAAGTTTGCCAGCTTTCAGATGTGGCTGAATTGCTATTTGGTGAATTTTTTAGGGTTTGGTCTAAAGTTGGTGTGTTTTGCTGAACAATGACCTGCTTATTGCATGCAGCGGCAGTTAAAAATATTGCGAGAATTACCACTAAATACTTTATGTATTTTGTCATATATTAATGTTACTTATTTAAAAAAAATAAACTTATGTAAACCTAAGTGCAAACATAACCCAAAAACAAAATATGACTAAAACAATCCCTAATCCCCAATAAGTATACTTTAAAATTTTGTTACCTGAAGAATAAAGCTTAGAATCGCTAATAACTGTTTTGTTCGCAAAATCCAAGGAATAATCAGTAGCTAAACTTTTGACAACCAGCCCCGGATTTAACACTTTGAGCTCGTGAAGAAAATCTTGCCAATCAATTAGACTTATATATGAATTATAAAATTCACCTTTAGCTTTAATAACAAATTCGGTTCTTATATAAGCTTGACTACCAACGGCACTGGCAGATTTTCGATATTCCCCTGATTTATCATCAATAGCTTCAATATCAGAAATTAAAATTTCCCAGCGCTTACCAGTAAAACTATGATAGCTTAAGTTTTTGTCGTCGGTAATTGACAGGTAGCTTCTTTTCTTTAACATAATTTTTGCTACAACAGTAAAAATTATATAAAGAATAAAAAAAGTAAGTATTAAGGTATAAGCAATAGTACTATCCTGAAGTTCTAGTTGTAAAAGGAAGAAAATTATAGATGTAACAAACATACTGACCATAAAAATAACTGGGGGCAGTAAAAACCACCAATAAAAAGGCAAGTGTGTTCGGGAAGGTTTGAATATTTTTTCCATTTTATTTTATTACTTAATTTTTGCCTACTTAAACTTTTTCGGCGAAATACTGTTTGTTTAATTTTACGGCCCAATACCCTACTCCCATTATGGCTAAACCCGCCAATACCAAGGCAAAAGGCCAGCCAAGACCGGAACTAAAATATTCACCGGTTAACTTTAAAATATATCCGATTAAAAACAAAGATCCAAAAACCAAAAACCCTTTGCTCTTTACGTAAACACTCAGGAAAATCACACCAAAAACCAATAATGGATATATTAGCTCCCAAAATGCATTTTGGTTTGGATCCCAACCTCCCAAAGCCATAGCTGAACCCAAAAATGCCAATACCCCAAACCCATAGAGAGTTCCGGTAATAGCTTTAAAAGAAGTGGTCTTCAAATAGTAACCTACAAACATCCAGGTCAAACCTTCCACTAAAAACCGATACTCCCAAATTTTTGTTGTACTTTCATATAATAGACTCTGACCAACCATCATATTAATTAGAAAATGGAATAGCCCAGTTGCAAAAAGGATTCCAAAAAATAATAGGATTGTTTGGCGGTAAAACCACAATGATCCTAAAAATACGGTAGTAGAAATTAAATAAATCAAAACCTGCAAGCTGTCCGCCGAAGTATCCATTCCCGATTCTTTAAAAACAACATTAAAGGCCAAAGGGGCCAAACAGCCGGCAATTAAAAAGAAGGCTTGGGATATTTTTTTTAAGTTTTCATACCTATACAACAAAGCCCCAACCACATACGCGGCAATAAAACTTCCCAAAGTTACCAAAATTCGGACGAACGAAGAAAAACTATCCCAGTTTTGGTAAGCCAATACACAAATTCCTAAAAAAACTATACCACCACCAATATAGTACATAATTTCCGACAAGGTCAGATGTTGTTTTTGTACTTCCATTTGTACCACACCTTCCCCCGGCAATGTCGCCAAAACCTCCTCCCGGCTAATCTCTCCCGAAAGCGTGAGTTGTTTTAACTCCGCCAAAACTTGCTGCTTCTTAATATCGTTAGGATTTTCCATATGTGTGATTTTAATTAATTACCTACTCAATCCAACCTAAAAACTGCATACTATAATAATTTGTGCTGTTTAATTTTAAATTTAATTTTGTACTGCGGTTATGGCCCTTAATAAACCAGTTGTTATAATCACTACTGCCGGAACCAAACAGAAAATCCCCGTTGGAATTGCCTCGCTCCACTTTGTAACCGTCCTCTGACGTTTGACTGGGATCAAGCCTATATTTTGAAGCCTGACTAAATGTTATTTCCGAAGCGGAATTTGCTCCAACATCATAAAGAAAAATTCTTGTCTCAGAAGTCACCGGCTTGTAATAAGTCGGTGGAGTTGTGGTGGCAGAAGGATTTTCTACTAAATAACCATTAGCGACCGAATATTTTGATTGGTCGTAAGAATAATAATTATCACCGGTCAAATAAATAAAATTATGGGCCGGCTTTTTTCCCAACCCCGGCAAGTAAATAGCCAAGGCAAGCACAACAATCATTAAAACCGGAATACAAAGAGCAATTATTAAGGGAATATTTTTTTTATTCACCCAATTAGCAGTATCCATAAATTTTATTTGTTTAATGATTTAACCGTTTTGAGCGTTATTTTAAGTTTAACTTCTAACGGAGAAATAAAGATTACCTTATTTAAGAGTAGCTTAATTATACCATATTCGGTATAATAAGGTTTATGGAAGAACGCGTACAAAAATTTATTAGCCAGTCAGGCACTGCCAGCCGCCGTAAGGCCGAGGAATTCATTAAATCCGGCCAAGTTCTTATTAATGGACGCAAGGCCAAATTGGGCGATAAAGTTAACCCCCAAACTGACGAGGTTAAAATTTACGGTAAACTAATTAATAAGCGCGAGGAATTAGTTTACATTATGCTTAACAAACCCAAAGGCTACGTGGTTAGTAAAAGCGATCCGCAACACCGCAAAACGGTTTTTGAGCTATTACCGGAAGAATTAAGAGGCAGGGTTTGGAACGTTGGCAGACTTGATGCCGATACCGAAGGTCTTTTGGTTTTAACCAATGACGGCGACCTAACCCAAGAACTTTCGCACCCAAAATACGAACACGAAAAAGAATACGAGGTTTCCACTCAAGAACCGCCAACTGAAAGTCAGCTGGAACATTTACGCACCGGCGTGGAAATTTCTACGGGCACCACTTATCCGGCGCAAGTAAAACAGCGGGACGGCAAGGTGCGAATAATTATTCACGAAGGTAAAAAACGCCAAGTTCGCAGAATGTTCACCACTGTTGGCCTTACCGTAACCAATTTAAAACGTCTTCGGGTTAACAAACTTCTTCTGCCAAAAGAACTCGCTTCTGGACAATTTAAGCTAGTCACGAAAGAAGAAATCTTGTAATTGATCATAATTCACCAGAATTGATCAAAATTTATGAAAACAAGTTTTTACAAATCATCTATAATTATTTTACTAGCGATAATTTTTACGGTTATCGCTTTGTTTTTTATTGACTATAAATATAAAGTAGCTGTTGTAAAAGTTCCCAAAATTACCCACATCCCTGCTCCGGTAGCTGACAATAAGGGATTGTCTTCCACATCTGAAGCTAATAATTCTACATCTTCAATCCTAAATCTTAAATCTTTAAATCTAAAAGTTCCCTTCACCCCCCAAGCCCCCACAGCCAATTGGGACACAATACATAATGAAGATTGTGAAGAAGCCAGTGCCATAATGGTCGCCGAGTATTTTTTTGGAAATAAAAATGCTCGGTTAGATTCCGAGTTTGTCGAGGAGCAATTAACCAAGCTCACCAATTGGGAAATGCAAACTTTCGGTTACAATCTTGATATTAATTCCGAAGAAGTCGTAAAAATGATCAAAGCAAATTATAATTTGCAAGCAAAAATAATTAACAATGTAACCGAAGAAAATATAAAAAAAGAACTGGTACAAAACCATTTGGTTTTACTGCCGGCCAATGGCCAACTTTTAGGCAACCCCAATTACAAACAACCCGGTCCAAAATATCACATGCTGGTTATTCGTGGCTTTGCTCCCACTTCTATTATTACCAATGACCCCGGCACTCGTAATGGCCTAAATTACGTCTATGACTTTGATACTTTATATAAAGCCAACGGCAACTGGGACCACGAAACAGAAAAGGTAGATTTAAATATAAAAAATATAATCGTAGTGTGGAAAGATTAAAATTCATTCTAGAAATGAGGAAACCGTAGACATCCAGCGTTGGCTGAGCAATCTACGGTTTGTTGCTGTGTGGCAAGGCGTAGGACATGCGCCTTAGGCCTTGTCATGGTGATGATGGATAGTGAGAATCTCTCGCAAAGTCTGTTCCTCCACTTCCCCGCTGTGATTGTGCACAGTGAGGATAATGGTGTCAGAGGCGACTTCGGGTAAAGACGAAAGCAAAGTGCGACAATGAGCGCATGGATGAAGCGTTATCGAGGACACACCACTGTCTGCGTCCTGCTGTGGTTCACCTACCACAACAATGGCAATAACTTTGGTGTAACCATTAGACCGCGCATAGCACGCGGCAGTTGTCTCAGCGCACTGCTTGGGGATATGCTGTAAAGGCTTCACGTTTGCCGCTGTGAAAACCTTATACTTTTCGGTCGGACTAATGCCTTTTGGCCGCCATGCGAGCAAGGCGCAACCGACATTAAATCCCCGATAGGAATATGCTCTTTGGGCAACCCATCTTGCCTGACGAATCAATTCCTCTCGATACCTTCCATAGGCATCGAGGTGTTTTTTCTCCACAAAAAACCTCCTACAAAAAATTCGATTCCAATCCACTAACACCACAAAAGCCTATAAAATATGCTTCTAAGGTTTTAACAGATTGACTACATACTATAGTTAAAAAATAGGCCGGCTGTCAATAGCCGGCTTATTTGTAATATTTAATTATATATCTTCCCCTATTTGCTGTCTCCACATCGCGTAATACAAACCTTTTTGGTCGACAAGTTCTTGGTGTTTGCCGGATTCGGCTAGCTTGCCTTTTTCTAATACATAAATGCGGTCGGCATGCATAACAGTAGAAAGCCGATGTGCGATTAAAACTGTAATTTGATTTTTATTCTGGGACAATTCTTTTATAGTGTCGGTAATTTGTTGTTCCGTTAAAGAGTCCAAGGAAGAAGTTGCTTCATCAAACACCAACAGCGTCGGATTACGCAATAGCGCCCGGGCAATAGAAAGGCGCTGCTTTTCTCCGCCGGAAAGCTTAACCCCGCCTTCGCCAATGACAGTATCCAGTCCTTCGGAAGCACGTTGCATTAAACTACTGGCTGCGGATTGTTTTAAGACCAGTAATAATTCTTCATCAGTCGCCCCTTCTCTAACAAAAGTTAAGTTATCGCGAATACTACCGGCAAACACTTGGGTGTCTTGAGTCACCAAACCAATTTGTGACCGAAGTTCGGCTAAATCAATATTGTCAGCAGTTAAATTATTGTATAAAACCTTCCCGCTGTTTGCAATATATAGACCAACTAATAACTTCACCAAAGTTGTCTTACCGCTACCGGACGGTCCTACAAAAGCAATAGTTTGCCCGCTGGTGGCATTAAATGAAACATTGGAAAGTGCGTCCCTAGAGCCACTAATATGCCTAAAAGTAACACCTTCTAATCCAATTTCATTTAGCTTTCCTAATTTTTGTGGGGAAGGACTTTTTGGCTCTTTTGGGCGAGCCATAATTTCTTTAAAGTTTTGCAAACTGGCTTGCGCTTCACGGTAAGTATTTATAACATTACCCAATTCCTGAAGCGGTTGGAACAAGAAAAAAGAATAAATATACAAAGAGAAAAATTGCCCTAAAGTGATGGTGCGCAAGAATACCAAATACAACATCACAAATAGCATTCCTATCCTTAAGGCATTAACCAAGGTACCCTGAATAAAACTTAAAGAACGGATGTATTTAATTTTTTGCAATTCCAATTTTAAAATTTCTTCGGTAGTGTGGTTCAGTCTGCTGATTTCTTGGTTTGCCAACCCCAAAGATTTTACAAGTTCAATATTGCGCAAACTTTCTGTGGTGCTACCGGCCATGGCCGCAGTCTGGGCAACAATTTTGGTTTGGATGGTTTTAATTTTTTTACTTAAAAAAGTACTGGCCACACCAAGCAAAGGCACCATAGAAATATAAACCACAGCCACTATCCAACTTACCTGAAAAGCGTAAATAATAACAAAAGTAAACCCGATCAACGTAGTAAACAGCACGTTAATACAGGCAATGACTAAGTTCTGCACATTTAACCTGACCTGTTGCAAAATCCCTAACGTCTCCCCGCTTCTCTGGTCTTCAAATACCTGGTACGGCAATTCCAGAGAATGAGCCAGGCCGTCGGTATACATTTTGGCTCCAAGTTTTTGGGTAACAGTGTTAACATAATAATCCTGAAAATTTTTCGCCACCCGAGAAACAAAAGCTACACCCATTGAGGCCAATAACAAAAGTCCGGCACCGTGAATAAATTGAGCCTTGGTAAACTGTTCAAATTTGGTAACATAATTATCCAGCACAAGGCGAAAAATGTAAGGATCCAAAAGCGAAAAAATTTGGTTAATCGCAGCTAAAATTAATGCCAAAGCGATTAACTTCCAATAATTTTTTAAATACTTTAATAAAATTTGCATAATAATACTTATTTAATAAAAAACTGCCCTACAAAAGTAACAACTACTGCCGCGGCAATAAAAAATGCTGACGCTCTTAAAAACCACTTGGAAAATCCTTTGGAAATATAAGTCTCCCCCATTATTTCCGAGCTTTCCGAAAAACGAATTAAAAAATAAAATACTACCGGCAAAATTGCGCCATTTAAATAGTTAGCATAAAGTGTCAGACCGAATAAATTAATTTGAGGGAATAATGAAACCAGAAGCCCTAAAACAATTTGCAAAATAAAAAAGGTATAAAATACCCGCCCTTTGCCGAAAGTGGCATTTAGACTCCGCTCGTAGCCGAACAGCTCGGTAAAAACATAAGCGGTAGCAAGCGGAACCACAATCAACCCAAGTAAAGAAGCGGCCAGCAGACCGGTGGCGAACAATATGTAAGAAAAATTACCGGCGAGGGGGCGAATTGCCATGGCCGCGGTTTGCGCGTCGGAAATTATTGTCTGGTGAGCAAACAAAGTATAAGTAACGGCAATCGCCATCATCCAAGAAAATACATTCGTCAAAATGGCACCGAAATAAACTTCTGCCCGTTGTTCCTTTAACTGCTCCGGCTTAATCCCCTTGTCTGCAACAAAACTGTTTATAAAAAACTGCCCCCAGGCGGTAACTGTGGTTCCAAGTACGGCAATCAGAGTAAACCAATAATGTGGACTGGCAACGAAACTTCTTTCCGGGAAAACCAAACTATGTCTTAATGCATCACCCCAATCCGGCTTAGCCAAAAGTGCGGATACAATGTAAGTGCCATAAAATAAAATTGTAACCAAAAAAATGCGCTGGAGATTTTTAAAATTCAAAAATACCACGGCTAAAATCAAACTGGTACAAACCACCAACAGTAAACCCTGCCAATGCATCCAAGCCATCCACCATGGCAGTTCAAAAAGCTGAACAGCGGATTTTAAACCCGCTACATCCTGCAAGATTACACTTTGGTTTGCTATAAAATAAGCAATAAATAAAACAACCGAAATACGAACGCCGTAATGCTCGCGAATCAGATCCCCCAAACCTTTACCGGTAACAATTGCAATACGAGCCCCGATTTCCTGAGTAACCCCCAATAATATAGTGGTTAAAATAACAAAATACTGAGAACTCATCCCATACATAGAAGCAGCCACGGAATAAGTGGCCACTCCGGCAGCATCATTGTCGGCCATGGCTGTAATCAGCCCGGGCCCCAAAACTGCCAAAAAAACTAAAAATCTTACTTTATTTCTTTGCCAAAAAAGTTTCATACAAATACTGTTGAGGGGTTAGTGTTTGCGTGGCCTTAAGCTGTCGGGAACAGCTGTCTCATAATATCGTCAATCGTCACCACGCCGACTAATTTTTTATCTTTATCCAACACCGCGGCAGAATACAAATTATACTTTGTCATTAATTGCATTATTTTTTCTATTTTATCTCCGGTCTTTAAGGCCGACGCTTTTGAAAAACGCTTTGCCAACTGACCCATACTTGTATTCGGACTGGCAATAACAATTCTTCTTAAAGAAACCACGCCGTAAAAATTTCCTTGGGAATCAACCACATAAATATACATTATTGAACGGAAGCCTTCGGAAAGTTTTTTTATCATTTCCGTCGCTTGTTTAACGGTTGTATCCGGCGGACAGCTGACATAATCAACAGTCATAAGCCCTCCGGCTGTATTGTCAGGGTAAGCCAATAATCTCCGAACGCTCTGGGCTTTTAGGCCGGCCACTTGAGATAAAAATTCTCCGGACTCCTCGGAAGAAAAGGTTTTAACCAAATCGGCCAACTCATCACTGGACATTTGAGACATAATCTTTCCCGCACTCTCAGGACCTAAATACTTAATTAAAATTGTTTGCAAAGCAGGATTTACTTCTTCCAAAACCTTAGCCGCCTCCCGGGAGTCCAAGGCCGCCAACAAACTACTGCCGTATTTTACATCTAACTCTTCCACAATGTTGGCTAAGTCGGCAGGATGTAAGTGTCTTAAATCCCCGGCCGCTGTATTTAATTCCAAACCCTTTTTACTATCCACCAATGTTGCCTGGCGCCAGTCAATCAATGAAACAGTAAACGGCTTACCTAAAAATGATCCAGCCAATCCCAAACGACGAAGTAACCCTTTAAAGCTGGAATCGATCCCCAAAACACAAACTTTATTTTCAAAATTTCCTATACGTAAATCGTTCACTCGCACCACTCTAGTGCCGGCCACATCTACAATTTGCTTGTCCAACACTTCTTTTTTTAAATAAACAAACTGTCCTTTTGGAAGCGAATCTTGGGAGGCCTTATTAAACAAATTTTTTAGAGAAATTTCACTGCTGTTAAAATTAGCTACGTACTCATAAGGAATAAATTTTATCCCCTCTTTGGATTTTACAACCAAAAATTCCAGCGGAGCAAAGGAATCCGCTTTTGGGGAAATTAAAATATCCTGTAATTTTCCGACCGAATCGTCAGAGCTGTCGGTAATTGTATTGTTTAACAATTCGCTAATGTATGGCATAGGCGCAAATTAAAAAATGCAAAATTAAGATTTTTGCTTTATTAACAATGTTTTTAACCTATTTACTTTATGATTAATTTTACCACACCCGGCCAAATTTGACCATTATTTGAACAAAAAGTACAGCACTATATTATATTATGACTGCTCAAACCTACGAATAAACCAATTTTTAACAATTTGTACCAAGAATAGGTAAACAACCATCATGCCGGCCAGCAACCAAAAATATAACGCCGGCGGGCGGACTAGACCAAAAAACCCGGCCAATTTGGTGTATGGAATAATAATACCAACCGATAAAATTAACAGCGTAGTAAAGACCAATAGCTTGCTTGGACGGCTTTGAATGAAAGGAATTTTTTTTGTACGAATAACATACACAACTACTGTTTGAGAAATAAGAGATTCAATAAACCAGCCGGTACGGAATAAGTCTTGATAGATATACCCGCTAAACACCCACCACATCATGGCAAAGGTCAAAAAATCGAACAAAGAACTAATCGGCCCCACGGTAATCATATATTTTTTTATTAAATCGATTCTCCATGGTTTGGGTTTTTCCAAATATTCTTTATCTACCCCATCGGTAGGGATACCGATTTGGGACAGGTCGTATAAAAAATTATTTAATAAAATTTGTACGGGCAACATTGGTAAAAACGGTAAAATTAAACTGGCTCCGGTCATCGATAGCATATTCCCAAAATTGGAGCTACTACTCATGCGAATATATTTTATGATATTGCCAAAAACTTTTCGGCCTTCCAAAACCCCTTCACTAAGGACAGCTAAATTTTTCTCCAACAAAATAATACTCGCAGATTCTCTAGCTACTTCCGCGGCATTATTTACCGAAATTCCAACATCGGCAACTTTCAACGCCGGTGCGTCATTAATGCCGTCCCCCATATAACCCACTGTGTGGCCACACTTTTGCAAAATCTGAATTATTCGCTGTTTCTGCAAAGGTAACATACGGGAAAAAATATTAGTATTTTCTACGGCGACTAATAATTCCGGCTCGGACATTTTTTCTACCTGATCGCCGGTTAGCATTTCGGTAGTTGATAAACCGATATCTTCACAAATTTTTCTGGTAACAAGCTCATTGTCCCCGGTGATAATCACAATCCGCACACCAACTTTTTCCAAAGCGTCCACGGTGGCTTTAGCATCCGGCTTGGCAGGATCCAAAAATGCCATGAATCCCTTAATAACCAATCCCGTCTCATCCCCCGTGCCGTACTCCGCTTGTGGCTTAGCAAACTGCCGAACAGCCAAAGCCAAAACTCTAAAACCTTCTCGGCTTAAGGCGGAGTATTGATTCTGAATCTGCTCCAATATTTTACCGTCCAAAGGAACGGCCTGGCCCTGGCTTTCATAAAAACCGGAGCGCTTAATAATTTCCTCCGGAGCTCCCTTGCTAACTAAAATATGCCCGCCGCCACTTTCCTTCATTACCACCGACATAATTCTCCGGCTAAAATCAAACGGGATTTCATCAATTTTTTCCATCGCCTGCAAATGTGGCTTGTCATGAGCCAATACAGCCTTATCTAATAAATTCTTTAAACCGGTTTGATAGAAACTATTTAAATACCCATAATCAAAAACTGCTTCCGACTCCTGACCGAAAACATCCGTATGTTTTTCCAGAACAACCTTATCCATGGTCAGAGTGCCGGTTTTATCTGTACATAACACATCCATAGCACCAAAACTCTGAATGGAGTCTAATTTTTTTACCACCACTTTCTTTTTGGACATTTGCAATGCACCCTTGGACAAATTTATAGTAACGATCATTGGCAAAGTTTCCGGTGCCAAGCCCACAGCCACGGCCAAAGCAAATACCAAACTCTCAAAAAAATTATTCTTGTCTAGATAATTAATAAGCAAAATAATTACCACCATGGAGACAATCGCCCAAATCATTAACCAGGTGAAACTTTTAATTCCTTTATCAAAAGTTGTCTCCACACTGACAGCTTCCATACTTCCGGCCATTTTACCGAATTCAGTATACTGTCCGGTGTGGAAGACCAAACCTAAAGCTGTTCCACTTACTACCGAAGAGCCCATAAATATCAAGTTGGCAGATCTTGTCTCATCTTGAATCGCGGAAACGGTTCGGGCGGTTTTTTCCACCGGCAAAGATTCCCCGGTTAAACTTGATTCGCTTAAAAATAGATCGTTTGCCGAAATAATTCGCATATCGGCGGAGACTATATCCCCGGCAGACAAACTAACCACATCTCCAGGAACAATATCCCGAGTGTTTATTTCGATTACTTTTCCCTCTCGTAGTACAGAAGCAGTTACCCGAACCAAAGCATTAAGCTTTTCTACGGCTTTTTCTGCCTTATGCTCCTGATAAAAAGAAAGCATGGCACTCATTGTAGCCATAACAAAAATAATTATGGCACTAAAGCGATCACTGAAAAAAAATGAGAATACGCCAATTATTAACAATAACACCACCAGCGGATTGGCAAACTCCATTAAAATTTCATGAAATAACTTTTTTTTAACTTTTTTTGCCGGCTGGTTATACCCGTACTTAAATAGTCTTTTTTTTGCCTCTTTCCCGTTAAGTCCCGATTGACCTGAACCTAACTTTTTAAACAACTCCCCCACTTCCAAACACGCCGGATTAAATGGATAATCCTGTGGAAGGTTTAAAAATAAATGTTTTTTCTTAAAAAGACTATGGAGCCTTATCGGCATTTTATAAATTAGGATTTACCGCAAAAGCAAATCCAAATAATAATTTTTTAATCAATCAATTTTTTACCGAGCATGGAAACAACTGTTACAATAATTGATCCCCAAAAAGCAGGCCAAAATCCGGCCACAGAGAAACCTTTTACAAAACTGGCCATCCAAAACATTAAAGCGTTTATTACTAGAAAGAATAATCCAAAGGTTACGACACTTAAAGGCAAAGTTAAAACCTTTAAAATTGCTCCGATAGTAATATTAAGTAAGCCCAAAACTAAAGCCACTAATATTGCCACCCAAAAGCTGGCAACTACAATACCCGGCACAATAGAAGCCGCGGCCAGCACTCCAAGCGCCGTAAACAACACCTTCAAAATAAATTTCATATGCTAAAAAGTTAATAGTACTTTATTATACCATTTTTTTATCAATTTCGGGAAAAGCTTATTACTAATAACCATTTGTGCAAAATTGTTGAAAGAGCTAGAATTAATTATGAAAAAAATCTTACTTTTCTGTATTTTTGTTCTAAACCTCGGTGTAATTATTTTCTTATGGTATAGTGGCTCATCCCACTATTTATCTACTTCCGGCGGATTACCGATTGCCTTTGGCAGGCTGGCAGGATTACTATTAGAGTTTTTTATTTTGATTCAATTAATTTTAGTCGGAAGAATTACTTTTATTGAACAGCAATTTGGCCATGACCGCTTAAACCAACTCCACCGCTGGATTGGGTATAGCATTGCTATATTTTTACTCAGTCATCCCCTACTACTCACTTTTGGCTACAGTCAGTTAAGCGAAGTTTCTTTCATTGCACAATTTTCCAACTTTATAAAAAATTGGGACGATGTGTTTAATGCTTTACTTGCGGTATTTTTATTTATCGGGGTAATTATTTCCTCCGTAGTAATTGTTAAAAAACGTTTACGTTACGAGACTTGGTATTTTGCTCACTTGCTTATGTATATTGCAATTGCCCTGGCTTTCGGACATCAAACGAATACCGCCGATATGTCCGAAGGTGGGCCAATGTACTTCTGGCTGGCAATAAACTTTTTGGTCTTTGGCCTAATTTTACTTTACCGCTGGGTAGCGCCATTTTATAGATTTTTTCTTCATAGATTTTATATTGACAAAGTAGTTCAAGAAACAACCGACGTCTACTCTATATATCTTAAAGGCAAAGATCTAAAGCGTTATAAATTCCTTGCCGGGCAATTTGCCAACCTGACATTTTTGCAAGCCGGGATGTGGTTCACGCATCCGTTTTCTTTTTCCGCCGCGCCCAACGGAGAGTACCTGCGGTTCTCTATAAAAACCTCCGGGGATTTCACCGACAAAATTAATAGTCTAAAGCCAAATACCAAAGTTATATTAGATGGTCCTTTGGGAATATTTACCTCCAACCAAGCCAAAAAAACTAAATTTTTGCTGATTGCCGGAGGTATTGGCATAACCCCCATTCGCGCACTTGCAGAACAACTAGCAATGCAAAAAACCGACAGCGTAATTCTTTATGGTTGCAAAACCGAAAATGATATCGTGTTTAAAAATGAACTTAGCGCATTAAATTTAAAGCACTTCTTTTTACTTTCTCAAACTCAGTCCCAGCAAGATAGGAACATATTACCCGGACGAATCTCCGCGGAAAAAATTAAACTGCTAACCCCGGATTTTTTGGAACGAGAAGTATATTTGTGTGGGCCAAATAATATGATTTCTGGGGTATTGGCCGACCTTAAAACTCTAAACATCCCAAACTCCCAAATCCACTACGAAAAATTCAATTACTAAAAAGGTTGACTCCCCACTCTAAATAGGCTATAATATATTGGCAATTGAATAAATTGATTGGTTGACACAGCGACCAATAAGCTTAATGCTCTTCACGATTCTGTGTAAGAGTATTTTTGTTCCTTACTTGTCACTTGGAACTCAAATCTAGCCACTAAATTTTATGGCGACTATGGTATAATGGTTATTACATCGCTCTGTGGCAGCGAGAATACGGGTTCAATTCCCGTTAGTCGCCCCAGAAAGAAAATG
>CAYZEI010000004.1:0-11675 GCA_964477745.1 uncultured Candidatus Saccharibacteria bacterium | reverse complement strand
TCCGACTGGCTGAATACATTGCTGCTTTTCAGGCAGAAAGAAAATGCAGTATTTTATCAAATAGTTCTTTTTCTTTCTGGCGGAATACTAAAACTAGATAAAAAATATGGATATTCTGCAAATTTTATTAGGCCTTGGGGTTTTAGGAATTATCGGATTTGTTTTGTACTGGTTTGGGGTAATCCTAAAAGTTGGGCCAAAAGTTACTCAAGATCAAATAGACAAAGATCCCCGTTTTAAATAACTAATCCGCCCCCCCCCTTTTAAAATAAAGGGCGGGCGGATTTTGCCTATAACCACTGTATTTTTTAGCAAAAAAGTGTTAAAATACTTTTACTTTAAATAACTAATTAGTAACAAAAAAATAAATGTCTCATCATAAAAAAGTGCTTCAGGAAACCCTGTTTTCCTGGCTCCCCCTGGCAATTGCCATAATTATTATGTCCGGTCTAGTCTTTGTAATAGCTCAGCAAAGCTATCGCCATTCGGCTAACGACCCGCAAATTCAAATCGCTCAAGATATTGCCACGGCCTTAAATAAAGGCGATGTGCAGGCAGACGCTATTGTCCCACCGACTGCCACTGCCGAAATTACTTCTTCTCTCTCCACTTTCGTCACCATTTACAATGCAACAGGAACTCCGGTTGGATCATCCGCTGTTATAGACGGAAGCCTACCAATAATTAAAGAAAGTATTTTGGTGGCCACTAAAAAAACCGGTGAAAGCAGAATAACTTGGGAACCAAAACCAGGTTTAAGAATTGCCACAGTAATTACCAGCTATAAAAACCCTACTGCTTCCGGCTTTATTCTTGTGGGCAGGTCCCTTAAAGAAACCGATGTCCGCATTGCCCAAGCAGGACTAATGACTGCCATCGCCTGTTTAATTTCGTTGGTTTTAAGTTTCCTGGTCATGCTACAAATGGCCAGAAAAAATCCTGAGCCAAGCGAACATCATGACCACACTTCAGAACACCACCACACCCATTCAGCGTAAAATTTAATTACTAATCCGCCCCGCACTTTACACCAAAGTGCGGGGCGGATTTTAAACTCAACCACTATGACAATGCAACTTAATGAGGAAGAGTTAAAAAATAAACTCACTCCCGAGCAATATAATATCTTACGCGAAAAAGGCACGGAAGCGCCTTTTTCCAGTCCCCTGCTAGATGCCCACGAAGGTATGTTTAACTGCGCTGTTTGCGGACAGGAATTATTTTCCGCGGAAACCAAATTTGATTCCGGCACCGGCTGGCCAAGCTTTGACCAAGCTATCCCTGGAGCCGTAAAATTCAAGCAGGACGGATCATACGGCCAAGACCGCACAGAAGTCACCTGTTCCAAATGTGGCTCTCATTTAGGCCATGTCTTTAACGATGGCCCTACCACCATCACCGATTCGACAGGCTCACGGTCTTCGACCGGCAAACGCTTTTGCATTAACGGAGCTTGTTTAATAAACAAAAAATAACACCAATTTAAAAACACCGCACTTGCGGTGTTTTTAAATTCCCTAAACCCCTTTAATTTGTTTTTTAATTTTTTCCGCCCATTCGCGTCCGACATCCCCTCCCCAAAGTAGCCAAGCAATATAGCCGTTAGATGGTTTTTCTTTATTAAAAAAGTTTTTACCTTTTTTATCTACTTCGTGCCGGGCAAAAAAAGAGACCATGCGAAAAATAGTTTCCGGACTTACCGTCTGCCGATTTTTCAGTTCCCTGGCTCTGGCCCAACCCACTGCCGTGCCTCCACGTTTAAATAGATGATGTAACCTTAAACCTTTTTCCGCCTCTTTAGCCACCGCCATCGGCGGTTTTAGATTGATGTTTACTTTTTGCATAAAATTTATTTAGCTTACTTTCCAATATTTTATTGTACCACAAATAACCAAACTCAATACCCACCTTACCACTTCGATACGTCGACGTATCGAAGTGGTTAATAACCCCACCCTAAGTCCCCTTTTAAAGTTGTGACTTTAAGCAAAGATAGGCCATTCAAAGTTTTTAAAATAATTCCTTTGGCATCAAGACCGACTAAGGATGTTTTTTTGCCGTTATAAATTGCCAAGATGTTAAAATTCTTTTTGGACTGAATGTTTTGGGTAAGTTGAGTTAAATTACCTTTTTTATCGTAATTCCACACAAAGTTAAATTTTGTTTTGTTAACATCCAGCATCTGGCCATTGTAAGCTAGGGACTTAATATCTGCCTTAAGCAAATGCTTACGGTCTTTATCTTTTAAGGTAAGTTGGATTGTATTGCCGGCCGGATCAGTAGCGGTAATAATATTATCTGAATCTGTAAACTTTAGGGCAGGGATTTTAGGCCATTTAACCCTATTTAATGTTGAAGTGGCTGTTACTATGGTAGGCAGAGTGTCAGTGGCGGTAAAGACCAGGTCTTTGGCTTGTGGATCAAACTGGATAATTAACTCTGGCGGGGTTTTGTCTATAACAAAACTAATTTCTTGATTTTGTTCATTATTCCCAGCTCTGTCGGTAGAATAAAACTTAATTAAATGTGGTCCTTCGGTAGTCAGATTAATCGGCGAAGAACTACCGTAAACTACATACTCTCCCCCATCTAGACTATACTGAGTCTTAAAAACTCCAGAGGTTTCATTTTCATGCCCCGGTACTATTTGATCAGTTGCAGATAGGGTTACAGATACATTGCTTCTATAAAACCCCGGCTGACCTAAGCTTCCGGCTATTGTAGAAGTAGACACTGGAGGAATTAAGTCTTGAGACTCGGTGGAGTTGAGGATAGAGTTTGGATGCACTGTCACAGGAGAACTCGTCGAAGTTTGTTGCAATAATAAGGTTGTCTCATTGTTCCCGTTGCCCAAATTAACTTGTCCGATTAAAGAAGTAGTAACCGGTAAGTTGCTAAACACTTGAGTTTGCACAACCTTATCTCCTTCTATCGTTTGGTCATCAACCGTAAATGTTCCGTCGCCAGTGCCTTGTAATTTAATAAAATAACTTTGCCCTTCGTCTGTGGGTAGAAAAACGTACTTATGTTCGCCCCAGACTTCATAGTCGGCTCCGGGAATGTCATTCTGCTCGGAACCGTCTTCCGCAAGGCCGGAATAATTCCCTTCTTGGTCTGTTACGGATATTGCAACCGGACTTTTAATTTGAATCACTCTGCCGTTAAGCTGACATAATCCTTGGTTAGCAACGAGTTGGTCATGGGTGATAATTTTATCTCCTGTATTTAAGTTGCTTCCGGAAAGCAAATTTACAATTAACTGCCGGGAACCATCGGAGCTAAGCATTGTCCCATGATTAGGTTTTTGGACAAAATAAGTTTTACCGGAATCCCCGGGGATACTATCTGCGCTTTCAAACGGCACAGTTCCGTCTCCTGAAATTTCATCAGGCGCCTCAAAACTTGTTCGTGTAATCCCGAAAAAAAATTTACTTTTAAACTCATGCAAAGTTCCAACTGTTCCGCTTTTACAACCAACAACTTTATATACATCTACGCCATTATTTCTTAAGTCGTACTCATCAAAACTCTGTGAATGAAGGTTTTTTGCATTATTAACAGCTTGCGAGTTACCTCCATATACCTGGATTAATCTGTCATATGATTCTTCTAAGTTTAAATCTTTCAATTGTGGCAATTGCATGGTATCCGGATCCCAATCTGAGATATGGTAAAAACTTCCTTTTTCCTGATAGTAATTTTGGCTTGGCGCTAAATCATAGGAAACCGGAAAATTTTGGGACAGCTTTTTCATCTCGTCAGAATTCAAACCTGCTACACCAAAATTGTCTCCATCAATTAAAACTTTAAATGCTTTTGGGGCTCCTAAATTTGGGACACCAACAAATAGAGCTTTATTTATATGATGATCTGTTGGATGATCAATTACATATTTTTTTAAAACTAATCCCCCTGTACTGTGAGCAACAACATCCACTTTACCCGTTGCTTTACCAGCATCTGTTTGGTTTATAATATAATCTATCTGGCCCTTAAGCTGATCAGCAACACTTGTCCCATCTGCAAATTTTCCACTTACGCCATAGCGCCAATCGTAAGGAAAAGTAAATAAGTCTTTACCCTCAGTATAACCTTGAGATACCATTTCATTAATAAGACCATCAGAATAATCGAACTTTTTGAATGAACCAAGAGGGTCAATTTTACGAATTACAGACTTATGAATTAAATTTGAATTTTGTGAAAAAAGACTTTTGTCGAATGATAATGCATCCAAAAAATTGTCTGAAAATGAAAATAATTTTTTATATTCTAACCAAATCTTATCGTCACTATTCCATAATTCAGTACCCAAAATTCCTGGAACAATTAAAACCGGTACTTTTGCTGAAACATAATTTGGATCTTTAACCGGAACAATTGGGGTCCAAGCTCCTCTTTCGTAATACCCATACATACCGGAAACCCCATAAGGCCTGAATGTAGAAAACTGAACAATTGGGTCAGAAAAAGGAGCTGGGAATGAATTTTGATTAGCTAAAATTTCTCCTGTATCTTCATTATAGGCTTCAAAAGAATACAATCCAGGAGAGGTTTCAATTGCTTTAACAAGGAAGTGGCTAATTCCAACCGGAATCCCTCCATTTTTATATTCTGTTTTAACACTCTCGCAACTGGAAGAATATTGAGTAATCCTGTAATATCTTCCGGCCATATAGTCAGGAAGCCAACCGTCAGGATTTAAAGAGATATGAAAACGAACCAGTCCATCTGGTCCGTAATCAAAGGCAGGTATTGAATTAAAAGGGGTAAAATCAGAAAAATATCCATTACCGCAAGTAACTGTTATATTCTCCGCTTGAATTTTTAATGGGGAGATGATGAATATTACAATTAAAATTGATAGGTAGAGTTTTTTCATAAAATTAAATTTTAGCTAAAAAAACTGTCGAGCGAGTTAAACAAATAAGTTGCAAATATTAAATAGACTGTTATTAAAATAATTAATGTTCCAGATGCGAACTTGACTACTGAATTTGATTTAAAGTATTTGAAATTTATTACACCAATACCAATCATCCCAACCAATTCAGAAATTAAAATCAAATTCATTACTGCTGCATTATTTTCAACATATTGAGAATTTTTAAATACTGGGAATAAAATATTTCCACCAAAATTACTCAACAAACCCAAAAGTGGACCCCATAGTATTTCCGGCACTAAAAACATTGCCAAAAACACACTTAACCATATTTTCTGAACTTTTGTCATATTTTTATTTCTTTATTAATTAACTACTCTTTCCTCCAGAATAGCACTTTCAAAAAACCTGTCAAATAAGCCAAACCATAATTACAAACCTAACCCACTGTGATACGTCGACGTATCACAGTGGGTTAAACGGATAATAACTTTTGAGCAGTTTTTTGTTTAATTTTTTTGCTTATTTTTTTATCTAACGCTGAAATTCCGGCTTTAATAGTTTGCCCTAAAATTGTTTTTTGATAATTCTCAACCTTTTGTCTAAAAGGATTGGATAAATTATCAGTATAGGTTTTCTGTTTTTTTAAAGTCATTTCCTCAATTTGTTCCAATTTGGTATGTGCTTTTCTGAAACCGTCTCCCTTTGACACCAATATATTGCTAATCTTCCCAACTGTCCCAGAAGTCACGTTCACGGCAGTCTGAATGTGTAAATAACCTTCTTGTCTTAATAGCCGCCGCGCAACCTCTAAACGCTTAGCCAGCATTTGAAATTCAGTGTAAGTAAATAAATCTTTAAACAACAACCTTATATCTGCTTTACTATCCATTAAGGTAAAAGCCGACCATAAATTATTAATATACTCACTGAGCCTATCCGAAGATAGATGTTTTCTTGATATTTTTGTCATACAATTTTTTTACTTTACAATACCCCACTTCGATACGTCGACGTATCGAAGTGGGTAGAATTATTTTAAGACTGAGGTGTCTTTAATAACTGACCCTATGACTTTTACACTTCCAGAAACATGCTTTCCTTGTACACGTAAGGTGTCACCCAAATTTACGCGTGACAAGCTCAAAGTTTTTCCGCTTTTATTTTGCAACTTGGCTTTAGTTATATCCACTCCATAAATAACATTTCCATTTCCTATTACCGTAAAGGCGAAGTCGCTCTTGGTAAATAGAGTGCCAGTAAAATCTATACTTATTAGGCGTAATGTTCCGCTGACTTGCCTGGCGGAAATTTTTGATGTGGTTCGATCCCACGCTCCTTTAATAGACATACTCATCCCCAACTCCAAATCTTTAAAGGTTGAAGCGGAGCTATTTTTTTTAAACACAGTTAAATTGTCTGTGCTAATTTTTTGGTTTCCATACTTGGTACTTTGTAATGTAAAACTTAAATCTGCAGGGTTAATTTCAGTAATCTTGCCACTAAAACTACCGTTATGTGTATACAGGGACATATTACGCAAAGTGCTTGCGCTAATACTATTGTCTCCCCATAGAGTTCCCTTAACCTCCACTTTATCGCCAACCAATATTTCTGAAAATGACATAGTAGCACCATTTTTCCTAACTAAAATAGCATTACCGATATCGGCATGATATTTTGCGGCATTACTATTGGAAAACACGACCGTGCTTCCACTGACACTAACAACACTGCCGGTATAGGTTTTAACCGACACAGCTTGGATTATATTAGCTGAACCCAAAAACATTACTGCCAATAACATTGGCAAACTATACAATGTTTTCATTTTATTTTGTATTAATTATTTTAAAACAAAACAATTTAATACATTCAGCAATAACTTCTTAACTGCTTACCTATTTAACGAAGATAAAAATTCCACTACCCGATTGTCGAGTAAAATATCGGACGCACGCACCGGGCGTTTTAGGTGTAAGCCCTCAAGCGTGCGACAGCGTGATAGCGCCACATATAGCTGGCCGTGGGCAAACGTGCCACCGGCTAAATCCACATAAACTTTATCAAAACTTTTGCCTTGGCTTTTGTGGATAGTTAGCGCCCAAGCTGGCTTGAGCGGATACTGAGTAAAATTCCCCACGGATTTACTTTCAATTTTTTCACTTTTTTTGTCCAAATAAAAATTATACATTTCCCAGGTATGGCGCCCCACACTAACTGTCTCCCCTGTTTCCAGCTCCACTTCAATTAATAAATCGCGGTCCGCATTTTGCATTGCTCCGGGTTCATAAGCAAAGTTGTCTTCTTCTAATTCTTCTAGCTGGTAGCCTTCATCTTCGGAGGGTTTAATAAACCCCGTCACCTTGCCCATGGTGCCGTTAACCCAGCGCTTTTGGGTATCGTTATTTAACATCATTATTTGCGCGCCAACTTTAAGCTTGAGCAAATCTTCGGCCGGCGGAGTCTTGCCTTCCAACCTCCCGGCCGCAAACCCACGAAAAACTTTTTCCGGGGCAGATATTTGTTTTAAGAAAAATTCATTTACTTGGTTTGCCCGCGCGTTGGTGGGGGTTAAATACACGGCGAACTGTTCAAAGGTGAACTTTTCTCCGTCTTCGGTACTGCGCTTGTTCAAAATTTCCAAATGCTCACTGCTGGCTACATTGTTACGCACCGCATTCAATATTTCCAAAAACACTTGGTCTTTTTGCCGGTACACGGTTTTTAATTCGGCCAACTTAAACTCCCCGGTTATAAAACTGTGGGAATCAAAAAAATACGGACTTTTATATTCCTGAAATAGCCCGCCGTCGGTAAAATCTTTCTCCACCGGTGGAAGCTGGTGCAGGTCGCCCACAAATATCATTTGCACGCCACCATACGGTAAACCAGGAGTCGGGCCGTTAAGGCGCAAAAATTTATCTACGCAGTCCAACAAGTCCGCGCGCACCATGGAAATTTCGTCTATTATTATAACGCTAAGTTTTTTTAGCAGTTGTTTTTTACCGCCCCAAGTGGAAACTTTTTTTACTTTGCCAATGGTAATGTCCGGACCGAACCCACAAAACGAATGAATAGTCTGTCCCCCGGCATTAATGGCAGCCACGCCGGTCGGCGCCAATACCACGGTATTTTTATGGGTGGTGTCTTTAAAATATCTCAGCAAAGTAGATTTTCCCGTACCGGCCTCACCGGTCAAAAAAATATTTTCCCGGGTGACTTCCATAAGCTCATAAGCCGAAGCCATTTCCGGATTGCCGGATAAATCAAAATTTTCAATTTCCGGCTCAACGCTTTTTGCTTTTGACAATGCTAATTCAACATCTTCCCGGTTGTACTCCACTACTTCAACCACCAGTTGCTTAAGTCGCACCTTTACCAGACCGGATGGTTTGGCAATAGTTTTTGCTAACCTGGCAATAAATTTTTTAAAAGTTTCCTGTTTGCTTTCTAAATATTGGTTATATTCCCCGATCAATAGCTTGTCGGTTTCCGGGTCCGCAATCTGCGCCACTTCTTGTTCTTGTTGCTTTTTGCGGTATTCGTCCCGCTGTTTAACGACTTCGTAATCCCACCCCGGGATATTCGGGAAGGTTAAAGCCAAACGCCCTAAAATGCCGTTCGGTCGCCTTTGAAACCGCTCTACCATGGAATTTAAAAAACTTTCAAAATTATACTCGTTTTCCAGACACTTTTTATATTCTGCAATTAATAAATCGCTCTCCTCTTCACTCCAGCGCATGCCGGCCTTGGGAAAGTTTTTGCGAATTTGCTCTATTTTTGATTCTGGTTTTTGTTGCGGATCAACCATAAACTAGCTATTTTCTATATAGTAAACATTCGTTCACCCTTTGTCAAACAAGTGCCTGTGGATAAACTAAAAATTTTATCTCGCTTATTTGAGCATCCGCTTTATTATCTGCGGGGCAAAAAATATGACGGTTAAAATAAACGGCCATAATTTGCCTTTTAAAATATTATAATCTGCCAGCATATAACTCCAGCTCCGGCCCCCTGCAAGCCCTATGCCAAATTCAAACACCAAAGTTAACCCAAGCCAAATACCACCCATTAAAAATAATCTGCCGGTAGACAATTCGCCAATTTGATTTTTGAAAAATAAATACGTATACAGCAAAAATACCGAGGATAAAACTACAAAACCAATTATGTTACTGCCAAACTCCCCTACTCTGGCCTTATACCAACCTTCCCGCAACGCCCCGTTAATCACCGGCACCGGAATAAATGCAAACCACATTAAAAATATTTTTAGCATATTTTAAATATCTTTACTTATCTTTATAACAACTAAGTAACATTTCTGCGGGAAAACCTTTATCTGTCAAACTGCACGGGATAGCACCGTTGCCGTCCAAGACAATTTCCCATTGGCCTGCAACTTGTCTGGCATAAAAATATCCCCCGGGTAAATTTTCCACAAATACCACGCTCCCGTAAACATACCCTTCCGTCTGTTGGGAAATTGTGACGGAAAAAACCGGGTTATACTTGGGGTACTTAACGGCAAAAGCTTGCTTAATCGCATCCACAATCGGGCCGGTAGTTATGTTTAAACTGGAACATTGCCAATCTATACTGGCGGTTTCATTACTCTCAAACACCATACACACCGCTTGGCAATTATTATACCGCGCATTTAAATTTGCATCGTACAGCCACACTCTCCCCTCTTCATTATATTTTCCGGGTGTTAAAGACTCCCCGCCTTTTATACAAGATTTTTCCGCAATGCTACGAGCCTGTGCTTCGTTTAATTTTGATGGAGCCACTTTTAGCTCAGTCCCTTCAATAACAAAATATTTACTTATGCCATTGCTGGGGGGCGAAGTAAAAGATTGTTCGGGAAGCCGATCGGCAAAATTAACAATTATTTTTCCGTCACTAAATTCTGTGGTCTGCGGAGCAATTCTATCTCCGAGTAAAAGTGCATTGGTACCGACAAATTTTTTCCCACTACTAACCATGGCGGAAACGTAATAAAATACACCACTCCCCTGACTGTCTTTAGTTAATAAAAAGACTTCGTCCAATACGCCGTCATTATTAAAATCACCGCTTATCTCATTGCCAAAAAACCGTACAACATCTTTTGTCTCTGCAGATGAAAAATAACCGTCTTTTAGAGTTATTTTCTGGCCATCTATATTATAGGTGCCGTTCTTGTAGTTTAATATGCTGGCCGGTTCAATTAATATGTCATCATTGGTAAATTTAAACCTATAAGTACCGGTCGCTACTATAACCAAAAATACAATTACAACGGTCCCTAGACTCCACAATATAATTTTTTTCATGAGATTGTTCTGTTTAACTGTTACCAATATATGTAAGTATATAACTATTTTGTGCTTTCAGCCATCTATATATAATTAAAAGCCCTAGATTTCTAGGGCTTTTAATGAGTTTAAATTTACTTACTCTTTGCCACAATCGCTCCTAGCACTACCTCACTAGAAAAACCTACTGGCACCTGGCCAGTGCGAGCATAATTATATAGAGCTAATTTAAAAATGGAATTTAAAGCGGCGGACACAATGGACAAAACAATCATAGCAATAATATACAGCCCTAAGCTCATAACAAATACCGGCAAAGATTTAAAGATAACCATGATACCAACAACCAAAGCCGTGAGTCCAAAAATTATCAGCCCAAAAAACAGACCAACGCCAAAATTCACGATTATTGTTTCTCCCCAGGTCTTGCGAATCATACTAGCAGATTCTTTAAATGAGTCTTTTATGCCGGTGTTACCAATAATCAAAGACGGCAAACTAAAGTAAGTTAAAATATTCCAAGCTGCTCCAAATAACCCTGCTACAATTTTACCGATTAATTTTGACTTGTCGGCAATAATCCGTAACACCAACCCTACTGTAGCGGAAATAAACGACCAAATAAATATTTTGTTAAAATTATTTGCCGCGCCGTTCATCCCGTCGTGGAAACCTAAATCTTGGCCGGAAAACCTCCCTTGCACAATTATATACAATCCGGCCTCAAAAAAATTGATTATAAAAAATGTTATGAGGTAATAAACAAATACTGTGCTATACATTGTCACATCATTAAACTGCTGTCCTGCCGGTACCAAAAAGGTCTGCATATTACCATTTAGTACAAAAATAAAAAATACAATCGACATAATCAGCACCGCAAACATGGTGGTTATGGTAGAGAGAATCGGAAACCACATAATTTCCTTGTCTTGCTTTAGCACTGCCCAAGATTCTTTAACTATCATTTTGCTGGCTTGAAACTTCCCTAACTTCACCGGCATTGACATATTTTCTATTGACATTGGTGTAAATTAAATGTTGATACTTAAATTATATCATATTCGCTTTAATTTCGATTTTAACTTTGCAACCGGTAGCACCAATGCGGTTTGAGAAATTAAATCTCCAATAAATTTTCGGTCTTCCAATAAATCCCCCGGCACATGAATGGAGGCCTTGGCACCAGGGTAGGCAAAACCTTCCTGATAATTTTCTCCTAACATCTTTTTTCCCTCCGGAGTAATTTTTACAAACAGTTCATCATCACAAACTAGAGCCACCACTTTGTCTTGGCAATACAAAGCATATTCGCCAAACATTTTGCGCGCTCGGACATTTGTCAAAGCACTTAACTGGTCCAACAAATAATCTATGGTTGATTGTTTAGTAGCCATAATTTATAAATTTACTTTCTTTAATTATAACACTTAATGACCTCCTCCCCGGGTTCCGGATGCACTTCACCCGGGGTTTCCAACACGGCA
>CAYZEI010000003.1:0-76663 GCA_964477745.1 uncultured Candidatus Saccharibacteria bacterium | reverse complement strand
CCATTGAGCTGTCTGAACTTGTAAAAGTATTAGAAGAAAAATTTGGCGTTTCCGCTGCCGCCCCTATGATGATGGGTGCCGCTGCCGGAGCCGGTGCTGCCGCTGCTGAAGAAAAGACTGAATTCACTGTTGAATTGGCTGAAGCCGGTCCAAACAAAATCAATGTCATTAAAGTAGTCCGTGAAGTTACCGGATTAGGCTTAAAAGAAGCCAAAGACATTGTGGATGCCGCGCCGAAAGCTGTTAAAGAAAACATGCCGAAAGCCGACGCTGAAGCTTTGAAGAAAAAGTTGGAAGAAGCTGGTGCCAAGGTCAACTTGAAATAACAGCACCCGATCCGAATAAAACGAATTTGTATCCGAATGATCCGAATAAAACCGCCCCGATTTACATCGGGGCGGTTTTGATTTAAACTTACAGGTATGTTCAATTTTTGGAAAAAGAAAATAGATAAAAATTTCTGGGCAAAGATGACCCGGCCGATTTTTGCATTGGCTCCGATGGAAGAAGTTACAGACGTGGCTTTTAGGGAAATGTTTGCGAGATACAGCAAAAGTCGGAATATCGGAAGTCGGACGGAAGCATCAACCTCTCCTGCCCTGCGGGCATCCTCCCCATCTCTTGGGGAGGTGAATAATGTCGCTAACGCGTCTTTTGTCATGTACACCGAGTTTGTGAACGTAGACGGGTTAACACATCCGGAGGGCAGAAAAAAATTAGCCATAGACTTAAAATTTACCCCAGAGCAAAAGCCAATGGTGGCTCAAATTTGGGGCACTAACCCGGAGAAGTTTTATGAGTCAGCAAAAATTTGCGCAGACTTAGGCTTTGACGGGATAGATATAAATATGGGTTGCCCGCAAGACAAAGAAATCGGCATTGGCGCTTGCGCTGCACTTATTCGTGAGCCTAAACTTGCCAAGCAAATAATTGAAGCCGTAAAAAAAGGCGCCGGGGACTTGCCGGTGTCGGTAAAAACCAGAATCGGTTATAGTAAAAAAGAAGAAATGGAAGAATGGATTAAGCATTTATTAAGCTGTGAGCCGGCGGTAATAGCCTTACACGGCCGAACCAAACAGGAAAAATCCAAAGTCCCGGCCAATTGGGAAGCGATTGCCCAAGCGGTGCAAATTCGGAATCAAGAAAAATCCCATACGCTAATTCTTGGCAATGGCGACATAAAATCCTATCAAGAAGGCTTAGACCGAGTCGCACAAACTAAAGTAGATGGTGTTATGGTCGGACGGGGAGCTTTTGGGAATCCGTGGTTTTTTGCCCAACATTTAAATTCAAATGCGGGCATCCGCCATAGTCCCGATAGCAATCGGGACGAAGGAGGATTTGATGGTTATCATCCCAATCTAAAAGAACGCCTCGCAGTAATGCTGGAGCACGCAAAATTATTTACCGAGTGGTTGCCGGGAAAAAGTTTTATGATAATGCGTAAGCATTTTAAAGCATATGCCTCAGGCTTTCCCGGTTCTCATGAACTGCGGGCGAAGTTAATGGAAGCAAAAAATTTGGAAGAAACAGAAAAAATTACCAACGAATTTTTACAAAAACAATCATTTTAAAAATCCTTCCGGCTCTGTCCGGAAGGATTTTTAAAATACTATTCTATTTTTTTGAAGGTGTAAGTTTTATAAGTTGTCAGCGGAATCTGGTAGATTTTTTCAATAAAATCCCTGGAAGATTCATAATGAGCTTTTTTCCAGTCCAGTTCTATGGCTCTGGCTGCGTCTTTTATTAATGTTTCCGAAGGTCCTTCAATTTCCAAATAAGGCGGAACCATTGGGTGTTCGTCTATGGCAAATTGCACCCCATCCCACAAAAATACCCGACGCTTTTTTTCTTGTATTCTAAAAGCTTTTAAACCCAAAGCCTCCAGGAGAGATTTGGTTTTTGCCAAATCGTCTACCGTCATTTCTATTTCTTCGGTGCCGTTTGGGGCATCGGCCGTGGTGTGTTTATAAGTTATTAATTGTTTGGTTGGGGTTTTGCGTAAGCGCACCACTTTTTTTTCCGCCAACCATTTTTTATCGGCGTCGTAAAAAATTGTTTCCTCCAAAAGCTCTTCGCCTAAATCCTTGGCTCCCATAAGAAGTAATTTTTTGACTGTCTCCGGCACGTCAATCGCTAAAAAACGCACTTCAATTTCACGGTTATCGATTCCCTGATTCATTATTATGGCAATTTAATTTTTAGTAAGCTGGTGTCATTTAACAAAAATAGTTCCTTGGCTTTTTCATTCACGTACATATCAACCGGCTTGCTAAAATTTGAAGATTGAAGCGTTTGAACAAGTGTGGCTTTTTTGTCGTAAATTAAAATGCGCTTATTGCCTGCATCTAAAACATAAATATATTTAAAATCTTTTTCAGTGTAGATTTTACCGCTACCGGAAAGAGGAGTGGTTAAAGCGGGGATGGTAAAGCTGGCAAGTTTTCCGCTTTGGAATTTTGTTATTCCGCTTTTATTTAATATATAAATCGCGCCATCTATGGAAATATCAACCGCCTCACTCAACGATTCGTCGCGTACCGCTACGACCGGCTTGCTAAAAGACTCCCCGCCGGAAACAAAGCTCATAATACTCGCGGATTTTTTGTCTACTATATATACTCTTTTATTGGTCGGGTAATAAGCCATTCCGCCAAAAGAACTTTTGTTTGGAACACTTTGAGAATATACTGCCCCGGTTTTGTTGGAGGCGTAATCCCACAAAAATATGGAGTCGCCGGAATATACCGCGGTTGTGGTTTTGTCGGTATAAATGCTGGAGACTAAAGATTCGTTTAGTTTTAAAAAGCTGTCTTCAATTTTTCCGTTTTGCCTATTGTAGCTAATAATTTGACCGTTAACTTGTACGGCAAAGTAACCGGGGAGTTTTATTAAAGTATTTGCTTGTCCCAGCGAGCCTAAGTTTTCCGTTTCGGTCTGAGTAACTTTTTCCATTTGCTGTTTCGTTTCCGACAACTGGGATGCTACGGTTTTATATAGCTCCTTGTTAGAAGAATCAATTTTATTTTCCGCCGGCATTTTTTCTACGGCCTGCTTTAAGAAATCCGCTGCTTTGGAATCGTCTTTGTATAACATAGAGGATTGCGAGCTGGAGAGTAGGGTTTGGACTTCTTTTAAGGCCGAGGTTATTTGTGCAGACGTGGCTCTGGTTTTCTTTACGTGCAAAGCAATGCTAATATTGGCAACGACCGCTATAAGTAAAACAAGTATTGAGGCAAACAGGAATTTTTTTATTGGGCTGAAGGCTTTAAAATTTTCCATTTTTACCGCGGTACCGGCTTTTTTTACAGAGCTACCGGCTTTTTGTGCGGATTGGGTGGCAATTTTAACCCAATCTTTGGTATTCTGAAAGAAATTTTTTGTCCCGCCCGGAAAATTTTGCAGGCGCTGTTTAAAAGTGATTTTTGGCAACTCCGTTTTTGGGATTCTGCCGGTTGATTTATCCAGCGCAAATATACTTTTAACATACGCAAGGGTTTTACCAAAAAAACTTAAGTTCCCCGGAGTTTCTACAATATAGTTTTCCAAATCCACTTCTTCTTCGGTAGCTTGTCCGGGCTCAACTTGTAAATTTAGAAGTACGCCAAAACTGGTTTGTGGATCGGCATTATCTTTTAGTAGAGCAATAATAGTTTGGGTCGCGGTTAAAAATGGAGCATTGCTGACAATGCCAAGCAGGCGATCCATAGACAAGTGGTTAAACAGTTGAGTGGTGGAAAGGATAATTAAATCTCCCAAACGAATCCTGCCTGTGGCAAAAGTTTCAAAAGTTTTCAACGGGTGACTTTGTTCCGGGGAGCAAGAAATATCGGTATACTCTTTATTGCGCAACAAAAAAGCCGAGACCTTGCCACAGCTGGCAACGCTAAAATTGCGTCCGTCTTTTACTGCCAAGACGCAGTTTAATTTGTCTATCCATTGAGTTTGTCCCAACGAGGCCAGTTTTCCCAGTTCCTCGTTGATTTGGCTTATGGCAGTTTCAAAATTGTCGCCATTAATCGGTTTTTTGTAAGCTCTTTTTAAGGTGGAAGAAATTGCCAAGCAGATTCTTTCACAAGCTTCGGCCGCAGCCGGGTTAAATAAGGGGAGTTCGGTCACAACATAAAGCTCCGATTGTCCGAAATCGGCTTTTTCCGCCATGGTATAAACATAAGTGCTGGAAGCTTTGGTGTTGCCCAGCAGAATTTTAGCAATTTGTGATTCGGTTTCTTCCATGAATATAAGCAATTAAATTAAAACCCTAGTCCCAATTTTGTTTCGGAAATGCTTAATCTGTATCTTGTATATTATACAACATTTTAATGGAAAATGAAAATATGCTATAATTATCGGGAATTAACATTCCATATTCGCCAACTGGGAATCTTTTTACAAAACCTCCCTAAACGCCTGAAATTTTATTAAAATTATTTATAACTTATGTTAGAAGATATTGTAGATTCGAAAATCGACTCCGGAACCCTAAGCTTTTTTTTAAGCGCTCCGGAGCGGAGTTTCTCCGTGCTTGAGGTGTCAAAACGGCTGGGATTGCCAAATTTAAAAGCAGCTCACAGTTTAAATAAGCTAGTGGCGTTGGGTCCAATAAAAACTTTTTCCAAAAAGGGCAAAAAGTATTATTTGCTCAATACCAAGTATAAGTTGCTGGAACAAATGCGAGCTTTTTGGCAGAAATCCGGGATAAAGTATCAAGACGAATTGTTTTTAGCGATTAAGCGACTTGGTGATGTCCAGGCGGCATTTTTAAGTGGTCTGTTTTGCGGTCAGCCAAATTTACCCGTGGACTTGTTAATTGTCGGAAGAGTGAATTTGGACAAAATGGCGATTTTTTTAAAGTCCGCCGAGCAGTTAATGGGGCAGGAAATTAATTACAGTATAATGACCGTGGACGAATTTTTATTGCGCCGAAATACTTTTGATAAATTTATTAAAGATATTTTTGATTACCCGCACTTAGTGGTGGCGGATGAATTAAAAGGCAATAAAAAAATTAAGAAGTAATTTAAAATTTTATGATCGATCAAATTCAAAAACTATACTTGGAGTTTTTAAAAAACTTTCCCAGCACTACCCAACCGGTCATTTCCATTTTGTTGGCCGTCTTGATAATTTATTCCATTTTTAAAGTTATAAAAAAAGATTGGATTTTTCTAATCGCCCTGGTAATTTTACTACCCGGCAGTAAGACAATTTTAACCAGCATTTGGCAGGGGATTGTGGTGTTCATAAAATTTTTGTTGAATACGAAGTAGCATATAGTAGCCAGTATATAGCATGTAGGGAGGGGCAAAAAATCAATGTTTTCCCTAAATACTAAATGCTAAATGCTATATGCTATATGCTAATCACTGTGGATAACTTTAAGGTAAACGCTTGTTTACCTTATTTTTATTAGGTTTTGACAACGGGTGAACGAACGTATATTATTAGATTATAGATTTGGGATTAATGTTAATAACTTATGACAGTTACAGATCTTAAAGTTTATTCAAAGCTATATTCTCTCGCGGTTGAGATCCACGAGTTAACAATGGAGTTCCCAAAATTTGAAATGTATGAGATTGGTTCGCAGTTGAGGCGTTCCTCAAACTCTTCACCAGCAAATTTAGCCGAAGGGTTTGGCAATAAGCATGCAAATATATTTTGCGAAACAATTAGTAGGGCGCAAGGTGAGATTAGAGAAACGATTCACCATTTAAGAATGGCATTGGCAAAAAAATATTTAACAGATGATAAGTTTAACTATTTAATTTCTGAATATGAGACTTGTGCCAAAATGCTGTATGGGTTAGATAAATCACTATCAGCTAAACATCAAAGCTAGTGTTTCTAAAATCATAAATCTAAAATCATAAATCTATGAGCAAAGATATTACCGACCGACAAAAAGAGTTATTACAATTTATTATCAAACAAATTCGCGAGCATAATTTGCCTCCAAGTATTTCCGAAATGGCAGAATATTTGAAAGTGAAATCCAAAAACGGTGTGGCTAAATTATTGGACGCGCTGGAAGATCAGGGTTTTGTAAAAACCAGCGGTAAAGCCCGCGGAATTGAAGTTTTGCAAACCTTAGGCGAGAGTTTGCAAAAAGGTTTAATTGCCGTTCCCATAATGGGTAATGTGCAAGCCGGCAGTCCTCATCTGGCCGAAGAACAAATTGAAGACTGGATAAATTTACCTCAAAGTATGGTTAAAGGAAGACGAGACGTATTTTTACTTCGGGTTCGCGGGGACAGTATGATTAATGCGGGAATCTTTGAAGGAGATTTGGTTATTGTCCGGCCAACTAAAGAAGTTAAAAATAACGATATTGTGGTGGCGCTATTACACGACGAAGCCACGGTTAAAAGATTTATTCAAATAAAAAACCGCAGTTATCTAAAAGCGGAAAATCCGGATTACAAAAATATTTACCCAAAAGAAGAATGGATGGTACAAGGAAAAGTGGTAGGAGTAATTAGGAATCTGGAATAAGAAAGGAGTCAATATGCCCGAACATGAAATCAAAAAAAACTTTATTATATCTCAACTGAGAACCTTATGCGCGCACTGTGTTTCCAAAAGCACCTTACCACACCGCTGTCCGGTGAAAGAATTGTCGTTGCGGGTTGAGTCGCTACAAGGAGTGCCGTTAATTGTAAACAGCGAGTTTAAAGGTTTGCTCTGGAGTCACTAACAATAAAGCCCCACTTCGGTGGGGCTTTTAAATATCCTTATTTCTTTTGCCTGCTATATCAACCGCCACGAGCAGTAGTAGTATAAATAGAACTATGGCGCCAATAATATCGGATGTGTCAGGAAAGGCGTAAAGACAAATTCTAGACGCTGTGGTGCAATTTAAAAGTAATCCAATTTCGTCTGCAAACAAGCCCATTCCTAAGCCTATTAATACTGCCGACCAGCGCAGGGCTTTTTTATTTTCACTCAACAGTGCCATAATGGCGCCAATGGCTAAAGCCAAAGTGCCAAAATAAAAATGGTGAATATGGTAACCGTGAATAAAAATACTGTTGCCAATAATTAGCGACCATCCGCGAGCAATGGAAAAGAATACCAAAAAAGACAACAAAACAATATGGAGTAATTGTTTTTTGTGTTCTTTAAAATTAAAGATTGATTTTAAGTATTTAATTATCCCGGCCATTTTTAATTAGCTCAAGTTTTTTTAGTTTGGTAAGTTTTTTAACTTGGATTTCTCTTTTAAGTGCCTTGCTTAGAGTTTTAAACTTTTCGTGGTAAATAATTTTGCCCCCACCTCGGCTTCTAACATAAGCCGAGCCTTTTCCTGCATTGTGTTCAGCTTCCCGTCGTTTTAAATCTTTCGTCATCCCGCTATATAACGTTTTATCTTTACAACGAAGAATGTAGAAATAGTACATATTGGTATTATATCAGAAAAAAATGTGATTTTGAGATTCTCAGAAAGTGTGTATAATAGTCATAAGCGCCCATTTCACAATAAAAATGGGCATAAATAAGCGAAGGAGGCATATATAAAACAAGTTCTTTTCAGGAATTTGGGCTTTATTGTACCCAGTTTCCTGAAAAGAACAAATTTCGGGAAAAAGGGAGAAAAGCAATGAGGCTGCAAATTGCAGTACTTGTTCTTGGTTTAATCCAGGGATCTGCTTTTGGGCAGAATCTTTGTGATCTCAACAACGACAATAACGTGAATATCCAGGACGTCCAGCTGGCTGTCAGTATGGGTCTTGGAAAGACTGCGTGTACAGCCCTGGTGTATAAGCCGGGTGTCTGTAACATAGTTGTTGTACAACGCATTGTGAATGCCGCGTTGGGCAAGGGCTGTATTGTGGGCTCTGGGGGTGGGCACTACGTCACGTTGACATGGGTGGCCAGCGTAACTCCAAACGTGTCTTATAAGGTTTTGCGCGGAGAATCCCCGGGCGGGCCTTACGCACAGATTAGTTCAAGTCTGGTTGTAAATATGGGGTACACTGACGCATTAGTTTTAGCTGGGAGGACGTATTACTACGTCGTCCGGGCTGTTGACTCAGCTAACAACGAGTCGGTTAACTCAGAAGAAGCATCTGCAACAATCCCTTCGCCGTGAGGAGAAAAGATGAAATCTTTGTGCTTGATCTCAATGTCCTTTCTCCTGGCTAGCGCGCAGGAGATTGTTATTAACCAAGTCACAGTTGCAGACGACGAAAAGGTTTTTGAGCTCCGGCTCGAAACCAGCAGGCAGACTATTATTGCTTTAGAGCTCAGCCTCTCAAGTCCTGACGGCGAAGTAAAAACCGTCATTGCCGGACAGGCGGCCAAAGACTCCCAGAAGAATGCGTTTTACGATAAGTCCACAGGCAAGCTTTACCTGTTTGGATTCAATGACGAACCTCTCCCAAGCGGGGTTATAGTCAGGGTTGTTGTGACTGGCTCCAGACTTTTGGTTAACGGTGTAATCGCTGTCACCGACCAGAGTGAAGAACTCCCGTTGCCGGCAAATAACCCTGTCACAGAACCAGTGCCTCCCGAAGAGCCCGATCAATGAAAGCAAGGGGGGCGAGAACACCACTCAGCCCCTCACCAATTTAAATTTTGAACATATTTATAATTCAGTTGCTGTAAAAATTTATGATAGTAATGAAATTTGTAAGTAAAAAGACATTAGTTTTGTGTTTAGTTTTAGGTTTGGTTGCCGGATTTTTGTTGGACGGAAGCCAAAAGTTTTTTCCTTTCGCTCAGGCTGATAGTACGGTTATGTTGAGCGTGGAATCCGCCTCGCAAATTACTCCAGGCAGTTCGGTGGATTTACAAATTTCTATTGATCCGACCTCTGCTCCTAAACAGCCGGCTGGAGCGCAATGGGATTTTGCTTTTAACACTTCGCAAATTTCTTCCATTGTCTGGAAAGCGGACGGACCCGCTGCTGTCTCCGCAGGAAAGTCTGCCAATTGTGCTTATCCTTCCGTAGGTTTGTTCCGCTGTATAGTTTTCGGTTTTAATGCAAATACAATCAACAAAGGAGTTTTAGGGACTATAACAGTAACCCTTTCAAATAATGTTTCCGTAACCACAGTTCCATTATCATTTACCGGACTTGCTGCTTCTGATCCTGATGGTCTTGGGGTTCCGATTTCCGCAACCGACGGAACTATAACCGTAAAATTGCCACAAAATAATACCCCGCCAAGCGTAAGTCTTTTATCGCCGGCTTCAGGATCAGCTGTTTCAGGATCCGGTGTTTCCGTAACAGCACAAGCTTCGGCAAGTAGTGGCACTATTACAAACGTAAAATTTTATTTTGATAATATAAATTTATTTGGTAATTCAAACTCTTCTCCATTTAGTGCAAATTGGGACACAACTACGGTTTCCAATGGCTCCCATACTATAATTGCGGTGGCCACTGACTCACAAGGCTTGGTTAATACTTCCAGCCCGATAACTTTAACCATAAATAATAGTACTGCAACAAATCCGCCGACTTGTCAGTTAAATGGATCTGCGTCGGTAAATGTAAACCAGGCCGTAAGTTTTACGGCCGGTGGCGGGAATGGTCAATTTTCTTGGAGCGCGGGGGGAGGGAATCCTTCAGCCCAAGCTCAAAGTTCGTCTTTAATATTTTCAACCAGTTACGCCTCGGCGGGTAATTACACTGTAATGTTAACCAGTAACGGACAAACGGTTTCTTGTCCGGGCATTACTGTCATAGCGGATACTCCGGCGGTCAGCTGTTTGGCTTCTCCTTCATCCGTAAATATTAACAACGCTGTATCTTTAACAGCAAACGGTGGCGATGGGGTACAATATTTATGGGCTGTAAGCGGAGGGGCGGTTACCAGTTATTCCGGAAAAAGTTTTAGCACAATGTTTGCTTCCCCAGGCGCTTACACAGCTACGGTATCCAGCGGTGGTAAGAGTGGAAATTGCAGTATACAAGTTCAAGAGCCGATTATTTACACTCTTGTCTGTACCGCTTCTTCCGCAAATATTAATTTGAATCAATCGGTAACATTTAGTGCCACCGGAGGTAATACTCCGTATAATTGGACCGGAGGCGGAACTCCCGCAACCGGAACCGGCAATAATTTTAGCACCACATACGCAACAGCAGGAAATAAAACAGTAACCGTAACCAGTCATGACGGACAAACGGTACATTGCGGAACAGTGGTAAACCAACCGGTCTGTCAGCCAAATAGTAATGCTTCCATTACCGCAACAGCTCCGTCCAGGCAAGGTTCAACATTTTCTTTAAGTCTTTCTTGGAATTCTGTCGGGAGTAATAAAATAAAAATTACCAAAGTTGCTCCCGGCTCATTGTCCAGTGTAATTGTTTCTGACGGGAATAAATCAGGCAGTTATGATGTTAGCGGTCTTTTGGCTAACAGTACTTATGTTTTTCAAATGTCCGACTCTTCCTGTGGGGGATCATTAGATTCTGTTTCTGTAACCACCCCAGCACTTCCGGCAAATTTAAATTGTTCGGCGAATAAAGCTTTAGTGAATGCAAATCAAGCGGTTATTTTTAGTGCTACCGGTGGTAATGCTCCGTATAATTGGACCGGAGGCGGAACTCCCGCAACCGGAACCGACAATAATTTTAGCACCGCATATGCAACAGCAGGAAATAAAACAGTAACCGTAACCAGTCATGACGGACAGACCGTTACTTGTCCGGTAGTCTCGGTGGTTGTGGAAACGCCGGCAGTAACTTGTTCGGTATTACCGACATCGGGGAAAACCGGGGATTTAATTTCGTTTACCGCCAATGGAGGCGACGATAGTCAATATTCTTGGACCGTAACCGGAGGTTCGGTATTAAATTATAACGGAAAGAATTTTAGTACCACATTTTCCAGTCCCGGAACTTACACCGCTACAGTCTCAAGTGGCGGTAAGAATGGAAGCTGTGGTGTGCAAATTAATACGGAAACTTTCCCATTGCTTGCTTGTTATTCATCTGCTTCGAGTGTTGGTTTAAATTCGTCAGTAACATTTACTGCCGTCGGCGGAAAGTCCCCGTATAACTGGACCGGCGGGGGAGTCCCTCTTAGTAGTATCGGTAATATATTTAGCACACAGTATTCTTCAGCCGGCGGAAAAACAGTTGTAGTGACAAGTGGCGACGGCCAAACAGCGCAATGTAATACTTATGTAAATTTACCGCCGGTTATATTGCCGGAAAATAACAATCCGGTTGTAACGAATATTTGCGTAAATAATTCCTGTAACACAACAACCAATAACACCACAATTACCGGTAATAACAATAACTTTTCAAATTATAATAATAATCCTTGGCCACCGTTCCCCGTTCCTGTAGTTAATCAGGCTCCTTGGATAAATAATTTACCAAATATACCGCCGGTTAATGTAATGTCCAATTTTCCGGCTTGGCTACAAAATATGATATTAAATAACCACCCATAAGTAAATTTAAAATAAAATGAAAACTACTAAAATTAAAATAAATCGGCAATTTAAAAAAGTAGCACTCTTTTTGTTATGCATAATGTCGCTAAATTTTATGCCGTTGAATTTAGCGTATGCAACAGATCAAATTACTTTAACCATTGGTCTTCCGATTGGTTTTCCCAGTCCCGGCAACAGCGGAAGTTTACCGATAATTTTGGACACTAGCGGTTCTGCGGAGGTGCCGGCTCTAATACAGTTTCGTTTAACATACGGCTCTTCGGATTTTTCGGCAGTAAGCGTAACAGCGGGTTCGGCTCTTTCGGGAACCGGCAAAACTCTTTCTTGTACTCAGCCTTCGTCAGGGGTAAGTGATTGCCAAGTTTCCGGAGATCCGTCAGTGGCAATTCCAATTACCTCCCCATATTTAGCCGATGCGGAATTTACTGTTTCCGCCGGCAACGCTCAAACAGGTTCCTCTGTGCAAATTACTAACGTGGTTGCAACCGGAGTTTCTCCGGGCAGTAATAATATTGCGGCTTTAGGGGTTAGTGGTACTTTGAATATTGCTCAACAAAGTAATTCCCCGATCCTATCTTTACAAAGCGGTTCAATATCAGCAAACAGTAGTGCTTCTTTAAATATTTCCGTAAACGTCGCATCCGCTCAAACGCCGATAGCAGGACTGCAGTGGGATTTGCAATATGATTCCAGTATAATAAAATCAATTTCTGTAACTGACGGTGCGGCGACACTGGCCGCAAGTAAGAATGCAACCTGTAATCAGGTGAGTGCCGGAACATATCGTTGTATTGTCACGGGTTTAAATAGCAACACTATTGGTAGCGGGGTCTTAGTGTCGGCAAATTTCAGCATTGGTACTACCAGCGCTTCGTCTGTACTTGTTCAATTTGTAAATATGACAGCTGTGGACGTTCTTGGAAACACCGTTGGATTGTTCGGGAATAACAGCTCAATTACTATTACCCAACCAGTAGTTACCCCTCCGGCAGGCGGTGGAGGGGGCGGAGGAGGAGGGGGCGCAGGCGGTGGTGGTGGAGCCGGTGGTGGTGGCAATACCTCACCGACTGTAACTCCAACCACAACCACAACCTCGACAAATCCAACTTTGGCACCTGCTAATGAATATATTCCGGTAACCGGAGGCGGTAGCGGTGCGATGAGATTAGTAAATAGTCAGGGAACTTATTTCCTAATTAAAAATAATTTAAGATACGGCGTAACTTCGCCGGGAATTTTATATTCGTACGGGCTTGAATTTAAAGACGGCAAAACGGCAAGTGCTTCTGATCTTACAATCGCGCTTGGAACTTTACTTTTGCCCGGTGACGGTTATCTTGTAAAATCAAATGAAGACAAGACCGTTTACCTAATTAGCAATAGTCAAAGGTACGCATTTGTTTCCGAAGCAGTTTTTAAAGCATTGGGATTCTCTTTTTCACATGTTTTTGTGGTAACCAATCCGGAGTTGCAAAGCCTTCCTAAGGGTGCAAATATAAGCGATCCTGCATCAAAACATTTGCCCGGGTTGGACATAAACAGAAGCGGTACGGTTTACTGGGTTAGTCCGGACTATCAACTTCATGGATACCCGTCTTTGACAGTATATAATTCCTGGCATAAAGATGGAGACTTTTCTCAGGTAGTTCCGGCAAACAACGCCGATCTTGCAATGCCAATAGGGAGTTTGGTTGGATTGCGGGTAGTGGAATAATACTATTACCTTTAAAGGTAAATATACAAACCTTCACCCTTGCGACTCTATCCTTTGACATGTTCAGGACAAAATAAAATACCCCAAGCATTGGGGTATTTTATTTTGGTAGCGCTACCGGGAATCGAACCCGGATTTGGTGGATGAGAACCACCTGTCCTAACCATTAGACGATAGCGCCACATTTAGATTTAAGATGTATGATGTAAGATTTAGGATTGGCTGATTGTCACATTCGTCCTATTTTGTCCTATTAGACTTATGGAGTCTATCAAATTTTGTGGTTTTTGCCAAGATGTGGCATAATAAAGAGGCAAACAATACACAAAATTAAGAATCAAAGCTGAAACAAAAATGTCAAAAGTTAAACTAAAATTTCCTGAGCATTTCCTTTGGGGAGCAGCCAGCAGTGCTTATCAAACCGAAGGGAATAATATTAACGCGGATTGGTGGGCGTGGGAGCGTAGTGAAAAAAGAAAAAAATATGTAAAAAATCGCCCTCACGACCCCGAGCAGTACATTAGTAGCGAAGCAACAGATTTTTTTAACCGCTACGATGAAGATTTTTCCATTGCCGAACATTTAAACCATAATGCCATACGTTTTGGTTTGGAATGGTCCAGGATAGAACCGCAAGAGGGAAAATTTGACGAAAAGGCCTTAGAGGCTTACGAAAAAATGCTTCAATCGGCCAAGGTTCATGGCCTACAAGTATTTTTAACCTTGCACCATTTTACTTTGCCGGTGTGGTTTGCAAAAAAAGGGGGATTTTCCAAAAAAGATAATGTTCGATATTTTTTGCAGTATACGGAAAAAGTTGTTAAAAGGTTCAGTGACTATGTGGATTTTTGGCTGACTTTTAACGAGCCGGAAGTTTATGCCACCCATTCATATTTATTAGGCATTTTCCCGCCACAAGGCAAGAGTTTTTTTAAGGCACTGCAAGTTGTAAATAATATTATTTTTGCGCATAACATTACCGCACCTCAAATTAAATCTCAAACCGGCAAGTCGGTAAGTATGGCTTTCCATTTATCCGACCTTCAGCCAACCGGGATTTTGGGCGGTGTGGTTAGATCCTTGTCTCATTATTTAGCCAATGAATATATTTTACGGCGCACAGTTAATACTTGCGATTTTATTGGCGTAAATTATTATGAGCATTTTCACATTGGTATTATGGGTAGAAGAGTAAGTAGTAGCACCGGACATGAATTTACCGACCTTAATTGGAGCATTCATCCGGAAGGGTTAGAGCGGGTGCTTTTAAATTTAAAAAAATATAACAAGCCGGTATATATAACCGAAAACGGCCTGGCTGATGAGAAAGACACAAAAAGGGAGAAGTTTATAAAAGACCATTTGTATTTTGTACATCGTGCAATTAAGCAGGGCGTGGATATTCGGGGATATTTGTATTGGTCACTAACGGACAATTTTGAATGGCAACACGGGTTTTGGCCGAAATTTGGACTGGTGGAAATTGATCGGGAAAATTCATTAAAGCGCAAAGTACGTTATAGCGCGTTAAAGTATGCGGAAATCTGCAAAGATAATTTATTAGATTACGAAATTAAATGATAGTCCTGCTAACAATTTTTCAGTATCTTATCCAAGCCACTGTCGATTTAATGGACAAGTTTTTAATTTCCGCCAGAAAAATTGAGCCGGTGGCATATACTTTTTATACAGTGGTAATGGGATTACTCTTTGCTTTGTTATGGCCATGGAATTTTTATGCTTTGCCGTTTAAATTTGTTCTGTTAAATTTGTTTTCCGGAGCATTTTTTTCTTTCGCAATGTATGTGTTTTTTAAAGTTCTTTCACAAGGAGAAGTTTCCCGAGTGGTGCCTTATATATTCGGTTTGGTACCGGTTTTCGATCTGGTGTTGGCTTATATAACCGGTAGAGGCCAGCTGACAGTAAATGAAATTGCCGCCATGTCTTTATTAGTACCGGGCGCCTTATTAATTTCCCACCAAAAAGGAAGTTTTTGGGGTAAGCACGTGGCCTTAAAAACGCTCAGTGCTTTTTTATTTAGTTCGTATTATTTGTTATGGCAATATGGAGCCCAAGAGGGGCCCGTTATGAATAATTTAATTTGGAATCGTATTGGGGCGGCTACGGTTTTACTAAGCTTGTTGATTTTTGCAGGCTACCGAAAAAAAATCATCGCGATCAAAAACAACAAACGGAAGACAAGTACTTCCGCTATATTTTTATTCAAACAAGTTCTCGGCGGGGCGAATTTTATTTTCTTGAGCTTCCTTTTTGTTTTGGGAAAAATTTCCGTAATTAATGCCCTGCAAGGTTTCCGCTATGTATTTTTGCTTCTGTTTACCCTGGTCCTGTCCAAAACCCGCAAACATTTAATTGCCGAAGAGATCGGGGGTAGTATTTTTAGCCAAAAAAGTTTTGGTGTGATATTTATTTTTATTGGTACCCTTTTGCTTTTTTTATAAAATATTATGCGCAAATTTTTTAAAGGCCTACTGTGGACTATTATAATCTGTGGAGTTTTAATTTGGGTTGTCTCGTTGTTTGCCCCCAGAAACTCCAAAATTGAGTATGGCTTTACCTTTAGCGCCCCGTACGCCCAAAGTCTCGGGCTTAACTGGAAAGAGGCTTACGTGGCCTCCTTAGATGACCTTAAGCCTCAGTATGTTCGGTTGTCAGCCTATTGGAACAAGGAAGAGGAAGAGCCGGGGAAGCGAAAATTTGAAACCGGAAATGACAGCGATATTGATTTCCAAATTCAGGAAGCAGCAAAACGAAATGTTAAAATTGTGGTGGCTGTAGGCAGAAGACTTCCGCGCTGGCCGGAATGTCATGACCCGTCCTGGATTAATGGGATGCCTCAAAACGTTTTACAAAATGCCCAGTTGTCTTACATTGAATCAGTAGTCAGAAAATATCAAAACACCTCACAAATAGTGGCCTGGCAAGTGGAGAACGAACCATTTTTGGGGACGTTCGGAATTTGTCCGCCTTTAAGTAAAGAATTTTTAGACAGTGAAATTGCGCTGGTAAAAAAGCTGGATGTAACCCGGCCCATAATTATTACCGACAGCGGTGAGTTGTCTTTTTGGATTTACTCCGGCGCCCGTGGTGATATTTTTGGGACAACCTTGTATCGGTATGTTTTTTCCGATGTTTTTAAACGCTACTGGACTAACCACATTCCGCCGGTGTATTATCGGTTTAAGGGCGGGTTGTTACGCCTGTTGCATCCGGGCAAACAAATTGCCATAATGGAACTTGAAACCGAACCTTGGACGACAGCCGGAATTCCTAATACTCCAATAGAAGAGCAGTTTAAAACCATGAGCTTAGGTAATTTTCAGACTATTCTGAAAGTGGCTAAAGACACAGGTTTTTCTCCGCAATATTTATGGGGCGTGGAATGGTGGTATTGGATGAAGCAACAAAACCATCCGGAGTTCTGGGATGCGGCAAAAGAATTATATAAGCAGTAATTATAAATATATGCGCAAAGTTATTGGTTTGGATATTGGCGGGACAAAAATAAGCGGGGTGCTTTTTGACGGCAAAAAAGTTGTCAAAGAGCTGGCAATTAAAACGCCGGATAATCTTTTGGAATTTGAACGGAACCTGCTTAAACTGACAGATTTTTTATCGGTCGGTGAAAAAGTTACCGGTATTGGGGTTGGAATGGCCGGGTTAATAGACAGTAAGCAAGGCATAGTTAGACATTCGCCAAATATAAAGTTTATAAAAAATTTCCCGCTAGCAAAACTTTTTTTAATGAACGGTTTTAGAAAAGTTCAAATTGAAAATGACGCCAGATGTTTTGCTCAGGCTATACATAAAGCCGGTGAAGGGAAAAAGTGTCAAAATATTGTTTGTATAACTTTAGGCACCGGTATTGGTGGGGGATTTATTTGTGATGACGCGCTATATCGCGGAGCGAATTTTGGTGCCGGAGAAGTCGGACATATGATTTATGACGGTGTAAATACTTTTGAAAAAGTTTTTAAAACTGCCCGCGACAAGAACGACAACAAAACATTGGCAAAAATTATCGGCGCTTTATTAACCAATATTTATAGGCTGGCAGATCCGCAATTAATTGTTTTGGGTGGGGGAGTCACTCTGGGAAAGCAAAGAAATTTTCTAAATTTAGCCAGACAAATTTGCACAAAAAATTTAGCCTCTTATAAAATTAAACCGTCTAACATTGTAGCTTCAAAATTAAAAAATGCCGGCGCTGTCGGTGCCGCTTTGCTGGTTATATAAACAAAAAAATATGAAAAAGATTATATTAATTTTTGCCTTATTGAGTCTGGTTGCCGCCGGGTGCGGTAAGGTGGTTTTAAAGCAAGAGATCCCTTCCAGTCCCAAAGAGTCGTATGAAGAGTTGCCGAAATAGAGAAATAGAGAAAGCCCGTTCCGATATTGGAACGGGCTTTATGTTGAAAGTTATTCTTCTTCGTCATCCTCATCCTCATCATCGTCGTCTTCTTCTGGTTCATCGTCGTCTTCTGTTTCAGTGACTTGTTCGGTATTTTCTGCAACGATAATTGTTTCCGTTGGCGTTTCAATTATTGTTGTTTCTTGGGTTTCAATAATTGGTTCAGGTTGGATTATTTGTTGCTCCTCTGAAATATCTGGTGGTGTTATTAGTTCTTCGGCTTTATCAGGTTCGGCACTATTAGTTATAGCCGGAGTGTCAGGAAGTTTAATTTGGGCAACCAGTTTTTCAAATTCTGGTAATTCGTTAACGCCGGTTAGACCAAGATGCATCAAAAATTCCGTAGTGGTTTGATACAAGAAACTTCTGGCATCAGAGGGGTTACTTACTTTTTCAATAAGTCCGCGCATTAAAAGATTGCGTAAAGAGTACTGGGAGTTGACTCCCCGGATTGCTTCTATTTCCGCTTTTGAGATTGGCTGGCGATAGGCAATAATGGCCAAAACTTCCACTGTGGCATCGGTAAGTTTTTCCCGTAGTTCCGCATTCAGGAAATTTTTGACTTGCGTTGAAAATGCGCTGTTGGTAGCCAATTGGTATTCGCCATTGTTGTTTAGCACCACAATGCCGGATTCTTTTCGTAATTCACAAAGAGTATCGAGCGCGGTTTGAATTTCTTTTAAATCCAACTCTAAAATTTTTGCCAGTTCCTTGGCTTTAAAAGGTTTAGCCGCTACAAAGAGGACGGCTTCTAAAGTTTTTGTTAATTGTTCCTGTTCCATATAATAAATAAACCAATAATTATTAATCCAAAACTATAAAGTAAAATTGTGGGTTTGCGACCAAGAATGTTGGTAATATCCTTTTTCCCCACAGTGGGAGGCTTAACCCATTTATTTTCCACCAGCCAGCCCAGGGTTTTGTTGTAGATATCATCTATGGCCAAGGAACCGTACATGACCCCCCCAAGAATAAATAATAATCCCAGTAAAGTTTTGCTCATAAATTTACGATGCTAAATTTTCGTTATCATTAACTGTTATTAATACGTTCGGATCATATTTTTTTATTACCACTTCGGTAAACAACGCGTCTTGGTCCGCCACAAAAATTCTTTGCTTGATTAATTCCAACAGGGCCAAAAAAGTAATAATTATTTCCCCTTTATTTTTTGCGGTCTTTAAAAGATCGCTTAATTTAGTTTCAATTTTATTTCCCAGAGTAATTCTTAAGTGGTCAATTTTTTCTTGAATAGATACCGCTTCTTTAAGTTTGGCTTTGGGTAAGGCATCCAGTTCTTTTAGTCCGTTTAAAACAGTTAAAATATTTTGATGTAAAACTTGGGTGGAAATATTCGGGTCCGGATAAAAGCTAATTTTCTGCTCAAAAGAAATGGAGCGAGTAAAGCTTTGCTTTCGTTTGTTGTCCAAGTGCTTTAAATATTTTGCCACTTCTTTAAACTGCTTATACAAGAGCAATTTTCCTTCCAAATCAAAACCGGCATCTTCTTCCTCATCTTCCAATTCCAAAGTGGGTAGTATGGCTTTGGATTTAATGACCAAAAGTTTGGCGGCGATGGATAAAAAGTCCGCCAATACCGTCGGGTCAATAGATCGTAATTGTTTAATATATTGCAAAAACTGCTCAGTGACTTCCGCCAAAGCAATTGTGGTTATGTCTAACTGGCGCTGTTCAATAAGTGACAGCAGTAAATCCAACGGGCCTTCGAATTGTGCAATTTTTACTTTATCCATTTTTATCTTTTGGCTTTGGCGAAAGCGCCTTTAATCGGTTGTGTTAGTTTTTCAAAATCCTTTAAGGACAATTCAATGCTGTGGGTGTAAGTGCCGGCTGAAGCTATCATTTTTTTTGCGCGGGATAAGTTTTTGTCCAATAGAGTTTTTAAATTGTACTCCGAGCCGAAGGGGTGCAAGAGACCAACTTTGGTTTTTAAATATTTAGTAATATCTTTTTCACTTGCCATAGAAACCTTTTTAGCCTTTAAAGCTTTTTTAATTCCATTAAAGTCTACATATTTACCCGCGGGGAGAACTATAAGTACAAAATCTTTGTCCGCCTTAACCAAAACCACCTTGGCAATTTCGCCCAGTTTCTTTTTAGTGGTCGCGCTAACATCATGCGCTGTAAAAACCACCTTGTGTTCAAGGGTTTTGTATTTAATCTTGGCTGTATCAAGCAGTTTAGTTATGGAATTGGACAGTTGCTTTATTTGTTTTTGAACTATTTGTTTAACAACTTTCTTTTTTTTGGGTTTGGATATTTTTTTCTTGGGCATAAAGATTATTTATCTTTTAATTTTGGTAAATCCAATTTAATATGGAGTTCCTTAAGCTGTTTTTCTTCAACAGTTCCGGGGGCGCCCATCATGACGTCTTCGGCTGAGCCGTTTTTCGGGAAGGCAATAACTTCGCGAATGTTGGGTTCGTTTTCAAGTAGCATTAACATCCGGTCTATTCCTGGGGCAAAACCGCCGTGTGGTGGAGCACCGAACTCAAAAGCGCGAATCATGGCGCCAAATTTTTCATCCACAGTTTCTTTGCTATAACCAACCAGCTCAAAAGCTTTGTACATTATTTCCGGGTTGTAGTTACGAATGGCTCCACTGGAAAGCTCCAGACCATTGGCAATAATATCGTATTGGTAAGCACGAATGGTTAATGGGTCTTGTTCGTTTAAAGCTTTTAGTCCGCCTTGAGGCATGGAAAAAGGATTGTGCATAAAATCCAATTTGCCTTCTTTGTTTAACTCGTACATTGGGAAATCGGTAATCCACGCCCAAGCGACTATGGACGGATCTTTTAAACCAAACACATCGCCGAGTTTGTCGCGGAGTTTGCCTAAAACTTTATTGACCACATCTTTATGGTCAGCACCAAAGAAAATTATGTCACCGGTTTGGGCTTTGGTTTTGGTAACAATGGATTGCTTTTCTTCTTCCGAAAGGAATTTTAAAATTGGGGATTTAATTCCATCTTCAGCCATAATAATATATGCCAAACCGCCCGCGCCTTCTTTTTTAACCATTTCGGTAAGTTCGTCAATTTGAGAACGGGTCAGCTTTGCGCCATCCGCACAACAAATAGCTTTTATAATGCCACCGTTTTTTATGGCATTACCAAACACGGAAAATTGCGTGGCGCGTAGATCTTCGGTAAGATTCACCATTTTCATATCAAAACGCAAGTCCGGTCTATCGGAGCCATAAGTTTCCATTGCTTCCAAATAGGGGAGACGGGGAAAAGGTTTTTGTAAACATTTTTTGCCGGCAAAATTTTCCGTCAGCTCCACAAATAACGGCTCCATCTCTTGGAATACCACTTCATCAATATCCGCAAACGCGATTTCCAAGTCTAACTGATAAAATTCTCCGGGACTTCTGTCCGCGCGCGGGTCTTCATCACGAAAACACGGGGCAATTTGAAAATATTTCGGCACTCCGCCGGTCATGAGCAACTGCTTAAATTGTTGAGGGGCTTGTGGGAGGGCGTAGAATTTTCCCGGATGCAATCGGGAGGGGACTAAAAAGTCGCGCGCGCCTTCCGGGGAAGAAGAAGTTAAGATTGGAGTGGAGATTTCAATGAATCCTTTACTGTCCATCCAGTCGCGAATATTTTTAATCATTTTATGACGGCGGATCAGCATGCGTTGCATTTTTTCGCGGCGCAAATCCAAAAAGCGGTATTTAAGTCTTAAATCCTCGTTAGATAAGGTTTCTTCACCATGCCCATGAGCCACTTGAAAAGGTAAGGCTTTGGCTGTGTTTAAAACCGTGAGTTTAGAAACAATTATTTCAATTGTACCGGTTGGGATATTTTTGTTTACTAAATCCGAGGCGCGTTCAATTACTTTGCCGACCGCGGTAATTACAAATTCATCCCGGCAAATGTTGGCGGTTTCAAAAGCCTCTTTGGCCTCCGGGTGGACAGTTAGTTGTACCAATCCGGTGTGATCCCTTAAGTCAATAAAAATAACGCCTCCGTGGTCACGGCGGGAATTCACCCAGCCGGAAACAGAAACGTCGCTTCCCACCATTTCGGTGGTGTGTAAGGATAGTGTTCGTTGCATAATATCTTTGGCTGTAACCGATAGACAGTCGGCACAGCATTAATAATTCATAATATATTTTACCCTAAAATCGCGATTTTGGCAAAAAATATTTGTTGACTTTTTGCGTGTACAAGAGTAGTTTATTTATGGCCGTACTTGCACAGGGCTAGACTGCCCGATGCTGTTGGCTTTGACCCCCTAAGGAGGCGCATAAAGAGTCAAGATACTGAAGCAACTCAACAAACCACTATGCGGTTTTTAACCGCCGCTCGCCCCAGAAGTTTTGGGGCCGAAGAACTCACGCGCGAAAGCGCCCCGGTTGCCGACAGTGTCCTGACTGGCAGGGACTCTTATTAGCGGCATAAGCCTTTGCGTTTACGACAGGCTTATATATGCTCGCTTTGCGCGCATATACCGGTAAAGAAACACTTTTGCCTTCCATTGTTAAAGGCCCGTCTTTAACAGGCAGAAAATGAAACCACAAGCGAGCCAGAGCTTTGGTTCTCCGGGTCTTGTTTGAAATGGACAAGCAAGACTTTTTTTATTCTTTGTGCATTTAATCAAAATAAGATATTCTTAATTATAGTGAGTTTGCGGTCTGTATATACCGCAAATTTCGCTAACCCGCCACAGGGTGGGTTATTTCACAACTAAAAGGAGCCCAGGGACCCGGGCGGTTTCGCCCGGGAGCAATTATATTAGCCCTCCACTCACAAATACAGGGCAAATGGGTGCACGCTTTGCACCAAGTGACTCTTTTACTCCTCCTCATAGTCGCGGCTCACCTAAGTGGATATGGTGAGCTTTTTCTTTTAGAATTTGTGTAATAGTAAAATATTTTTTATACTAACGAAGTAATTTATAATAGGAAAAATAAAAATGCTAAAGAAGATAGTATTGGACTTAGAAACTCATCCAGCCTTCGCCAAGGCTACGGCGGACTTGTTTTTTTATCGAATGGCTTACGGAACCGGAGGGCTGTATGCTTAAAAAAATTGTTTTGGACCTTGAAACTCAGAAATCATTTCAGGAAGTTGGCGGACGGGGCAAAAATCATTTACTGAAAATTTCCGTTTGTGGAATTTACGATTACTCCACCGACAGGTATTCCACATTTGAAGAACACGAACTGCCAAAGTTGGCGCCAATATTACAAACTGCCGATCAGATTATCGGGTTTAATATAAAAGATTTTGACTTTGAGGTATTGCGCCCGTATTTAAATTTTGATATTTTTCAAATTCCTTACTTGGACATTCTGGAAGAAATTGAAAAAGTTATTGGTCATAGAATTAAGCTGGAACTGGTAGCCCAAGGGACATTGGGAACCGGAAAGTCCGGTAATGGCTTGGAAGCGATTTTGTACTACAAAAATGGCAGGCTTGATTTGTTAAAAAAATATTGTTTAGATGACGTAAAAATAACAAAACAGGTTTACGACTATGCCTTAAATAACGGCAAGTTATTGTATAAAGATTTTTTTAAGACCAAAGAGATAGCCCTTAAATTTGTTGATGCCGTTCCCCGCAGTGGGGTAATGCATCAGGCGCCACTTTTCTAGTAGTAAGTAGTAAGTAGTAAGTATGATGCGCAGAAGGCATGATACTTGCTACATGATACTTGCTACAAAAAATAAATATCTGATGGGTTTATTATTTATAGCCGTCTTAGCTTATTTTTTAAGTCGGGTTTTTTTGGGGTATTTAATTTTACCCCAAGTATTTATTATCGGTCCGATTGAAATTCATTACTATGGTTTAACTATGGCGTTGGCTGTGGGGATGGGGTTTTATTTAGCCATAAAACGAGCAAGTGCTTTTGGGATTGGGAGATCTTCCGCAGAAGATCTATTATTTTGGGTAATTGTCGGCGGATTTATTGGCGCAAGGTTTTACCACGTACTTTCCTCGTTTCAGTATTATTTTCAAAGCCCAATAGAAATTCTAAAAGTTTGGAACGGTGGCCTATCAATCTACGGCGCCCTCCTGGGTGGCCTTTTTGTAATTTGGTTTTTTGCAGATAAAATCCTACATCTTAAATCCTACATCTTAAATCTACTTGATTGGCTCACCCCCTCTCTCCTTCTTGGTCAAATCATTGGGCGGTTTGGTAATTTGTTCAATTATGAAGCTTTTGGTTATCCGACAAATCTGCCATGGAAAATGTTTGTGCCGGGACAATTCAGACCGGAAATTTTTGCCACTGCAAGCTATTTCCACCCGTTTTTTCTATATGAGGCTTTGGGGAACATTTTAATTTTGAGCCTGCTTCTGTATTTAACCGGATTTTGGACCGGCCAAACGGCAAAAGCGCACATTTTTATCAAAGCCGGAACACTTTTCTTTTCCTACGTTTTATTGTATAATAGTTTAAGGTTTTGCCTAGAGTTTTTTAGAATTGACAGTACTTTCATTGGGGTTTTTAGACTAAATGCCGTCATTAGCTTGGCCTTAGTTCTATTAGCCACCGGTGGACTTTTTGCCTTAAACTATAAATGCTCCAAAGACACAAATTAATTTCATTTTGTATCGGACTGGTTTTTTTAATCGTCCTACAAAAATTCGCCACGCCGCAGCCGATTTTTCGGTTTCTACTGCCGGCTTTTTTGATTTATGCTTCAGCTGTCTTTTTTTATAACCGTTGGTATTTAAAACAGATTCAAAAGTACAGCATATGGATAAATTTGCGGTTTATGTTGCTTTTGGCGGCCGCCTTCGGATTATTTTTAATTATTCCGACTGCTGGTTTTAGAGGGATGTATTTAATTGTCACAGTCGGACTCATTTCACTAGGAGAAGTTATGCTGGGGAAAGAGGGTGAAAATATTTTATTAAACGAAGTGTTAATAATTGCTTTCGGGTTATTTTTGTCTTTTTCGGCTTTCTATCAATACATCCCGGTTTTTAGTGCCCTATACGCTGTGGGGATTTTTATCAGTTCTGCAATTTTATCCAGATCATTTTATGAATTGATCCCGCAAACCGGAAATTCTAAACTAGTGGGCTCTGTGGTCCTGGGTTTATTTTGTAGTGAAATATTTTGGGCGTTAAATTTTTTGCCGTTTCATTTCAGTGTTCAGGGAATATTTTTGTTTAATATATTCTATTTATGTTTGATTTTAAATTATTACTTTCAGTTTCATAATTTAAATCTTAAAAAAATTCAATTTCACGTTTTGTTGATATTGACTTGTAGCGCCGTGGTTTTATTGTTTACGCCATGGAATATAATTCAGTAAGTTAACTAGAATAATAATGATAACGATAATCAAATGAACAAAAAAAAGATTGCTTTGTTAATACTTGTTTGTGTACTGATCGGCTGGGCATTTAATCTTGTAGCCGGGAGATTTTTAACCGCCAAGCTTTCAACTTGGCCATTGTTAAATCGCATGCAATTTTTAAGTCCCCAAGCCCCGATTGTTATAAATAATAAAGAAACCATAAGAGTCAGTGATAGCGGTGATGTAACTTTGGCAGTTGCCGGTATTCGTTCAAAAACCAGCGCGGTGGTTTTGGTCAATCAGGGAGTTGTGCAGGTTTTGGGAAGTGCAATAAATTTAACCAGCAACGGAGATTTTGTTACCGGAAGCGAAACTTTTGGTAAATCCACCGGAGAATTTTACATCCTTTTAAATGACGGACGTTCTGCCAAAATTACTTCTCAACAAAAAGATTTATCCGTATCGTTGACTTATTTTAAAGCGGTTATCGACAATGTGCCAACAGCAAATTTTGGGAGTTCAAAAAATCTGTCCGCAGGAGACAAAGTGGTGTTTGTCAGAAAATCAGTTCAGAAATTTTTTAGCAAAGCATATTTGGCAACTGTAAATTCTGCTCAAGATGATGTGGCCGGGGTAACTTTCCCCAGTGATTATTTAAAGCGGGGATTTATTGCCGATTTGCCCGGGCCGTTAGTTAGCGGGGAGTGTGCGGTAAATACCGGCGGGGAAGTGGTGGGAATTTATAATGGGGAGTGGTTGGTACCATCCGATTCTTTAAAGCAGTCAATCTCATTATATTTGAATAATTCAAATAAAATTTCCAGACCGGCTTACGGTTTTACTTATGCGGTTATTTCCGCTTCGGAAAGTAAGCTCACCGGAACAGCAGAAGGGTTGTTAATTAAAGATGTTCAGTCCCAATCATCGGCACATAACGCCGGGTTATTGACTGGCGATGTTGTTACCCAAATCAATGACAGGCAGGTAAATGCCGATATGGCCCCGGAAGAAATTTTGCAACAATACAAACCTGGAGAAAAAATTGCGGTTAAGATCTCCAGAAAAAATCAAAAAATTAATTTAAACTTAACCCCAACAGAATTAAAATAATATGGAAATTTTAAAAGTGGAAACACAAGAAGCAAAAAAAGTAAAAACTTTTGACGCCCAAGGCAAAGAAAACGGCTGGCTAATGGAGTTGTATAAAGATAAAGAAACCCAAGAGAAGACCGAAGCCTATTTGACCGCGGCGTTGCCGGGAGCTTTTAAGGGTTATCATTTGCACCGCGTTCGTGCCGCCAGATATGTGGCGTTAAAAGGAAAAATGAAAATTACCACCTATGTGCAAGAAGACGGCAAGTGGGTAAAAAGCGAAACCGTGCTGGAAGCCGGTGTGCCTACTCGGATGTTTATCCCTAAGAACGTGGCCACTGGTTTGGAAAATATCGGCAGTGAAGAAGCTTGGTTAATTAATTATCCGGATCCGGCGTATGATCCAAGTCTTAAGGATGAACAAGTGGAATATACGCAAGAAGAGCTGGAAGCGGGAATAGTAAAGTAATTGACAAAATTGATCATAATTGTGCAAAATTGACAAAATTTAAATGACAGGAAAATGGAAAAAAATAAATAGCAAAGTGGTATATAAGTCCCCACGGTTTAATATTCGCGAGGATGCCGTGGTTGTGCCGGACGGTTCACGGGGGAAGTATTTTTATTTACAAAGCAATCCGGGCGTGGCGATAATTCCGTTTGACGGTAAAAAAATTTATTTGGTCAACCAGTTTCGTTATGTCATCGGCAAGCGTCTATGGGAACTGCCGATTGGTAGAGCGGAAAATAAAAATTATCTAACCCAGGCGAAAAAAGAGCTTAAAGAAGAAACGGGATTTGACGCCAAAACCTGGAAATATTTAGGAATGTTTTATCCCACCCCCGGAAGCGGAAATACCGAAGGAAGGGTATTTTTAGCTCAAGGTTTAAAACCGGGCGAGCACAATCGGGAGCCGGGTGAAAGCGATATGGTTATGAAAGGGTTTGCTTTAAAAGAAATTGAAAAAATGATTTTAAGCGGACGAATTGTTGACTCCTGGACTATTTCCGCACTTTATATGTTTAAGCTCAAGTTAAAAGTATGAGTAAAATTTTAATAACCGGTGGAGCGGGTTTTATTGGCTCCAACTTTGTCCATTATTGGATCAAGAAATACCCAAGCGACCAAATTGTTGTTTTTGATAAACTGACTTATGCCGGTAATCTGGCTAATTTGGAAGCGGTGAAAAATAATATTATTTTTGAAAAAGGCGACATATGTGACGCGAAGGCAGTCAGCATGGCAATGTCCGGCGTGGATGTGGTTGTTCATTTTGCCGCCGAGTCTCATGTAGACCGTTCGATAATCGGCCCCGAAGAATTTGTGCGAACAAATGTATTAGGCACCCAGGTGCTATTGGATTCGGCCAGGAAAAATAATATTAAACATTTTCACCACGTTTCCACAGACGAAGTTTTTGGACAAATTGCTTTGGACTCAAAAGAAAAATGGACTGAAGATTCCCCGTATTTACCCCGCAGTCCTTACTCGGCTTCCAAGGCCGGTAGTGATCATTTGGTGCGGGCCTACTTTAGTACTTACGGATTGCCTGTTACCATAACCAATTGTTCCAATAATTTTGGCCCGTATCATTTCCCGGAAAAATTTATTCCGCTGGCCATTACTAATTTATTGGAAGGAAAAAAAATTCCGGTCTACACCCCCGGCAATCAAGTGCGAGATTGGCTTTATGTTCAGGACCATTGCAGTGCTGTTGATTTGGTATTAAACAAGGGGAGGGCCGGCGAAACTTATTTGGTTGGCGCGGACCATAAAGAATATACCAATTTGGAAGTGGCAAAAATGATTCTTAAATTAATGGGTTTTGGCGAAGAGATGTTGGAAATTGTCGGAGACCGGCCGGGTCATGATGTAAAATACGCCATTGACTCCAGTAAAATAAGAAATGAACTGGGTTGGAAACCGGAACATAATTTTGAAGATTATTTAAGCCAGACTATTGAGTGGTATAAAAATAATCAAATCTGGTGGAAGAATGTGAAGTCAGGGGAATACCAAAAATATTACGAACAAAATTATTCTGAAAAATAATAATGGAAAAACAAGTTTTAATTTTAGGCAGTAAGGGGATGCTCGGCACTCAATTAATGAAGGTTTTTGGTGCAGAAGCAATCGGCTGGGACAGGGAAGATGTTGATGTCACAGATGCGGTAAATCTTAAATCCAAAATCTTCAATCTTAAATCTGTTCCTCAAGCTATAATAAACTGCGTCGCTTATAACGATGTGGACGGAGCGGAAAACAACCAGGTGGTTGCCGATAAATTAAACCGTCAGGTCCCCGGGGAGTTGGCGATAATTTGTAAAGAATTAGCTATTCCCTTGATCCATTTTTCTACTAACTATGTTTTTGACGACGAAAAAGGTGAGTATGAAGAAACAGATCCGCCTAATCCTCAATCGGTTTATGGAGAAACAAAGTATCAAGGCGAACTGGAAATAATAAAAAACACCGAACAGTATTATATTATTCGGACCTCCGTGTTGTTTGGTTTAAAAGGGGAGAGCGAATTGGCAAAAAAAAGTTTTGTGGATTTAATGTTATCTTTAAGCGAGAAACAAAGTTCCATTAAAGTTGTGGCTGATGAAATTAATAGCTTGACCTATGCGCCTGATCTAGCTTTGACGGTTAAAAAAATTCTGGATGACAAAAAAGATTTTGGGGTATACCATATAACTAACAGCGGTCAGGCCAGTTGGTTTGAATTTGCCCGGGAGATATTTCAAATTTTAAATAAGCCAATAGCTTTGGAGGCAGTCTCGTCGATAGAATTTAAACGACCGGCTAAACGGCCAAAAAAAGCGGTTTTACTAAATACCAAATTACCCGCCATGAGACCATGGCAAGAATCTTTGAGAGAATTTCTAAATAATTAAACATCGATTTTACGAAGTACGAAAGAGTACGAACATACGAAGGGTTAATTAGTACGTTCATGCTTTGTTTCGTAAGTTCGTAAAAATTCGTAATTCGTAAATATTATGAAAGGAATTATTCTTTCCGGCGGGAACGGCACAAGGCTTTATCCGCTAACTAAAATTACCTCCAAGCAATTATTACCGGTTTATAATAAACCCATGGTTTTTTATCCGCTAAATACTTTACTGAAAGCCGGGATAACGGAAATTTTAATTATTGTGGCCCCGGATTATGCCGATCAGTATAAAAAATTATTGGGGGACGGTAGTGAATTTGGCGCTAAATTTTCTTATATTATTCAAAACAAACCCGAAGGCTTGGCTCAGGCTTTTATTTTGGGACAGGAATTTATTGGAACTGACAGCGTGTGTATGATTTTGGGAGATAATATTTTTGAAGATGATTTTTCACCAATTATTAAAAGTTTTTCCGTCGGCGGTCAAGTTTTTGCCAAAAAAGTTCCAGACCCGGAGCGGTTTGGCGTGGTGAAGTTTGACGAAAAAATGCAGGCGGTACAAATTGAAGAAAAACCCAAAACTCATATTTCCGATTATGCTATTACCGGTTTATATGTGTACGACAATCGGGTAATTGAAATTGCTAAAGCGGTTAAGCCTTCCGCCCGCGGTGAGCTGGAAATAACCGAATTGCATAACTGGTATTTACAACATAACGAACTAAAAGTGGACATTGTAGAGGGGCAGTGGTTTGATGCGGGGACTTTTGAATCCTTACACCAGGCTTCGGTAATGGAATATAAAAAATCATTAGCCAATAAATAGCATGCATATTAAAACGCAAAAAATTATTTCCTCATTCCTGTTAAGTCTGGTGGTGGTTTTGGGTTTCCAGGCTTTAATTTATATTTTGAATTTAAATCAACCGGGGCTATTTTTAACAAGCGCCTCTTATATTTGGGCGTATTTAATTTTACACATTGCCCTAATATATGATTTGCATTTTAGGGAGCGTGGCGGGTGGCAACGGGCAGTAGCAAAACATCAAAATGTTATAAGTGTGGCCAGTCGTGGAGCCAAAATATTTTTTTCCGCTCTTAATGACAGGGTCAGTCATTTACGAAAAATTTCCTTTTTACGTCACTGGCTGAATTATTTAATTTTGCCTACCGTGGTGTTTTGGGGAACGGTTGGTGTGCTGTTTGTAAATTTTGGATTTCTGAAAATCCAGGAAATAACCGCCGTTCTTTCTTCTGTGGCCATTATTTTAAACTATTGGTTTTTAAGGGAAGTCATTGTTCGGGAACAGGAAGTCGTCGGTTCCGACGTGTTTGTAACTCTATCAGTGGTAAAAATTTATGCCGTTACTTTGGCCTTTGCTTCCAGTTTGGCTTTGGTTAGGCATTATTGTTTAAGCCCGAAGTATTTTGCTGTGGGAATTTTTACCTTAACCTTCCTGTTAATTTATCAGGCCTTATTTCAACATAAATTAATCAGTACAAAAAACCTAAGCCTGAGCTTAGGAATTGGTTTGATTTTGGGGCTAACGGGTTATTTTTTGGTAATTTTTTGGGGGTATAATTATTTCACCGGCGCCGTATTTTTGGCGGTGTTTTATAATTTACTTTGGGGAATTTTCCATTACAGCTTGGATCGCGCTTTGAACTTTAAGGTATTTTTGGAAATTGCAGTAATAAGTTTGTTACTGGCCTCCATGGTATTTAGTGTCACCAATTTTAAAGCTAAGCTTCTGGACGGTTGCCAATATAAAATCAGTTTGTAAATTTAAGCAGTTAGAGCCAGTACATAAATGCTATAACGATTATTGAAATCAACAATACAGCTAAGTTGTTGATTTTTTTATCCAATGACCCGAGTTTTTTTTCTACAGCTGATTTTAAATCGGACAGCATCAGTAAAAGCAATGCTACTCCACAGATTAAAATTAAATATCGATTTATGTCGTTGCTCTTGGAAGTTGATTCCGGATTTTGTCCGATAATCGCTAATAAGTTGTCTTTAGTTGGTGTTTGATTTTGGGTAGGGGAGCCGGTCGCAGGTGCTGGGGTTTGTTTTAGAGTAAAGTTAGGTTCGTTGTTCTTGTTTGTTGCTAAAGTTTCCGCGTCCCTGGGGGCTATCGGAGCAAAATTTGATGCAACAGGTGCTGTCGGTGTGCTGGTAGGGATAATTTGTGTCACAACCGGATTGGCTGTGGGGTCAGTGGAAATATTTTTTGGAGGAGTTGGAACTTCCGGTTTGGTAACAACAGGAGCCGGCGAGGTTGCGGGTTTAGGAGTGGTGGTTACTTTTGGTTTTGTTGCGGTTGATGCTTGGGCTCCAAAAGTATTTGTAATTGCAGAGTGGTATTGGCCGGCTCGTGAGTCACCAAAAGCTAGGCCCATTCCCTGGTCTCTAAAACCTTCCTGAATAATATTTGCCCGGTGTGTAGGACTGTTCATCCAGGCCGACATTAAGCTGTCGGTATCATAAAATTCAATTGCCAAATTTTCACCCAATTGTAAATATGGCGTGTACCCGGCTTCCACAATTTTGTCCCAAATATAATGCCCATCTGGGTCAACGTGCGCAAAATAGTGCCTTGACTGCATATCGTCGGACTTGCTTTGAGCCGCACTGCTTAGCTTGCTGTTTGTGTTTAAAGTAACCAGGTTTCTGATTGAGCGCTCTTTGTTAACCGCATTTAGAATGTTTTCCGGGCTTAAATCCGAGGCCAGGGGCACATTTTTTGAGGGCCAAAAGAGTGACAGTAAAAGCTTTGTGACAAGGAAAAAAGCAAGCAGAATTAAAAATCCGGGTCTGTTTATTAAGTTATTTGGTTTGTCAAAATTGCTCTTATCCATGATGTAATTTAAGCTAATAAGACCCTTAATCATTTTTAGTTTAGCATCTTTTATTAGACTTGACAAATTATCTTAACTATGTTAATATGTATAGTTAATACAATATATATGACAAAAGATAACTCTACAAAAAAATATCCGGTAACTACCGCTGAGGTCGCTCAGATGCTTGGCATAGGCCATGTTTCTGAAAATTTACCTCTTGGAAGCGGGCTTAAGACATCCGATATTCCAGTTGCTGATTTGCCTGTGGTTGAACCGGTTGCTGATGAACCGTCTGCTGTTAAAGCCGGTCACTCTGCGAATCATTTTGCCGATGACATATTAGAAAAGCAGGCCAATCAGCCGGCTTACATTAAATTTGGTAAGGCGGTTCTTCCTTATGCCGCTGTATTTACAGTGGGTATATTTTTGTATTTCTTTTTCTTTTCTTCCGTTGATTTTTCCAATATTTTTAAAGTAAAACAGTCCTCCCCAATAACTCCAAAGGAAACCGCTTTGCAAACTTTGGAAAAACAAGACTTAACCGCATATAACGCTTGGATAAGTACATACTACTATGATGTCAGTAACGCAAAGATAATTGACCCTGAATATGATAACTCCGGAAACGGCTTAACAAATTTTCAAAAATATTTACTTAAGTTAAATCCGAAATCCTACGATACGCTAGGGTTGGGTATGGCAGATAGCCAGGCTTTGGCGTTAGGTATTGACCCGCTGTCGGGAAAACCGCTTAATGACGAGAAAAAAACCCTTATTGCCAAGTATATTGATATGGAAGTTGTAAGTAACAGGCTAACTTTATCCAATATGCAGAATCCCTCACGGGTTGCTGGTGCAGAGACCGGTATTCGCGGTAACGCCATAGTTTCCGGAAATATCTTTATACCCGTTGCTTCCGGAAACAATACTGCGCCTGCTACCGGGGCGGATATTTTAACTCCGAGCAGTGATACCGAAGTGCAAGTAAATACTGCAATAGCCGGGCGTTTGGAAGTGCCTTCCTTAAATATAAATGTTCCGATTATCTGGACTCAAGAAGTGAAAAACTTTGACAAGGATCTACAGACCGGTGTTGTACATTACCCGGGCACTGCTCTTCCGGGACAAATCGGCACAACCTATATATCCGGACATTCCAGTAATTATATTTGGGCAAAAGGGGACTATAACAAAGTATTTTCTAAATTGGGTGACTTAGCCGATAATACGTCATTTAAAATTACTGTTGTGCAAAAAAACGGTCGTGACGCCATATACCACTATGTAGTAACCGGCAGAAAAGAATATTCTGCCACAGATCAGGAACAGTTTAAAAATTCAGGCAAGTCCACGGTCGCCTTGTCTACATGTTGGCCGGTTGGTTCAACAGCAAAGAGATTAGTGGTATTTGGTTTGGTTACCCAGGTAGAAAAGTAAAATCGGCCTAAAATAAAGCAAAAAATGGAAAATTATTAGGTATTGACAAAATTGCAAAAAAGTATTATAATTATAGGTTAATTGATAATTACATTTAAAAGAGTATAAATCAGTGTCTAATATTAGCCCCGGTGTTTTAAGGCTTTGACCAAAGTCAAAAACCTTAAACTTCCTAAAGGAGCAACAAGTTTATGAATAATCTTATGAACATATTGAAAAAGTTAATCAAGCCCGGTTCAGTTGCGGCTTTTTTAACTTTGGTTGTGGTTACCGCTATTTTGGTAATTGCTCCGCAAAAAACTAATGTGGCGAAATCGGAAAATTGTTCAAATGCTCCGACCATCGCGACTTTGAATTTTTTCCCAGTCACTTGGGACAGTGTAGCCGGTTATGGCTGTACGGACTTTGCTCCGATCGCGGTTCGTAATTTAAACAATAATTCTTACGGTACAAGCGACAGCGCACAAGCCGGTGATGAATTATATGTCAGAATTTACGTTCACAATGGTGCTCAGCAAGGATTAGACCCGCAAACCACAACTGCTTATGGAGTTAATGGTATTGTAAATATTTCGGGTTCTTCAATCAGCACCACTTTTTCCGGCAGTCGTGGAACCGGCGGTTCTACCAATGTTGTCAGTGGTAGCGTAAATGTAAATATTCCTGATGGTGCAAAATTAGAAACCGTTTTAGGTAGCGGTCAGTTTTTTGACTATCAAGCCAATCAGATTTCCGGTAATGATCATATGGTTAGTGACTCTACCAGTTTTGACATGGGTGAAATGCAGGCTTGTTTTGAATTTTCTAAATTTTATCGGTTCAAAGTTAAAGTTGTCGGTGGTACAGTTACCCCTCCTCCGGTACAAACTCCTTCCGGTAATATTACCGCCAGTAATCCGACTAAATTAGCCGGGCAGTGTTTGTTTCAAAATACTGTTTCTTGGACCACACAAAATGTGACTTCGGCCAGAGTTGACGTTACTGATTTATCAGATAACGTTACCAATGTCGTCGGCTACAATTTAAATGACACTACATCCGACACTGCCTGGATGCAAGCCGACAGATCGTATCGTTTTACTTTATATAACACCGCCAACGGTCAAGATAAATTAGACTCGGTGGATGTTTCTACCGGTTCTTGTGGTGGTACTCCGCCTCCGGCTCAGACCCCATCTGGTAATATTACCGCTACTCCTGCGGTAAAGATCAGTGGTATGTGTTTCTTTAGAACTACAGTTACCTGGTCTACTCAAAATGTGAGCTCAGCCAGAGTTGATGTTACTGATATGGCCGAACACGTTACAAATGTTGTTGGTTATAACTTAAATGACACTACATCCGACACTTCTTGGATGCAACCAAACAGAACTTATCGCTTTACTTTATATAACACCATAAGCGGTGACTCTAAATTAGACTCAGTAGATGTTACAACCGCTGGTTGTGACGCTCCTCCGGTGAAAACTCCTTCCGGAACTATTACTGCCACTCCGGCCGTAAAAATTAGCGGAATGTGTTTCTTTAGATCCACTGTTTCTTGGACTACTCAAAACGTTACTTCTGCGGTTGTAGAAGTCACCGATATGGCTGAAAATGTTACCAACGTTGTTGGTTACAATTTAAATGACACCACATCCGACACTGCTTGGATGCAGTCCAACAGAACTTATCGCTTTACCTTGTACAATACTTCAAGCGGTAAAAACAAGTTAGCTTCTGTTGATGTTACAACCGCTGGTTGTGACGCTCCTCCGGTAAAGACTCCTTCCGGAACTATTACAGCCACTCCGGCCGTAAAAATTAGCGGAATGTGTTTCTTTAGATCCACTGTTTCTTGGACTACTCAAAACGTTACTTCTGCGGTTGTAGAAGTCACCGATATGGCTGAAAATGTTACCAACGTTGTTGGTTACAATTTAAATGACACCACATCCGACACTGCTTGGATGCAGTCAAACAGAACTTATCGCTTTACCTTATACAATACCTCAAATGGAAAAACCAAATTGGCTTCCGTTGATGTAACCACTGCTGGTTGTGACCAACCTCCTATTTGTGTGGCAAACACCAATTATTTCTTGAATGCTGCCACCCCGGTAAAGCAAGGCACAAATTACACAGTTAAATTGACTTGGGGTTCCGATGGATCTCATGGTATTAAATTAACTCAAGTTAATTCCAATGGTAGCGAATCAACCTTAACCACAGGCGCCAATAACGGTACCTTTACCACTTCTGCTAATTTGCAGGCCGGTAATACTTATACTTTCAAAATTTATGACACTAACCAGGATTGTGGAAAATTCTTAACTTCCACTCAGGTTGTTATTCAATCAAATCCTTCTCAGTTAGTCTGTTCTGCTGACAGCTCTTCTTATAATGTTGGTCAACCGGCCACTTTTAGAGCCACTGGCGGATCTTCTCCTTATACTTGGACCGGTAACGGACAGTCTTATGCCGGGAATGTCTTTGTGACAACTTATACCACAAGCGGAAATAAGAACGTAATTGTCTTAAGCAACGACGGTCAAACTGCAAATTGCAGTACTTCCATAAATCAACCGGTCACCGAAAAAGGCATAGTGAATTTGACTAAAGAAGTCAGAAACGGTGATGGATCTTTTACTCATTCCGCTTCAGCCAAACAAAATGATATTGTTGAATATCGAATTAAAGTTTGGGCTGGTAGCTCGGTTAATTTAACCAATGTTGTGGTCACCGATACTTTTGCTTCCGGACTTTCTTATGTTGAAGGTTCATTAAAAGTTAACGGTCAATCTCACGCAAGTGGTTTAACTTCCGGTGGTTTAACTTTTCCTTCGGTTACTCAAAGCCCGGTTGTAATTACTTATCAGGCTAAAGTGACCGTTACTATGGGAAGCATAATTAACACCGCACAAGCAAACGCGCAGAATGCCGAAATGTCCGCTAACGACCAGGCAATTGTAAATGTTTCTTACGTCAATCCTGGCCAGCCGGCTTTAAGCATCACCAAACAAGTTAAGAATGTTACTCAAAATACCGATTACAATTCTTCAGTGTCCGCGAAAAAAGACGATGCCGTAAAGTATCAGGTTGTAATAAAGAACGTCGGTCAAGCTACTGCGAAAAATGTCTTTTTCAACGACAGCAACCCGACTCAGGTTCAACCTTTAACCAACTTAAGTGTTTCCGGAACTTTTTCCGGCGGAATCCCGCAAGGTGTTTCCTTAGGTGATTTAAGTGTTGGCGCGACAGTGACAATTACTTATCAAGGTGTAGTTAAAGTAGACAGCGGAACCATTGTAAACATTGGTACCGTCTCTTCTGATAACGCCACCAGCCAGAATGCTTCCGCCACCGTAGCAGTATCTACCGGTTCTAACAACAACGGTGGGTCTTATAACTACTGCGTTAACTACTCTTGTAACACCACAACCAATACAACTAATACCACTAACACAACCAATACCACAACCAATAATTATAGCTATGTCTATATAAATAGTACCGGTAATACTGTCCCGGCAAATCAATATAGTCAGCTTGGAGTTTCCAAGTCGGTTCGATTAGCCAACAGCGGTGCTTTCCAAAATAGCGTGACTGTAAATAATAACGATACCGTGGAATTTGAAATTGTTGTGACCAATACCGGTAACCAAAATATTAACAATGTCCGTTTGACCGACAACTTAACCAACGGTTTAAGCATTGTTTCCGGCACAGTTAGAGTAGACGGATCTTATGTCTCCGACAGTAATTTGTACAGTGGAATGTATTTGGGCAACCTGTCTTCCGGTGCACAAAAGAGAGTAAGTTTCCAGGCCAGAGTCAACAATAGCAATAATTCCAGCATTCAGAATATTGCGGTCGCCTCCGGTGACAGCGCCTCTTCCGTCCAAGATGACGCTTGGGTATTTGTTAACACCGGCTCCGTACAGGGCGGTAACGTAAGTTTGACTTACAGCAAAAAAGCAACTAATGAGACTAAGAATCAAGATGCAACCGTGGTTGTGGCTTCCAAAGAAGACTATATTGTCTATACTTTAACCGCTACCAACAATGGTAACACCCCGGCAAATAATTTTATTATTACCGATGACTTATCTCAGGTTTTGCCTTACGCTGATATGGCTGATAACGGTGGTGGTTCGGTTAGCGGAAATGTTATCTCTTTCCCGGGCCTAACTGTTCCGGCTTACGGTGCAGTTTCCAGAAGCTTTAAAGTCAGAGTTAAATTCTCTTTAGCCGACAATTTGTCATACGTAATGACAAACACCTACGGAAACAGTGTTTCTGTCAGAATTAATTCCCCGAGAGTATTAGGAGCTTTTGTTGCTCCGAAGACCGGTGCGGAAACAGGCGCCTTTGCCTTTTCCGGACTATTAACCGCTGCCACAGCTTTAATTAGACGCAGAAAACAAATCTTAAAGCTTATTTTCAGCTAATGGATGATATTAAAAGGAGCCTTGCCAATTGAAGGCGAGGCTCCTTTTTTGTTCCAGTGGCACGACTTGCATTATTTATTTTAAGTGCTAATATACTATTATCAAACAAAAATAAAAACAGCGGCTTGTAAGGAGCAGGGCTGTTTTTTATTAAATTATGCACAATGGGAACCATCGTGCATTCTTGGCTCGGTAAAGCCCTAAAATTACTTTCAACATGAACAATTTTTACCTTCAGGAATTAATAGAAGAAACACAAAATCGCGGTGGCGGGTTGATTTTGAATTACGAAGACCGTCCCGCGGTAGTGGTTTTAACCGTAGAAAAATATAATACGTTATTGCAAAATCAAGAATCAAAAGTCCTGTCAGAGGGGAAAATTGAGAATCAAGGTGTGCAAGAATTAAATCAAACTCAAACCGAGATTCCGCAACCGAAAGTTGCCAAAAAAGTTTTGGTGACCGGCGGGGCCGGTTATATCGGCGGGCATTTGGTTAGAGAGCTGATTAAACAAGGTTATAAAGTTCTGGTTTTGGATAATTTATCTTCCGGTCGTCGGGAGAACCTGGATCCGGCAGCAATGTTTGTGGAAGGGGATTTGGCCGATCAAAATTTACTCCGCGATTTATTTGCCTCGGAAAAGTTTGAAGCGGTATTCCATATGGCAGCCAGTTTGGAAGTGGAAGAGTCTGTCCGTGAGCCGGAGAAATATTTTCGTAATAATGTTTCAAATACAGCCAACTTACTAAGTGCCATGAATGAAGCCGGGGTGAAAAAAATAATTTTTTCTTCTACGGCGGCAATTTATGGAGAAGCAGCAGAAGTACCGATTAGTGAATCTTCCCCCTTACATCCAAATAATCCATACGGCTACAGCAAACTCCTTGCCGAAAGAACTATAAAGTATTATTGCGAATTTTTGGGTTTTTCCGCCGTGGTTTTCCGTTATTTTAACGCTTGTGGTTTTGATGTAGAGGCAAAAATTTTACCAACACATCAATCTCATTTGATTTATAACGTTATGATGGTGGCCAAAGGAGAAAAGCCCAGCTTGACGGTCTTCGGTAATAACTATCCGACTTTTGACGGTACCGGAGTGCGAGATTATGTGCACGTATTGGATATTGCCTTGCCACACATCGAGGCATTAAAACAAATGAATGACAGCACCAAGTACGAAGTCTATAATATCGGCACCGGCGTGGGTTTAAGTGTCGCGCAAATTGTAAACGGAGCCTCGGAAATTTTAAATAAAATTATCCCGATGGATATTTCACCAAGGCGCTCAGGGGATTCGGCTGTTACCATTGCCGATAATACCAAATTAGTAAATAAACTGGGATATCGCCCACGGTTTAGCGATTTACAAAGCATTATAACTTCCAGTTGGGAAGTGTTGAAAAATATTTAGCTTCCAATTTAATAAGATTAAACGCTTCCGTATCCACGGAGGCGTTTTTTTGAAACAAAGATCGACATTAACCGTCTATATTAATATGGGGTAAAAACTAATCTTTGTGATATAATGAATAAAATAAATAAATTGCAACCCCCAATGATTAATAGCATGCCCGCCAAAAGCGGAAATAAACTGTCGGTTATCATCCCGTCCTATAATGAAGACCATCGAATCACCAAAACATTGGAGTCGGTAAGCGAGTTTTTAAAAAAACAGGCCTTTAGTTACGAAATTTTGGTAATCAATGACGGTTCAAAAGACAATACCGCCGGTGTGGTACAAAAATTGGAGTCTCAAATCCCCAATTTACGGCTTGTAAATAATAAAGAAAATCACGGTAAAGGCTGGGTAACCAAGCAAGGTATGTTGGAAGCAGTTGGCGAGATTAGAGTGTTTATGGATGCCGATAATTCCACAAAAATAGACGAGATTGCCAACTTTTTACCGTTTTTTGAACAAGGATATGATTTAGTTTTGGGGTCCCGAAGAATTGCCGGGTCAAATGTGGCAAAAGATCAAAACCAATTGCGGGAATTTTTAGGTTGGGTTTTCCGCACAATTGTTCATATTATCGTGCCAGTGGGAGTGACCGATACGCAATGCGGGTTTAAAGCCTTTACAGCCAAATCGGCCAATTCAATTTTTCCTCAACAAACAATTTTTCGCTGGGCTTTCGATGTGGAAATTCTTGCCCTAGCCAGAAGAAGTAAATATAAAATTAAAGAAGTCCCGATTACCTGGGTCAATGATGAAGCTAGTCATGTTAAATTGAGCGGTATGATAAATATGCTGTTAGAAATTATTGAAATCAGAATAAATTTGTGGACCGGGAAGTATAAATAGTATGTACAAACAAAGAATTAAATCCGCATTTGTCCAAGCAATGGCCTGGTTGATTTTGCCGGTCTTTTTGGTTGCGGTTTATCCCGTTAATGTAGTTTTGGCCGAAGCCCCTCATGGAAATCAGTCATACATAGCGAAATTAAATTCTCCGGCGGATTTTGCCGAGCTGTTGTCGGTCGCCACAAATTTAAAACATCGGTTTATTGGCACTTCAGTTGCGGAATTTAAAAATATTTACACATTTCATTCTCAGTATTCCTTGCCGGATTTAAAAATAATTTTAAGCGGTCATTTTCAATATGTTCAAATAAATAGATTGCTTGAGACAGCAAATGTTACGGTAAATGATCCCGGCTTTAGTGTAAACGGCCAAGATATCGATAAGCAATGGGGTTTAGTTGCTTCCGGTTTTGATGTGGCCTGGAATAAAACCGTGGGTTTAAAAACCAATACCGTGGCTGTAATTGATACCGGTATAGATCAAACTCACGAAGATTTAAAAAATATTTCCTATGTTCCCGGATTTGACTTTGTCTCCAATCAATCCATAGTCCCCGGGAGTAACTCCGATGACAACGGCCACGGAACATTGGTGTCCGGGGTTTTGGGAGCAACGTCAAACAATGGAATTGGTATTGCCGGAACAAATTGGCAAATATCTTTAATGCCACTTAAAGCTTTGGACGCAAGCGGTAAAGGTGATGTGGCTGCGGTTGCCGAATCTATAGTTTGGGCAACAGATCACGGTGCTCAGTTTGTAAATTTGAGCATTGGAGGAATTGGTTTTGGTCACGACACCGCTTTAGCCAATGCAGTTTCTTATGCGTTTAACCGCAACGTGCTACTTGTGGCAGCAGCCGGAAACGACTCGTCCGCAAGTGGAAATAGTTTAGACCTTAATCCTTCTTTTCCAATTTGTGATGACAATAATTTTAATATGGTAATTGGGGTGGCGGCAGTGGACAAGGATGGAATTAAGCCCGACTTTTCCAATTATGGACGAAACTGTATCGACGTGGTCGCGCCGGGAAAAAGAATTCTGTCTACCATAAACTATGATCCTTTAAGCAAGAAGTCTGCGCCGAATTCTTATGCTTATGCATCGGGAACATCTTTGGGTGTACCGTTTGTGGTCGGACAAGCAGCGCTAATTAAATCTTTGTATCCGTTTGCCACTAATGTCCAAATTCGTGATCGAATTATTTCCACAGCGGATCAGGTTGATAATTTAAACCTTTCGCAGTGCGCCGGATTGTCTTGCCGGGGTCTTTTAGGCGCCGGTCGGATAAACGTGCCAAAAAGTTTGGAAACGGCAATCGCTCAAAATTTTAGCGAAGGGGATTTGGTTCGAGATCAAAGCACCGGAGCAACCTATCAAATTTTAGGCGGACAAAAGCGTTTGGTATCGCCGTTTGTATTTAACCAAAAATTTTCCGGCAAGTCGGTTATAATTTTAACCTCCAATAATCTTTCCGGTTTGCCGAGTGGTAGTTATATTACGCCCGTGGACGGGACATTAATTAAGTTAGACAAAGAACCCACTGTATATATTATGGATAGCGGTCAAAAGCTTCCCATAACTTATGGGGTGTTTATGCAACGCAAACTGAGCTTTGCAAATATAAATACTTTAAGCTATTCGGAAGTAAGTTCCTGGCAAACCGGCAGTTTTTACCCACCGGTTGAAGGAACGCTGGTAAAATCGGCACAAGATAAAACCGTGTATTGGGTGGTGGGACAAACTTTACACCCCATAAATTATAAATTTTATATTGAACGCGGATTAAATTTGTTTCCGGTACTGATTATTTCCAAAGCGGACTTAAATGGATTTTCTAAAGGTGAAGCTTATGTACGTTAAATGAGCATATAGCATTTAGCATATAGTTGTTAGCATTAAGTAGTAGGAAGGGAACAATGAAAAAACTAAAAATTATACAAATTATTAGTGCGTTGATTCTGGTGGTCTTCCCGGTCGTCACTTTGGCGCAAACACCGGATATAAATTTTAATCCAAATAAATTAATTGAGGATAAGGTTTTTTCCGATACTCAAACTTTTGGCGGAGCGGAAGGAATCCAAAAGTTTTTAACGGTAAAAAATTCCGTTTTAGCCAACACCTCCGCGGAATTCTTGGCTAAGCTTAAAGAACCTCAGTCAACAGAATTAAAACAAGGCTTGGAAGATCCTCGGCCGAATTTGGGTCGCTTGCGCACTGCTGCAGAACTAATTTGGGATGCCAGTATTCAGAGCGGTTTAAATCCACAGGTTATTTTGGTGACCTTAAACAAAGAGCAAGGGTTAATTACTTCCGCAAACGATTATGACTCGGCCAAATTACAAAAAGCTTTAGACAGAGCCATGGGTTTTGACTGCCCGGACGCGGCCGGGTGTGGAAATTTGTTCCCGGGATTTTATTATCAACTATTTGGTAACTATGATTCCACCAATAACCGCTATTTAGGAGCGACTAAATCTTTAATGAAATCTTTTACAACCAATGGAGGACGCGGGCCGGCTATTGATGGTGTTACTTCCAGAGTCGGTCAAGCAATTACCTTGGACAATACCATGGGCGGATATGAAAATATTTTGCCCGAGCAGACTATTACACTGGGCAACAATGCGACCGCGGCCTTGTATCGATATACTCCGCACGTATTTAACGGCAACTATAATTTTTGGAAATTTTTTAATGGTTGGTTTAAATATCCAAACGGCACTTTACTTAAGTTAACTTCCGCCACCGACACTTACATTATTCAAAATGGGGTTAAACAGTTGGTTCCTCAATTCGTTGCTCAAGCGCGTGCTCTAGATTTCAACGCGACTATTACAGTCTCGCCGAATGAGTTTGAAAGTTATACCACAGATAAGCCCTTGGGTCCGGTAGACAACACAATCGTTCAAGATACAGCAGGTGTGAAATATGTGTTTATCAATAATGTTCGCCATCAAGCTTCGGACTTGGTTATTAAGCAAAGAGGATTGGATGTCAGTAAAACCTTAAGCATTACTCCATCAGAAGCGGTAATTTTTGACGCCGGCACGGTCCTGCCTCCAAAAGACGGCACAGTTATTCGTGGGGTTTCGGACAAGAGCGTGTATTTGGTGACCAACGGACAAATAAAAATGTATAGTGCTTACACTTTTGGTCAGAATAAAATTAAAGCCAAAGATATTTACACAGTTCCGGATGCGGAAATATCTTCTTATTCCAAAAATGGTTTTGTCCCGCCACTGGACGGCAGTTTAGTTAAGGCTACAAATAACAACACAGTTTATTTAGTCCAGAATTCATTAAAACAACCGGTCTTAGGTGAAATCTTTAAGATTCGTGGTTTTAGTTTTAAGAATGTAACAGCTATTTCTCCGGATGAAGTCAGTTCTCTCCCGCTTGGTTCCTATGCGACGCCTAAAGACCGCACCTTCTTCTCTGTCGGCTCAAAAGCCGGTCAGCTATATATGTTTAAAGAAGGCACCAAGCATAGTATTTCTACCTTTGTCTCCAAGCAGCGCGGGATAACCCCGGATTATGTGTTTGGTACGGATGTGGTGACTCAGTGGGTTGAAGGAATTCCTGTCCCACCGGCTAATAACACCGTAGTTAAAGGCGACACCGACCAAACGGTATTCTTGGTGGCAAACGGCCAGTTAAGACCGTTAACCTATCAAGCTTTCAAAAACCGTAAAATTACCGCAAAGAAAATTATCACCCTGCCTCAATCCGAAGTTGATGCCTACGCCAAAGGCGATACCCTGGCAAAATAAAAATATTTGAAACAAAACTCCGCGGCCAATGCGCGGAGTTTTTGTTTTGACTTTATTGCCGTTTTGTAATAGAATCTACCCACGTTTGTAAATTGTAGGAGGCTCCATGAAAGAAATTCGGCCAATTTTCAGGGCGTTACTAAGCGTCACTGACAAGACCGGAATTGTAGAATTTGCTCGAATCCTTACAAGCATAGGAGTCGAGCTGGTCTCAACTGGCGGAACCGCTAAGGTTTTGCGCGATGCCTGCCTGTCTGTCCGGGATATTTCCGATCTCACAGGGATCCCAGAGATGATGGGAGGCAGGGTCAAGACTTTATCTCACAAAGTCGCGGGAGGCATCCTCGCCCGTCGCGATAACGCTGGCGACATGGCGTCCATTATTGAACACGGAATTGAACCGATCGAAATGGTGGTGGTCAATCTGTACGACTTCGCGGTCGCCTCAAAAAAGTCCGGTTTGACGTTCGATCAGCTCGTCGAGCAGATCGACATTGGTGGTCCCACCATGCTTCGCGCCGCCGCCAAGAATTGGAGATCTGTTGCCGTGGTGGTCTACCCTCAAGCCTATGAACGACTGGGTGCGGAGCTGTCTCGTAGTGGTGGCTTGAGCGATTCTACTCGGTACGAGTTGATGGTTGAAGTATTCAAAATGACTTCTGTCTACGACTCGTTAATCGCGGATAGTCTTATCAGGCGCCAGGACTGGCGCCGCTAGAAATCGGCGAAACGAAAATGGTCCAGGGGATGTAACCCTCTGGACCATTAATGATTTTATATACCTAGCTGTTGAAATTAGACTTCTTGTCCGTTGAAGTATTGAATGACTTTGTAAATCTTTTTTAAGTAGTTTACGGTTTCATTGCGCAGGGTTCCGGATTGTAAGTTTGTGAGTTTGGTATTTTCTTCCGCCAACTGAATTTGTAGGGAAGCCTTAGTCTTTTTGTCGGCGGTTTTTTTAATTTTGGATTTTAAATTGGCAATGGCCAATTTGGTGGCATTTTCTTGCCCACTGCGGTCTTCATTCCACATATCACCGTACAAATTAACTGCTTTAGCTACACGGGTAGTGCCACCGTTGTAGGAAGCTGCTCCGTATTCAAATACCCGACCTTCGGCAAAGCCCATCCGGGCTTTTACCCTAACTGTGCCGGCGTAATCATCCAGTAATATGTACATAGCTTTAATTGAATTTTCATGGTCAGACATTCCGGTCACAAAATCCGGAATTAAATTGGCATCTGCGTGTCTGGTGGTAAGTGAAGCGTAGGTTGATGGGATAAATTGCGCAATTCCTCGGGCATTGGCAGTAGAGACGCTGTATTTATATGCGTCGCCTTCGTTAAGCGCAAAAATAATATTGAGCTGGTCAATGGTACTTTTTATGTCAGTACTGTTTAAAACCTTGCCGGTGTCGGTATGTTCGGCATAAACTAAAGATTTAATTAATGCCGGGGTGATGGCTTCGGTTATAGTTTTTCCCGGAACAGAATTGGAGGGAATATTTTTTAAATCGTCAGCCACTCTGTTTATAATCCCGTTTAAGTAATCGGAACCATAAGCCAGTACCGCAGGGTCATTAAAACTTTGTGAATAGGGGACATATACTGCTTCGTACAGGCTTTGTTCAATTGCAGATTTACTTCCGGACTCTTTTGGGCTAATTAAATATTTTAAAGCCACTATTTGTCCATTGCTGGGCGAATTGACTTTAAATTTACTGTTAACTCCATTAAAGGTGGTCAAAGACACATCAACACTCTGGTCCGGGAAGACCATTTTTTTCCCGTTTTGTCTACCAACCGTAAGAATGGTTTGGTTTGTGTTTGGATCCAATATTGCCAAGGCAATATCCTTGTCGCCTAATTTATAACTGGAAATAATTTTTTCTGTCTTTCCGGTTTTTTTATTTTTCACGTTTTTATAAACCGGCACAAGGGCATGGTTTAAAGTTATGGACGCCAATTTGATTTTTGCATCTTTAACCGCGGAAATAATCGGCGGAATATTTGGGGTTTGCAAACCAAGCACCAGAGGGGTTGTCGTGCTTGCTGTTGACGTTGTGATTGTTTCCGGCGGTTGGGTTGCAGATGCGGAATTAAAAAAACCAAAGGAAATTACCAGAAGAAATATTAAAATTATTTTTTGTTTTATCATGACTTAATTATATCATACATTTTTTGACCCAAAGACAGTTTTCCCTAAATTTGATAGAATTAAGACAGATAATTTTTAATCTGTCTTAATTTACTAAATTTTTCTTAATGAGTGTGAATATTTCTAAAAATATTTTTTGGTTAACCGCCTCACGAGTTCTGGCCTTGGTTTTTTTATTTGTGGCCTACACCAGGCTGTTTCGTTATTTGGGGCCGTATTTTTCCGGCCAGTACCAGTTTGTTTTGTCTTATGTGTTGATTTTTGCCACAATTGTGGATTTTGGAATCCAACAATTTATTACCAAAAAAATAAGTGAAGAGCCTCAGAATGCAAAAAAATACTTCCAAGATTTTTTTAGTTTTGAAATTCTGGCATCGGTAAGTTTATATATTGTCTTGGTAGTTTTAGCCTATTTTAAAGGTTATGACAGAGAGGTGTTTTACGCCATATGTGTTGCGGGCTTGGGCCTGGTGGCAAATGCCTTAACCTATCCCTACTTGGCGGTTATGGCTGCGTTTCAGGATATGCGCAAAGTCGCGTTAATAAATTTTTTGAATTCCCTGGTAAATATTGCGATAATTTTTTCGGCCATAATTTTTCATAAGCACATTGTTTTTCTAGCCAGCGTACAGTTACTGTTTGGGCTTATGGATTTGGTGTTGTATAAAATTTTTGTGGCAAAACATTTGCCTCAGGCTAATGTACTAAAGTCCGTCTTTAAATTTGAACTTAAACCAATTTGGGAAATTTTAAAACAAGGTTGGCCGTTTGCGTTATTGGTTGGGTTTAGTGCGATTTATAACCGGATTGATGTTTTGTTAATTACCTTTTTAAAAGGATATGAGCAAACCGGTTTTTATACCGCGGCATACAAAATTTTTGATCTTTTGGGTTTTTTCCCGTCCGTGGTGTCATATACTTTATTTCCATTTTTTGCCGGTCTAATGTCAAAAAATGCACTTTTGGAAGTTAAAGAGAACTTGGAAAAATATTTAAAATTAATGATCCTGGCAGCCGTGCCAATGGCTATTGGCGGGAGCGTCTTATCTTCAAAATTAATTTCCCTGCTTGCCGGTCCGGAATATGCCCAGGCGGCAGGAGTATTGTCAATTTTAATTTGGGCGCCGGCAATTTTATTTATTTATATTCCAGCAAACGCTTTGGTTATATCTCAATTAACCAAAAAAGCATTATTGGTTACCGGAGCAAATGTAATTATAAATACCGTGGGAAATTTTTTCCTCATCCCGCTCTATGGTATAAAAGCAGCAGCTGTTATGACGGTAATTTCGGAATTTATTCAAGGGGTATTTTATTTTTATTTTATTAGAAAAAATATTGTGCAATTTAGTTTTAGCGGACTGTGGCTAAAACCGGTGTTGTCTGCCTTAGTTATGGGCGCCGTTCTTTGGCAGATTCGTGAAGCCTCTTTGCTGATTACTTTGCCAATCGGAGCCGGAGTATATTTTCTGGCGCTGGTGCTGACAGGGTTTTTGGGTAGAGGAGATATTCAAATTTTGAAAGGGTTGTTTAAATCGCCTCAAGCATAAATCTAAAATCTAATATGGAAAAAAAATCTCAAACCAAAATTATGGTGTTCGGAACTTTTGACATTTTGCACAAGGGGCATTTAAATTTTTTTAAACAGGCTCGATCGTTGGTCAAAAATCCATACCTTATTGTTTCTGTTGCTCGGGATCTAAACGTAAAAAAAATTAAAGGCCACAAACCTACCTTAAATCAGCAGCAACGGCTTATTAAGGTAAAAAAATGTGGCTTGGCGGAAAAATGCGTTTTGGGTGGTCTTAAATCGTACTTACCGCATATTATAAAAGAACACCCAGGAATAATTGCGTTGGGTTATGACCAAACAGCATATGTGGACAACTTAAAGCGGGATTTGGGTAAAGCGGGTCTTAGACCTAAAATTTGCCGTTTAAAAGCGTATAAACCTAAAGTGCATAAAAGCAGTTTGTTAAAACGGAAAGTTTTAAAATAGGGGAATTTGTGCTATAATTAATTATATTAAAAGTAATAAAAATAAAAATGATCACAAATCCATCTAACCCAAAGCATATAAAAAGTTTTTGGGGAATTGTTATAATTTTTGTAGTCGGTATGGTTGCCGGCGGTGTAATAGCAATGGTGGCGTTCAATAACCAGTTGCAAGATGATATTAACTCCATGACTTTTTTTACTCGTCGGGAAGCAAAACCTATTAATAAGGTCCCCGCAGAGCAAGCAAAAACCCCGACCTCTACCAAGGTTGTAAAATAAAAAAGAACACACAACGAATAGTAATTATTTTCTTTTTATAATTAGAAAATGTTAATTTGTTATTTAAAGGGAAAACTTTGACAGAGCAAGCGTTTAAAAAGTTAGTTCTAATCTCCTCAGTATTTTTACTGGCGGCTGGTTGTGGTTCAAATCCGCCCGTGGTTGAAAGTCAGCCTGGTGCCACCCCAAGCAATACTCAAGTAACACCGCCCGTACAGCAAACGACACCGCCCGCCAATACCCAAGTCCAACCTACACCGACCCAAACTTCAACCACAAAAACTTATACAAGTAAAGATTATGGTTTTAGTGTGAAATATCCGACAGATTTTACGTTAAAAGTTACAGGGGCTGATGGTCTTGATTTGTCGGAAGGAACATTAAACTATTTGGATAGATTTGGTTTGGGGGTAGCTTTATTTTCATTGCCCAAGTCCGCTTTGCCTTCAGGCGTAACTCGCGCAGATGTGCTTATTTCCATAAATAATTCAGCGTCAGGTGGCGATTATTTTTTTTCAGCTGTAGATAAAAAGCAAGGGGTTCCGCCGCCGGTAATTGATACTTTACAATTGAATAATACAGTTACCATTAGTGGCATAAAATATGGTATGGCATTAAAAGATGGGGCAGCCGCGGGAACTCAATCGCATGTTAAAGTTTACCACGTCAACCATAATGATATGTGGTACGAAATTCAGTTGAACCTTTGGACTTCCGGTGATGGTAATGGAAATCAACCGAATACCGATCTTGTATGGCAACAATTGCAAAGCGTGATAGCGGGATTTCAATTTGCCAAGTAAAATGACCAAAAGAGATTTAAAGATTGCATGTTGATCTTCAAATAAAAGCCCCGGTAAAAAGGGGCTTTTATTGTATAGAATCATATTTCAAATTTTTAATACAGTTAAATTATCCCACTATTTTGGGCTCTTGTTAGGTATTATATGGTGAGCGGTAAGAGTTTTTGCCGTTATCGAAAGCATTACAATATTAGATAGGTGGCGAGAGTGGTTAAAGTCTTATATAATAATAGAATGATAATCGGAATAGAAGCCCAGAGGGCTAATAGCCCAGCTAAAACCGGGGTCGAGCATTATGCTAAACAGCTGATTTTGCATTTGGCCAAAATAGATTTGCAAAATGAGTATCGGCTGTATTTACGGTCTACGCCTGAACCGTGGTTATTGAGTTTGCCGAAAAATTTTACGGTAAAAGTTATGCCTTTCCCTTTGTTTTGGACTCAATTAAGAATCAGCTGGGAAATGCTATTAAACCCCGTTGATGTTTTATTTATTCCGGCTTCCGCGTTGCCCCTTATCCATCCTAAAAAAACCGTGGTAACAATTCATGATTTGGGTTGGAAGTTTTACCCCCAAAGTTTTACTTGGTTTACCAGAAATTTTCTGGAAGTTTCCACGTCTTTTGCGATAAAGCGAGCGAGTAAAATTATTGCGGTTTCCGAAAGTACCAAAAAAGATATTATAAAATACTATAAGGTTCCGGCGGAAAAAATTGAAGTGGTATGGCATGGATATGAAGTTAGCGAACAGCGAATAGCGAATAGCGAACATCGGGTAAAAGACTTACCGGAAAAGTATGCGCTGTTTTTATCTACCCTTCAGCCACGGAAGAATTTGGAAGGATTAATTGATGCGTTCCGAATGTTAAAAAATCAATATCCGGAAATCCCACATAAGTTGGTGGTGGTTGGCAGACCGGGATGGAAATTTGAATCAATTTTAAAAAAATTAGACGAGAATAAAGACGTTGCGGAATATTTAAATTATGTTTCTGACGCGGACCGTTTGGAAATATTAAAACGGGCCAGTGTCTTAATCCAGCCGGCATTTTATGAAGGTTTTGGCATGCAGATCCTGGAGGCTTTTGCCGCCGGCGTACCAGTGGCGGTTTCCAAGGTTTCCAGTATGCCGGAAGTGGCCCAAGAAGCGGCCATTTATTTCGATCCTCATAATCCACAAGATATTAAAAATGCCTTAAAATCAATAATTTTTGACACCGCCCTGGCTCAGAGCTTGGTTTTTAAGGGCAACGAGCGGTTGAAATTTTTTAGCTGGGAAAAGTGCGCCCGACAGACTTTAAACGTTTTAATTTCAAATTAATTTTAAAAATATAATGACAAAAGAATTTTTGGAAAAATTAAAAGCCTTGCCTCGGTTAAAGTTATTAATTATATTTTTTACTGTTTGGCAATATGTAAGCATTGCAGGGATCGCAGTGTTAGGCTGGTCAAATGCGTTTATTTGGTTGAATCTGGGTTTGTTGTTGGCTTTCATATTTCTAGCGCCGATTTATGAATCACTTTTGCTTTTAGTTTTGTCCATACCGTTTTTTGTAGTTATCCCTAATTCCAAATTTGACACCTTGTCTATGTGGCGGGTACTATTTTTGGCTTTGTTTGTTGTGTGGCTAGCACGGGAAAAGAAGTTTAATTTTAAGGGAATTATTTTTTTACCTTGGGACAAATTTTTAGGCTGGTTTGCGTTAACGGGGCTTGTTTTAGCCATGGCATTCGGGAGTTTTAGAATAGAGGCAATAAAATTGTTGCTATTTTGGGTGAATATTTATTTTTTCTATTTGGTTTTAATTAACACTTTAAAAAGCAAGTCGCAAATTTTTGAAATCATCCGCTATGTTATTTGGTCCTTGGCTATAATTGTAACTTTGGGTTTCACCCAACTATTCGGTACTTTTTTAACTAATTTAGATGTCTTTTGGGTTTATTGGGCAAACAACATTACCCGCCTTTATTACGGACAGAATTTTTCTAATGTATCATTATATTCCAATTCCTGGTTTTCATTTTATGGTGGTCGAGATTTGCGCATGTTTTCCATAATGCCTGACTCTCAATCGTTTGCCTATATTTGTATTATTGCACTTTGTATGGGTACGGCCTTAACCAGAAGCGTGTTTACCCATATTAAAAAGTGGCTGTGGTCGGGAATTCGTTTTGCCGGCTTGGCATTAATTCTTTCCGGAACCAGAGCTGTTTGGGTAGGAATGGCTTTGCCGTTTTTAGCGGTTACGTTGGCTTATGCCAGAAATTTTCAAAAACATTTGGCCAAAAAATTCTTGTGGCCATTTGTAATAATTTTTATATTATTTTTTATTTCCCCGTTTATAAACAAAGCCTTGGGGTATTTACGCGTGGAAAAATTTCAGGAAAATTTTCTGGCTCGGGCCCAAAGTATTTATGACCTTAAAGAAACCTCCAATCGCGGGCGAATTGATATGTGGCAAAATGGGTCCTTGTTTTTCTTGACCCATCCGTGGGGTGTGGGGTTCGGAAATTTTATTGTGTCATTCAATCAGGTAAATACCGGGCAGAATTATAATGAAGTCGGTGAAAAAGTGAATGAGGTATATAATTTGCCGGCCAAATACATTTCCGCCCACAGTCTTTATTTACAAGTGCTGGTGGAAACCGGCTTGGTAGGGTTTTTGTTGTTTGCGGCTTTTTGGCTGTCGGTGCTTCAGTATTTATGGCGCTTTATTCGTCATTACGGCAAAACTGAAGACTTTTTGGTTTATTTTGTTGCCCAAGCTTTTTTAATGGTCTTGTGGATATTGGGAGCGGCAGTGTTTGATATTACTTTGTTGAATGATAAAGTCCTAATGTATTTTTTAATTAATTTAGGATTGGCTGGGATAATCATAAAACGCTATCAGGAATATGAGGAAAAAACTAATAATTGATAATTAATAACTTATAACTACTGCAAATGCCCAAAGTCGTAATTGTCCAAGTCATATATAATACCAAGCGGTTCATTGAGCCGGTTTTTAACGCAATATTTTCCCAAACGCACAAAAATTTTGAAGTCGTGGCGGTAATTTCCGGCAATGATGACGGTGGGAAAGAATTTTTGGCGGAAAAGTTTCCAGAAGTGACAATAATTGACCCCGGCTACAATATTGGTTTTGCCAAAGGCCATAATTTAGTTTTCCAAAAATATAGTGCGGATTTTTTTCAACTGGTGAATCCGGATATGATTATGGAACCGGATTATATTGAACAAATGTTAAAAGTTTTTCAAGACGAAAAAGTAGGAGCAGTAACCGGAAAACTTTATCAAGCTCCTGGCGACTTGATTGTACAGGGTTCCCCAAATCTTAAATCTTACATCTTAAATCATAAGCTCATTGATACCACGGGCGTGGTAATCAGCAAATCCGGGCGGGCGCGTGACAGAGGTCAGCACGAAATAGACATGGGTCAGTATGATAAGGATACAAGTGTACAAGCGGTATCCGCTGCCGGAGCAATGTACAGAGCTTCATCCCTAAAAGCTATAAGCTATAAGCTAGAAGCTAGAACAGAATTTTTCGATGAGGACTTTCATTCATATTGGGAAGACGTGGATTTGGCTTGGCGAATGAGTAATGCCGGCTGGCAGTGTAAATTTGCACCACTAGCCATTGGCTACCATGGCAGGGGAGCCGGGTCATCTAAAAATGGGTATAAAGACCTGCTTGGATTTATAAAACATCACAAAGCCATTTCCCCACGTATTCGGCAACTAAATTATCAAAACCATATTTTTATGTACATAAAAAATAGTAAATGGTTTTACCCGCAGTTTTTTGCACGCGAATTTTTTATGTTTTTTTATGTTTTGTTTTTTGAAATAAGTACGTTTAAAATTTTGCCGCAAATGTTTAAACTCTTACCGAAGATGTGGAAGAAAAGAAAAATTATTTGGTCATAATGTAATTGTTTATGGATTTATCAATAATTATTTTATCTTATAAATCAAAGTTGGATTTGCAACGGCTTTTACCGTCGGTTTTTGCATCTGAGACAAAATACTCCTATGAAGTAATTGTCGTAGATAACGGCTCCAATGACGGCACTTATGAGTGGTTGGAAAGCCAATTAAAAGATTTAAGATTTAAAGATTTAAAGATTATTAAAAACCAAAACACGGGATTTGCAGCGGGGAATAATTTAGGTATTAAGCAGGCTAGCGGTAAATATATCTTACTGCTGAATCCGGATACCAAAATTGAAAAAAATACACTTGAAGTGATGTTGAATTTTATGGACAGCCATTCCGAAGTCGGGGTTAGCGGGTGTAAGGTTGTTAAGCCGGATGGAAGTTTGGATTTGGCCTGCCGGAGGAAATTTCCGAACCCATGGAATAGTTTTAAAAGATTATTTTTACTTTCTAATGCAGACTATAATTTAACTACGGTTGATGTTAATCAAGAAATGGAAATTGATTCCGTAATGGGCGCATTTTTGTTAATTCGTAAGTCCGTAGTTGATTTAATCGGTTTGCTGGACGAAGAGTTTTTTATGTACGGCGAAGATATAGATTGGTGTTGGCGTTGCAAAGAGGAAGGCTTTAAAGTCTGGTATTATCCAAAAACTTTTATAACCCATTTTAAAGGGTCGTCATCGGCCAAAATTGCCTTAAAAGCCTTAAAGTGGTTCCATGAAGCAATGTGGATTTTTTATCGCAAGCATTATAAAAATCAGTACCCATTTTTTATAAATTGGTTGGTCTATGTTGGAATACATGCCAGACTTGGAGTTTTAATTTTAATTAATTCGGTTAAAAGTAAGCCCGTCGTGAGCAAGTAATTTCACAATAAAGCTAAAAGTTTGTTATAATACATATACTTAATATTAGGAAAAATATAATGGAATCATCAGAAAATCAGAATGGTCAAAATCGTCAGCAACTAGACCCTAAAATGCCCGCGGTGGCATTAAAGTGGATAATAATCTTAATCGTAGTTTGCGGTGCGTATTATAGCGGTTTTCAAAGCGGAAAAAAGGGCTATACCTTTGAGCCCAAAGAATTTAAAGTAATAAACCAGGCACAGGTTCCGGCAACTGTGGATTACAGTTTGTTATGGAAAGCTTTGGAAGTTGTGGGTACAAAGTATATTGAAAAAGATTCCATTAATCAGCAAAAAGTTTTATACGGCGCGGTTAAGGGTGCGGTTGAATCTTTGGGTGACCCATATACCACTTTCTTTGAACCAAAAACTTTGGAAAGTTTTAAAACCGATCTAAAAGGGAGTTTTGGCGGAATTGGCGCCGAGGTCGGAAAGAAAAATAATGTAATAGTAATTGTGGCCCCTATAGATGACACACCGGCCAAGCGTGCCGGGCTTCAGGCCAAAGATATTATTGTTTCGGTAGACGGACAATCAACTCAGGATTGGTCAGTGGACCAGGCCGTAGATAAAATTCGCGGGCCTAAAGGTACGACAGTTACTCTATCTATTTTTCGCGAAGGCAAGGACAAGCCGTTTGAAGTTAAAATTGTGCGCGATGTGATTGCCATTAAAAGCGTAAAGTTAAGTTACAAAGAGACAGAAGTTAATGGTCAGAAAAAAACCATTGCAATAATTACTTTGAGCCGGTTTGGCGATGACACCAAGGGGCTATTTGATAAAGCGGTAACGGAAATTTTGACTAAAAATGTTTCCGGGGTGGTTTTGGATTTAAGAAATGACCCGGGTGGATATTTGCAAACCGCGGTAGATGTTGCCTCCAATTGGTTAAAGACTGGTGACTTGGTTGTATCCGAAGCTCATAGCGACGGTTCAAATATTAAATTTAATGCCCAAGGGACAAGTCGGCTGGCGGGAATTAAAACAGTAATTTTAATTAACGGTGGTTCTGCTTCGGCTTCGGAAATTTTAGCCGGTGCTCTTAAAGACCATAATATTGCAAATTTGATCGGTGAAAAATCTTTTGGTAAAGGCAGTGTGCAGGAATTGGTAGATTTGCCCGGTGGTGGCGCGGTTAAAGTTACCGTGGCCAAATGGATTACCCCAGGTGGTAAGAATTTGAACCATGACGGGCTACAACCGGACTTTGAGGTCAAACTGACCGAAGAAGATTTTAACGCCGGCAAAGACCCACAAATGGATAAAGCAGTAGAAGAATTGAACAAGATTAAATAAGATTTAAATGATTGAACAAGATTTTCATGCAGTTTCATTCATGTCAATCTTGGTCAATCATGACAATCATTTAAATTTTCCCAATGCCTAACATTACAGCTCAAGAGCTACGAAATAAATATCTTAAGTTTTTCGAAACTAAGGGTCATACCATAATTCCTTCGGCGTCTTTGGTGCCGGAAAATGATTCCAGTGTTTTGTTTACCACAGCAGGAATGCACCCACTGGTTCCGTATTTGTTAGGACAAGAACACCCGGGCGGAAAAAGAGTTGCTAACGTGCAGAGATGTATTCGCACGGGAGATATTGATGAAGTCGGTGATCCGACCCACAACACATTTTTTGAGATGTGCGGTAATTGGAGTTTTGGTGACTACTTTAAAAAAGAGGCCATTACTTGGAGCTTTGAATTTTTAACCAGTAAAGAATGGTTAGGTTTGTCATTGAATAGGTTGGCCTTTACTTGTTTTGCCGGGGATAATGATGCTCCGCGTGACGAAGAGTCGGCTGAAATTTGGAAATCGCTCGGTGTTCCGGAAAAAAGAATTTCTTTTTTGCCTAAAGAAAAAAATTGGTGGATAGCGGGTGCGACCGGACCTTGCGGGCCGGATACAGAAATGCATTATTGGATTGACGACGGCACTCCGGCGCCGGAAAGTTATGATGTCAACGAACCGCGTTGGGTAGAAATTTGGAATGATGTTTTTATGCAGTTCCAAAAGCATGAAGATGGTTCACTCACTCCTTTGCCAAAGCCAAATGTGGATACCGGTATGGGTTTAGAGCGAGTGCTGACTGTTTTAAATGGGCAGAAATCCGCATACGATACGGATTTGTTTAAGACAATGTGGGAAGTAATTGCTCTGGATCAGGAAATTTTGTCTAACGACGAAATAAAGAAAGCCAGAATTATTTTGGATCACATTCGTGCTTCTGTGTTTATTGTTTGTGACGGTGTGGAGCCTTCCAATAAAGACCGCGGTTATGTTTTGCGCCGTCTTTTGCGCCGAGCTATGGTTATGGGAAAGTTGTTGAATCTCAAGGCTCATTGGCTTAAGGCATTAGTCGGCCAAGTAATTTTTACTTATACGGAAGCTTATATTGAATTAACCGAAAAATCCCAAGCAATTTTTGCGGTGATCGAAGGAGAACAGAAAAAGTTTGGAATCACCTTAGATAAGGGCATGAAAGAATTTGAAAAATTGTTGTCCCGATCCGAATCTACGAATGATATCCGAATGACCCGAATAACAGGCACTGACGCATTTAATCTTTATCAGACGTATGGCTTTCCTTGGGAGCTGACTCAGGAATTGGCAGTTGCGGCCGGACAAAAAATTGACAAAACCGAATTTGAATCTGAATTTAAAAAACACCAAGAACTTTCCCGCACTGCTTCAGCTGGGCAGTTTAAAGGCGGACTCGCATCACACTCAGATAAAATAGTTCGCCTGCATACAGCCACTCATTTAATGAACGCGGCTTTAAGAATAGTTTTGGGTAAAGATGTCTGGCAAAAGGGGAGTAATATTACAGAAGAACGCACACGGTTTGATTTTACCCATACCCAGAAAATGACCGATGAAGAAAAAAAGAAAGTGGAAGAGTTGGTTAATGGCTGGATTGAGCGCGACTTAACCATGAAAAAAGAAATTATGCCTTACGAAGACGCCCGCAAGTTGGATGCTATTGGTGTGTTCGGGGAAAAATACGCGGACACGGTTTCTGTTTATACAGTCTCTGATCCTGCCACAAATGAAATTGTCTCTCGCGAATTTTGTGGTGGTCCCCACGTTGAGCACACTGGAGTAATCGGTAAATTTAAAATCCAAAAAGAAGAAGCCTCTTCCGCCGGCGTCCGTCGCATCAAAGCCATAATTGATTAGCAATCTACCAACTAAAATCAAAAATCTGAAATCCTAAATCTAAAGTATGAAACTAGAATTTTATAACTGCCCAAAACCGGCAGAAATAGAAACTATAAAATTACCCGAAATTCCGGCGTTTGTTCAGTATGTGCCGGATTTTGAAGAAATGGAAAAACTGGCCAAAGAATATGAGCAGTATAAAAACATTTTGGTTGTCGGCCATGGCGGAAGCATAACCAGTTTTTACGGTTTTTATAATGCCTTGAAATATCAAGCGACCAAGCAAGCATATTTTTTAAGCACAGCTGACCCGGATTATATTGCAGAACTTAAAAGAATGTTAAAACCGGCAGATACTTTGGTAATTGCCATTAGTAAGTCCGGGGAAAATATGACGCAAATAGAAGCGGTATCACAATTTTTGGATTACCCGTTGTTGTTTGTAACCGGTAAAAGCAGTCCGGTTAGAGCTATGGCGGAAAAATTAAATACGAAAATTATTATGCATCCGCCAATCGGCGGTCGCTATACCGGTTTTACTGAAGTGGGCTTGTTACCCGCTGCGATTGTTGGTTTGGATGTTAAGGGGTTATACGAAGGAGCAAAAAGTTTTTTTAATCTTTACCCAAAAGATAATTTGGCATTTAAAGCTTCGTCTATATTTTGGCAATTGGAACAAAAAGGATTTGTGGATGTCTTTATGCCTTTTTATACGCACAATCTATTTCCAATGTCCGCGGTGATTGTACAATTATGTCACGAAAGTTTTGGTAAAGAGGGTAAAGGCCAAACTTATTTTGCCCACGAAGCTCCGGAGTCTCAGCATCACACCAACCAAAGATTCTTTGGCGGGATAAAAAATATTTGCGGTTTTTTTACTTCTGTGGATAATTTTAAAAATAATTTAACCGCCGTTTACCCGCCCCAAACTCACAGCGTGCAATTAAAAGGGCATGCCCTTTTTGATGTCAGCAAAATTCCGCTTAAGGAAGCTATGGGTTATGAGTTTGAAGGCACCTTTGAAGATGCCAGGATTCAAGGAATTCCGTTAGCTCACTTGTCGGTTACTTCGCCGACCCCGCAAGAAATTGGGGCACTGCTGGCATTTTGGCAACTATTTGCCGTTTATTCTTCTGTTTTAAGAGGTGTAGAGCCATTTGATCAGCCTCAGGTGGAAAGCAGTAAAAAGATAAGCTTTAACAAAAGATTGGCATATAAAGGCCTTTTGTAATAAGTTTGGATTCTCTATTGATTAACTGGTGAATTTGGCATAAAATAGCAGTAGATTTCAATTTCCCTTTCCTTACATGTCCATCCCCAGTGTTTACATAAATTTGGAAGACGATGTTTCTAAGGTCGTCACTCGGTTAAAACATAATTCTGCCAAGCAGATAGTTTTGGTTTGTCCAAAGCGTTGTTTTTTGTTTAACGACAGTATTAATTTGCGCCTGCTGAAAAAACAGCTGGATATGATGGGTAAGGAAGTATTTATTTTGACCATGGACGAAAAAGGCCAGCTGTATGCAAAAGAGGCCGGGTTTGGGTTGAAATTTTTACCAAAAAGTAAAGTCTCTTCTTCTTTTTCCGACGTTAAGCTCCCGAACCGTAACGCTCCTAAGCAAAAACCAGAACCGGAAATTGCCGAAGAAAATTTATTTTCGGATGCGGTTAAAGAAATAAAACACGTTGCGCAAAAATTAGTTCCGGCTAAAATTGTTTCCAAGCATATTACTTCGGAGACGGAGAAGTCCGTTGTTGAAGAAGCGGAATTTTTGCCGAAAGTAGACATTACCGACAGTATTTTTCCCCGTGAAGAGAAGGTTCGGCAAAAAGTAAAAAAAGGCTCGGCAAAAAAAACATTGGTGGGTATGTTTACGATTCTGGTTATTGTAGCTTTGGTTTTGAATTTTTTGGTTTTGCCAAAAGCTACAGTTGCGGTTTTTCCCAAGACTGAGCCGGTGACCCGGGATATGGAAATTAATTTTAGTACCAACTTTAAAGAAAATGATCCTATAAAGTTGTCCATGCCCGCAACGAAAATAGCGGAAACGGTTAATTTGTCCGAGAAATTCCAGAGCCAAGGAAAAAAGCAGGTGGGTAATAAATCCGCCGGGACAATTAAAATATATAATTTTACCAAATTACCAATAAATCTAAAGTCTTCCACAACAGTGCTGACCGCCGGAAGCAAAACATATACCTTAATAAACGACGTTTCAGGAATTAAACCCACAGTCTACAAAAACGCCAAAACCAAGGAAGTGGACGAATCTTCTTTGAGCCAATCGGTGGAAATAGCCGCTAGTGCCGGAGGGGAAGATTTTAATTTGCCGGCAGGGACTCGGTTGGAAATTACAAATCAGGTATTTGGCAGTAAGCCCCAGTTTTTATTTGCTAAAAGTGACACGGAAATTTCCGGCGGAACGACCAGGTATTTGTCTGTTATTTCTCAAGACGATATAGACAGCGCAAAAAAACAACTTCAAAGTAAGGCTCAACAAGAAATAAACGAGAAATTAAAGTCCAGTGGATTGGTATTGACCGACAAAGCGTATACTTTTGAAATAACCCAATTTACCACAGATAACGCGGTTGGGGCCCAAACCCCAAATTTTTCTGCGGTTTTGGAAGCAAAAATTAACGGGTTGGCCTATAACGAAAAAGATTTGGCTAATTTAATCTCCGCACGTATTGGGCAAACACTTTCATCCAATAAAACTTTGAAATTTGACAGCGAACAGCCTTTTACGGCCAAAATAAAGAATTTGGACATGGGTAATGAGCTGGGGACAATAAATGTCCATTTTGAAGGACAGGCAGTGTTTAATGTCGATTTGCCGAACATTACCCCGGAACTGGTTGGCAAAAGCCAAACCGAAGTCTACGAAATACTTAGGTCCAAAGCCGAAATTGACAAAGTAGAAATTACACTCGCACCTTCTTGGCAGAAAAATTTTCCTCTGTTTGTTTCAAAAATTCATTTGAACATTGAATCGGTAAGGGAATAATAATTTTAAACCGCTTATTTAAGGGGTATTTTATCTCGCGAGTTTGTGTTGACACATTCGCGTTATTTATGTTAAAATTGTCAAAGATAATATAACTTATAAAGAGTTTGTCAATCAGCACACAAGACTTAGGGAAGTCTGGAACAAATAAAAAGGACGTAATTGAACTTGAGGGCAAAGTAATAGAAAATTTGCCTAATGCTATTTTTCGCGTCCAATTAGACTCCGGGCAGACAGTCACAGGCCACCTTTCGGGAAAAATGAGAGTGAACATGATTAGAGTATTGCCGGGTGACAGAGTTATTCTGGAAATGACGCCTTACGATTTAACTAAAGGAAGAATAACCAGAAGAATGAGATAGAAAATACAATTGACAAAATTGACATGATTTAAAAGATTGACAAGAATCATGGCAAATTTAGTAATCATGTCAATCATTTAAATCTTTTAATTCACTTAAATCAATATATGAAAGTTAGAGCAAGCGTAAAACCGATATGCAAAAAATGTAAAGTTGTCCGCCGATTTGGCCGGATATACATAATTTGTGAAACCCCAAAGCACAAACAACGCCAAGGGTAGTGCCTACAAAAGTGAGGTTTGTGATTGCCTTGTGCAATATAAATCTTAATTCTTAAATCATAAATCTTAAATTTATAAATATGGCTCGTATAGCTGGTGTTAACATCCCCAATGAAAAAAGAATTGAAGCAGCCCTCCCTTATATTTTTGGGGTCGGTTTAACATTGTCTAAAAAAATTCTTGCTGTAACTAATGTTGATCCTAACAAAAGAACCAAGGATCTAACTGAGCCGGAATTAAACAGGATTCGTGAATACATTGAGAAGACTTTCAAAGTAGAAGGTGAACTCAGACAGCAAATTTTATTGAATATCAAAAGATTAAAAGAAATTTCTTCCTACCGCGGTATTCGCCATATTAGAGGCTTACCGGTTAGAGGTCAACGAACCAAAACCAATTCCCGTACCCGCAGAGGAAATGTTCGTAAGACAGCCGGCAGTGGTCGCAAGAATGCTTCAGAAAAGACATAAAATTTTAATTTAAATAACTTTATGACAGAAGAAATTAAAACAACTGAAAATACCGACCAGCCTGCCGAAAGTGCTGTTTTAAGCGCGGTTGCTAAAATCAAGACCAGCAAGAAAAAGAAGGCTAAGGTCAAGGTCACTAAGGGTAAGGTTTACATAAACTCCACTTACAACAACACCATTGTATCGGTTACCGATATGACAGGAAACGTCTTAATGTGGTGCAGTGCCGGTAAAATCGGATTTAAAGGTTCCAAAAAATCTACTCCGTATGCCGGTCAAAGAACCATGGAAGATGTCTTGCATCGCTTGAAAGAAAGAGGCTTGGCCGAAGTGGATGTCTTAATTAAAGGTATTGGCTCCGGTAGAGAATCCGCTGTAAGAGCTTTACAAGGAAGCGGTTTGAACGTTTTAACTATAAAAGATTTGACCCCAACCCCGCACGGCGGAGTAAGGCCAAAGAAACCGAGAAGAGTATAATATCAGTTGAAGATTTAAGATTTCAGATGGCAGATTTTCTGCAGTGTAAATCTTAAATCATAAATCTTAAATCATAAATGAATCTATGAGATATACAGGACCAAAAGCTAAAAAGGCCAGACGCCTTGGGATGGCATTTACCACCAAAGATGCCAAAATTTTGCAAAAGCGCAATTTTGCTCCGGGACAACACGGACAAAACCGTGTCAGAATGTCCGAATACGGATTGCAACTTCGCGAAAAGCAAAAAGCGAAAATTTCCTATGGTGTAATGGAAAGACAATTTGAAATTTATTTCAAAAAGGCTTTAAAACAAGTTGGTGTTACCGGTGATAACTTACTGAAAATGTTGGAAATGAGATTAGACAACATTGTTTTCCGCTTAGGTTTTGCAGAAAGTCGCGCTCAGGCCAGACAATTGGTAAACCACGGATTTTTTGAAGTAAACGGTAAAAAAGTGGACATTGCTTCTTATCAAACCAAAGTAGGGGATGTTATTACCGTTAAAGCGGTAAAACAAAAGAAAGCCTATATGGAAAATTTGAAAGAAAAAATGAAGGCTTTTAAATCTTTGGACTGGCTACAAACAAACCCAGATCAATTTTCCGGAAAAATTCTTAGCTCTCCGGACATTAGCAGTTTGGGTACTCAAATCAACACTCAGTTGATTGTAGAACACTATAGCCGTACATAATCTTTTTAATTTTTTTTGGAGCTTATTTTAAGTTCCGCGACTTAATAATTATTTTTTTGGAGGTTTCTTTATGGAAGTGATCCCTTTGCCAAACCATGGCCGGGTAACCGACTTGGGAAATAACAAATACAGTTTAATTTTGGAACCGCTTTACCCCGGTTATGGTGTTACTATTGGTAATGCCATGCGCAGAGTTTTGCTTTCATCTTTGCCGGGAGCGGCAGTGACTGCGGTTAAAATTAAATTTGTTGACCACGAATTCTCCACCGTACCAAACGTTAAAGAAGACGTTATCCAAATTATTTTAAATTTGAAATTGTTAAGAGTCAGAAGCTATAGCAGTGAACCGGTTAAAGTTTCCTTAAAAGCCAAAGGGGAAACTGTTGTTACCGCCGCTGATATTAAAGAAACTGACCAAGTTCAAATTATCAATAAAGATTTACACATTGCGACTTTGGACAATAAAAATGCCGAGTTCGATATGGAATTGACCATTGAACAAGGACGTGGTTATGTCCCGGTAGAAGCCCGCGAGAACCAGAAATTGGAACTTGGCGTAATCGGCGTAGACGCAATTTTTACTCCTATTAAAGCTGTGCATTTTGATGTTTCTAACGTACGTGTCGGTCAGTTGACCAACTTTGATAAGCTGGAAGTAGTAATGGAAACCGACGGCACAATGACCGGCCAAGAAGCTGTGGATATTGCCGCTCACATTTTAGTTGACCACTTTTCCATGGTGTTCGCCAACGATTTTGATAAAACCGGTTTAATTCCGGCTGAAGAAACAGTAGTACCGGCCGATGAAGACAATAGCCCCGTAGCCGTTGTAAATTCCCAAGGCGAAAACGAGATTGAGTCTTCAACTCTTTCCACCAGAGCAAAGAACGCCTTGGTAAAAAACGGAATTACCTCCATGTCCGCCTTACAGGCTTTAAGCAACGAAGAAATCAATAATTTAAGCGGTTTGGGCGACAAGACTATCAAAGAAATTATTGAATTTTTAGGAAGATAACTTCTATTTACTAATTACTAGTTACTAATTTTATGAGGCACCAAAAAAAGAAGAAAATTGGCAAAGGTATGGATCACAGAAGAAAGCTTCTTCGCACTTTAGCTTCCTCTTTGGTTTTGTATGAGAAAATCGAAACTTCTTATGCCAACGCCAGAGCTTCCAAAGCTTATGTGGAAAAGGCTATTACCCGCGCTAAAGAAAACACTTTACACAACCGAAGAATTTTAATGAGCCTGCTTTCCCCAATGGCCGTTAAAAAAGCTTTAGAAGTTTTAGGTGCCAAGTACAAAGACCGTAAGGGTGGCTACACCAGAATGATTAAGTTAAACAACCCGAAAGCCGGCGCTTCCAAAGCTCTGCTGGAGTTAGTTGAATAAATAATATTATATGAAATCTCAAACTCTTACATTACCGAAAAAAGTTGTCCGCAAGTGGCACGTAGTAGATATGTCGAAAAAGGCTATGGGCCGAGCTTCGACAGAAATCGCCAATTTTTTGCGTGGCAAGCATAAAAGAGACTTTGTCCCGCATGTTGATATGGGTGACTATGTAGTTGCCATTAATGTGGATAAAATGAAGTTTTCCGGCCGAAAGATTCAGCAAAAAGTTTATTATCGCCATTCCGGTTACTTGGGAGGCATAAAAAACACCACCCTGAAAGATTTAATTATCAAAAATCCGGAAGAAGTTTTACGCAAAGCCGTATTCTCCATGATAGACGATGTGAAATTCCGCAAAGCCATTATGCTCCGCCTGAAGATTGTCAAAGGTGACAAACACGATTATAAAATAGATAAATAATACACCTATGCCTACTAAGCCAACTACATCCGCCAAAGGCGGACCCGCCTCCGGCGGGAAAGCTACAAAATCGACTGCTGTAAAAAAGCCTCGTGCTGTGGCGAATAAAAAAACCACTGCCACAGCTGCTGCCAAAGAGCATGTTGCCGAAGTTATGGAAGTTAAGACCGAAGTAAAACCGGTTTTAGAACGCAAAGCTATTGGCAAAGGCAGATATATTTTTGCTACCGGCCGAAGAAAGACTGCGGTTGCCAATGTCCGTTTATTTGAAGGCAAAGGTGACTCTGTAGTAAACAAAAAACCGGTTGCCGGATATTTTGGTTATACTTATTTCCAGGAAGAAATTAAACAGCCATTTGAAACTACAGGACTACTTCACGATTACCACTTCACCGCTCATGTAAATGGCGGGGGATTACACTCCCAAGCTCAAGCCTTAAGACACGGAATCTCCATTGCTTTAGGCAAATTAGCCGAAGAAGTCAGAGTTGTGTTAAAGAAAAACGGTCTACTTACTCGCGATGACCGCAAAAAAGAAAGAAAGAAACCAGGCTTAAAAAGAGCCCGCAGAAGCCCACAGTGGGCCAAGCGTTAATTTTGACCATCCTGAGCCTGTCGAAGTGGTGGGCCAAGCGTTAATCTATATATTAAAACCACCCGAGAAATCGGGTGGTTTTTTGTTTATGGGAGTATGACTCATTAACAGTTTTGGGTTATACTTTAAGGGAGGTAGGCTAAAAAGAATGTAGAAACAAAATAATGGGTCATGTCTCCATTTGTGACTCCAAAAAATAAACGCAAAGAATAGTAATAATACTAAAACACAAGATAATAAGACTAAAAAATAATATTAATTTACCTTTTAAAAATGATTCTTTTAACTCTCTCTATTATTCTCTGGTTTTCTTTCGTCATCTGTTTTTACTTTTGGTACAATTACAGAACCTCTGATTTAAAACAGGTGCTTATATATTTAGGGATTTTAGTTATATTAAATTCTTTAAATTATATAAAATTAACTATTTTTGATGCTAAAAGTACTTTATTAAATCTGTTAACGCTATTTAAAAGTGTATTAGGTTTTATAATCGTATATAAAATATTTATAATTTCAAAGAGAAATTTAGGGTAATATTATGGTAGAAAATTTAAAATTTACTCAACTTGATATCACTGAAAAATTGGACGACCGCAGTAATCTTAAACCAGAAAAGGGAAGGCGGGGTCAAGTCTTGACATTTGACATGTTATATTTTGATATCACTAGCAAAGAAAAAACGGTGTAACATTTTGGCTCTTTGGGCATTATCTTGATATAATGTAAGAGTAAATATTAACTAAAATAAACTTATGGAAAATACATTTCCAAAATGGTTAGTTTCGGGTTTGGGCGGACTTTTGATTGCCTTTGTGGCTCTTTTAATTGTCCAGCAGGGCTATAGTTTAAAGACAGTTATTAAGAACCAAAAGCCGGCGAATACCATCTCGGTTTCGGCCGAAGGTAAGATTAAATCCGTGCCGGATTTGGCTACGGTTACTATTGGCGTTATGTCCCAAGGAGCAACAGCTACCGAAGTAAAAGATTCCAACAATAAGAAAATAAATAAGATTATAGATTTTATTAAAGCTCAAGGGGTAAAGTCGGAAGATATAAATACTTCTCAGTTTAGCTTTTATCCACAACAAGATTGGCAAAGCGGTAAGGGAGTAATTATTGGTTACCAATCTGACCAGACAGTTACAGTTAAAGTTAAGGGTGTAGATAAGTCACAAGACGTGATGGAAAAAGTTTTAGACGGAGCAGTGAATAATGGAGCCAATCAAATTCAAGGTGTCTATTTTGGCTTTGAAAGTCCAGAAACTGTTCAGCAAGAAGCCAGAAAATTGGCTATTGATAATGCCAAAACCAAAGCGCAAGGCTTGGCTAAAGAAGCTGGATTAACCTTAGGTAAGGTTGTAAGTATTGCGGAAACTAACTCCGGCATGACCAGTCCAATTATGTATGCAAGTGCTGCCGTAGGAATGGGCGGAGGCGGTATGGATAAGTCTGTGGCGCCAAATATTGAGCCAGGTAGCCAGGATATAACCGAAAGCATGACAGTTGTGTTTGAGGTTAAATAACCATTTTATGGACAAAGAAACAAATCTAGGGCCTGCAAATTTTTACAGTATGGATAATATCCTCCCATTACTTAAAGATAGGGGATTTACTGATCCAACTAAAAAGGCTTTTGCAAAAATTTTGATGAGAGACGGGACTGAAAAAGAAGGAGAAATGACTTCTCTGGAAAAAGGAGGCGTAAGTCTCTGGCACATTGATGAAGGGATCAAGCTCATACCCTATAGTGAGATTGTTGATATAACAAAAATATAAGCATAAAAAAACCGACACCTCTTGAGTGTCGGTTTTTTTATGCCCTAAGCAAACTCGTAAGCCGAATTCTGTTTTAACATAATCATCTATCTGTCCCGGTCATTACTGTCCGGAATCTAGCAGCCTACCAAATTTGGCCTTGCACTCAAGTAAGGATTTAGCCGTTTCACTCCCGATATTACTATTGGGACTCGCCCTATCATTCGATAGGGCGGATTTTTCTTTCGAAAAAATCCGTCTCTGTTCGCACCTCGAGGATTACTCCCGACGGGGATTACCCGCTACCAGTTTTGATAACTCTATAGAGGCTATCAAATAAGTGTTCGGACTTTCCTCCCTTCCGACAAGTCGGAAGAGCGATTATTCGGTTTGCTTAGAGCAACTGGCATTGTAGCATTTATTGACTAAAGTGTCAATATCTGGTGTAGTATTGGCCTTTTTCTATGTTGTGAATAGTGGTATAATAATGGATATATGAACCCCGTAATACAGCTTTATATTGATTTCGGGGGTGTTTAATTAACTAAATTCTAGATCATGTTTTTTTGAGCAAATCTAGAATAGAAAGTTGTTATACGGGGTGAAGAAAACAGAGCTGGTTTTTAACCTTATTTCCATACCTGTGGACGCTATTTCCTTGCTTTTGGCCGGAATCGCGTCTTTTTATTTGCGACAAAAAACCACCACTATTGTCGGACCGATTATTTACCAGTTAGATGTGAATAATTTTTTGTCAGTGGTCTACAAAATTATTGTCTTTTTAATTTTAATTTTTGCCTTTTTAGGTTTGTATAACCTAAAAGGCACACGAAAGTTTATTTCTGAATCCGGCAGAATTATTATTGGGGTATCGTTAGGATTGTTGCTGGTAATTTTGTTGTTCTTTTTTAATCAAAATATTTTCCCGTCTAGGTTTATTATTTTGGCCACATGGGGACTGGGGATTGTACTGGTTATTTTGGGTCGCTTAGTCTTAAAATTGTTACAAACTTTACTGTTTTCTAAAAATATTGGCCTGCATAAATTAGTAATTATTACCGGTGGAGTGGAATTGCCGACAATTGAAAGTGTTTATAAGAATCGGAATAACGGGTATGAAATTGTCGCGGAACTGCCGTTAAATGAAAATTTATTTTCTAGGTTGGAGCAACTGTATTTAGGCGGACAAATAGATGAAATTTTACAAACCAATGTCGGGTTAAACGACGCGGATAATTTAAAATTAGTCCAGTTTGCCCGCGGTAAAGGGCTAAAGTTCAGCTTTGTGCCTAATTTATTCGAAGTCCAAAGAAATATTATTGAAACCGAAAATTTAAACGGACTGCCGGTTATTAGTCTAAAAAATACCCCGCTAGACGGCTGGGGTAAAGTCAGTAAAAGGGTTTTGGATTTATTCGTCAGCGTAATTTGTTTATTGCTGACATCTCCAATATTTATTATTGTGGCCGTGGCCGTGAGGCTGGATTCCAAGGGGAGGGTAATTTATTCCGCACTTAGAGGAGGTCGTGGCAAAGACTTTTTATTTTATAAGTTTAGAAGTATGTATAGTCACTTAAGCGTAGGCGAGGAGTTCGGTGGCGAGCAGGCCCAAAAAGTTCGACAGGAATTGTGGCACAAGAATGATCGTGGTGGCGAGAACGGACCGTTTTTGAAAATTAAAGATGATCCGCGAGTCACCAAAGTCGGTAGGTTTTTAAGACGAAGCAAGCTGGACGAAATTCCACAATTTTGGAATGTGCTAAAAGGTGATATGAGTATGGTCGGCCCCCGGGCTCACGTGCTCGATGAAGTAGAGAGGTACCGCACCCGGTACCCGAGGATGTTCAGTATAAAACCGGGAATTTTTGGGTTGTCGCAAATAGCGCAAGTGACTTGGCCGGATTTACCGTTTGAAGAAGAAATTCGCTTAAATACATTTTATATTGAGAATTGGTCGTTATGGTTGGATATTAAAATTTTAGCCAAAACATTTTGGTTACTGTTTTTTGCAAAAAAACCGAAAACGAATTATTAATGGACATCACCAAATTAAAAATTGCTTTGGCTCACGATAGCTTAACACAACTTGGTGGAGCTGAAAGGGTGCTGGAAGCTTTGCATGAAATGTTTCCGCAGGCTCCGGTATTTGTATTGGCGCAGGATAAAAAGCTAAAAGACATATATAAATCTTGGGACATCCGCACTTCTTGGTTACAAGTATTTTTTAATTTTTTTCCGAAACTTCAGTATTATTTACCCTTTATACCTTTAGCGGTTTCTTCCTTAGATTTTAGCGGGTACGATTTGGTAATTTCCACCAGTTCCGGGTTTATAAAAAATATTAACGTGCCAAAAAATTGCACGCATATAAATTACTGTCACACCCCGGCCAGATTTTTATGGAGCGAACCGGAATATGTTAATCAGGAAGCCCCGTATATTTTGCGCCCCATAGCCAGATTTTGCATTAAGTTAATGAAAAAATGGGACTATAATGGCGCGCAACGGGTTAAATATTTTATTTCCAATTCAGCGGAAGTGCAAAAACGGGTGAAGCAGTTTTATGATCGAGAAAGTGCAATAATTTATCCATTTGTAGATTTGGCTTTTTGGGAGCCGACAGCGGAAAAACAAGATTATTTTTTGCTAGCCGGGCGACTGCAGGCTCATAAAAAAAATGAGCTGGTTATTGAAATATTTAACGAGCTCGGCTTAACACTCCACGTTGCGGGAACCGGTAGGCAAGAAGAATATTTAAAGTCCATAGCCAAAAGTAATATTAAGTTTTTAGGTAAGATTTCCGATGCCCAATTAAGAAACGAGTATAGTGGTGCGCTGGCTTACATTTATCCCCAAGTAGAAGACTTTGGCCTAATGCCTTTGGAAGCATCTGCCTGCGGTACCGCAACGCTAGCTCTAAACAAAGGTGGGAGTTTGGAAACCATTGTGCCCGGTGTTACGGGAGAGTTTTTTTCTTCTTACGACAAAGCAGAAATTAAACAAGCCATTCTTGCCTGGGATTATAAAAAATATTCAAAAGAAAATTTACAACAACAGGCAAAAAAGTTTGGTAAAGAGAAGTTTAAAAATGAATTTACGGAATTTTTAACGAAACTATGAAAATCGCGATAGATTTGAGAAGTTTGTCTTCCGGAAGTATATCCGGGGTGGAAAATTACACGCTAAATTTGTTGGGTAATTTACTCAAGCTAGACAAAACTAATCAGTACACATTATTTTACAATTCTTTTTCCAACAAACAGTTGGGCGATTTTCACTATGTAAATTCCCAAGTGGTTCATTCCCGCTTGCCAAATAAGATTTTAAATATCGGTTTAAAAATTAAAGCGCTAAAATTGGAACAGCTGGCAGGGGATTTTAATGTGCTGTTTATGCCGAATTTAAACCAGTACAATATTTCGGACAAATCCAAGTTGGTAATTACTGCGCATGACCTTTCTCCGGTTTTAACCCCGGAATTTTATGACACAAAAAGAAGGCTGTGGCATAAATTTTTAAATTACAAAAAGGCTTTTAATCGAGCAAATATTTTATTTGCCGTGTCTGAGCATACTAAGAATGATTTAATAAAAGTGTTCGGGATTAATGCGGAAAAAATTAAAGTCATTTATCCGGGGCTAGATCACAATTTATTTAATCCCGGCGACATGTTGGAAGAGCAGAGAAATTTACGCAATCGGTATGGGTTACCCGGAGATTTTTATTTATTTTTAAGCACGGTAGAGCCGAGAAAAAATTTAAAAACTTTAATAAAAGCATTTGAACAGGTAGACAATGGAGCGTATTTGGTTATTGCCGGACGCTTGGGTTGGAAGTTCAGCCAAGACTTTGATTTAATAAAAAAGAGCAAAAAAAATGCTAAAATTAAGTATATCGGATATATTTCGGAATCCGACAAACCAGCCTTAATTAAACTTGCCAAGGCTTTGGTTTACCCTAGTTTTTACGAAGGTTTCGGCTTTCAGCCACTTGAGGCCTTTGCCTCCGGTACCCCGGTAATTGCCAGTTGTATAACTTCTTTACCGGAAGTGGTGTCTAATGCCGGGTTATTAATTAATCCTTATAGTGCGGACGAATTAAGTTTTGCTTTAAAGGAAATAGTTTCAAATAAAGTTTTAAGGGCAAATTTAATTCAAAAAGGATTTGAGCAAGCTAAGAAGTTTACCTGGGAAAAAACCGCACAGGAAGTTTTAAATAATTTTAAACTATTATAATGCCAAAACGAATCGGATTGGACATAAGAATATTTGGCTCTCGGATGGGCGGGATTGGCCGTTACGCGCTGGAATTGTTTCCTCGGATTTTGAGTTTGGATAAAGAAAATTCCTACTACTTGTTTTATAACAAAAAATCAGCTGACCCCAAGGAGTTAAAAATTTTTCAGCAGTTTAAAAATGCTCAATTAGTGGAAACTAATGCCAGGCATTATTCTTTTGCCGAACAAACATCCTTTTTGAAATTACTGAATAAGTACAATCTGGATTTGGTGCATTTCCCCAATTTTAACGTCCCGTATTTTTACAAAAAACCGTTTGTAACCACCATTCATGATATGGTGCATCATAAAATCAGCGGAGCAAAAAAAAGCCGTTTGTTGCATTTTATGGCTTATACGAAAATTATTGAAGCGGCAGCCAAAAATTCCCAGGCAATAATTACGGTGTCAGAGTATTCCAAAAATGATATTGCCAAATATCTTAATGTGCCGACGGAAAAAATTCATGTGACTTATGAAGGATCGTCATTAAATACCGCGGTGGAAGAAGAAATGGTCAACGAAGTAAAAAAACGCTATTTGCTTAAGAGGCCATACATTTTATTTGTCGGCGTTTTGGAACGTAAAAAAAATGTGGTTAATTTGACCCGGGGATTTGATTACTTTTTGCAAAAATATAAAGCAGATATGGATTTGGTGGTTGTGGGAAAAGCCGATTCACATTATCCGGAAATTAAACATAAGGCACTAGATATTAAAAATACCAACCGTTTGGTTTTTACCGGGCAAGTGGAAGAAGACGAACTACGAGCTTTATATAAAGGAGCGTATTGTTTTGCCACCGCTTCTTTACATGAAGGTTTTGGTTTGCCTGGTGTGGAAGCGTTGAGTTTTGGCTTACCGCTTTTGGCTTCCAATATTCCGGTTTTTAATGAGATTTACGATAACGCATGCGTGTATTTTGACCCGCTAGATCCAAAAGATATCGGCGAAAAAATGCAATTACTTTCCCGTGACGGTAAATTTTACGGTCAAATTCAGGAAAAAAGTTTTGCGCGAAGTTTATTGTTTAACTGGGACAAAACGGTAAGTGAAACCCTAAATATTTATAGAAAAATTTTAGTATGAAAATTCTTCTTGCCGGCGGTGGTAGTGGCGGTCCGGTTTCTCCGTTACTGGCCGTCGCTGAAAAAATTAAATATCAACATCCTAAAGCTCACTTTTTGTTGGTGGGAACAAGTACAGGCCCTGAACAAATTATGGCCGAGGAGCAAAAGGTGGAATTTGCTTCTATTGTTTCCGTAAAATTTCGCCGGTATTTTTCATTGGCAAATTTAATAGCGCCGGTTATTTTTATAAAAGCTTTTTACCAGAGCTACAAAATTTTAACCAGTTTTCGTCCCGATTGTGTTTTTGGAGCGGGGAGTTTTGTTCAAGTCCCGGTAATTTGGGCTGCTTGGCTTTTGGGGATTCCTTCAGTTATTCATCAGCAAGATGTGGTTTTGGGTTTGGCCAATAAATTAAGTCAGTTAGCGGCAAAAAAAATCACAGTGACATTCCCGGAATCTCAGGCAGGTTTTGCAAGCTCGGTTGGGATATTTTATAAAAAAAGTCCCGATAAAGTTGTAGTTACCGGAAATCCGTTTCGAGAGTGGCTAAAAAACGGGAATAAGCAATCCGCGCAAAAACTTTTTGAATTAAAAACCGATCTGCCGACATTACTGGTATTGGGTGGGGGCACCGGAGCCAATTTTATAAATGAGCTAATTAAAAATTGTTTACCGGATTTAACTAAGACCGTACAAATTATTCATGCCACCGGATCCGGTAAAGGCGAAGATTTGTCTTATGAAAATTATCACGGGTTTGAATTTATCAAAGGTCCGGATTTGGCCAATGCTTATGCGGTGGCGGATATTGTGTTGTCGCGAGCCGGTCTTTCGACTATAACTGAACTGTCTAATTTAAAAAAGCTCAGTATAATTGTACCGATGCCAGACAGTCACCAGGAACTAAATGGCATATATTTAATGACCAAACAAGCAGCAATTGTTTTACCACAGGTGAAAATTAACCCTAAAAATTTTACTGGCCTTATTCGTAAATTAGTTTTTGCTCAGGAAGCCAAGATTGAACTGGAGGAAAATATCGGGAAAATAATGCCTAAGAACGCTACTCAAAAAATTGCCGATATTATAATTAAACTGGCCGAAAAGTAAATGCATAACACTAACTTGAGACCAAAAATTGGATTGGCCTTGTCCGGAAGCGGTAACCGTAGTCCTTTTTATATTGGCTTTTTGGAATATTTATCCGAACAAAATGTGACGGTAGATTATATTACCGCCTGTAGCGGGGGAAGTTTGGTGGCCGCGGCGTACGCTTGCGGAACTTTGCCGGAGTTTAAAAAATTAATATTATCTTTAACCCCGGAATCTATAAAGGTCTATATGACCCGTTCTACCGGTGGAGGATTTTATAACATTGATTTATTGGAAGAAGCGATTCGCACTTTTACAAAAGGCATGAATTTTGAGGAAGTTCGCCCTTTAATGGGTTTTGTAGCCGTAGATATTGAAAATGGGGAAAAGGTTTTACTATGTATGGGAGACATTGCCAGGGCAGCGCGAATTTCCTGCACCCTGCCGGGGGTCTTTGAGCCAGTACAATGGGGAGGCAAAACACTTATCGACGGCGGTTTACTGACTATGGTTCCCGGGGATTTTCTAAAACAAGCCGGAATGGATGTGACTATTGGGGTAAATATGCGCGGAACCAAACATATTTTTACGGAAAATCAAATCTCCGCCAAAAAGTTTTTTAATCTTTTAAAAAAAATCTTTTTGATTGATAACCTGGAAAATATTCTGCATAATATATTTACGGAAGAACCTGAAGGCTTAAAGAAGCCGAGAATGTTTGAGGTTATTGGTAAGAGCTTGGACTTGGCAATCGAAGCGAACAAAAAACAATCCAACGCCGAAGAATCTTGCGACTTAATGATTTATCCGGAAATCCCCAAGTTCAAAAAAAATGAGTTCTCTCCGGAAACTAATTTGTATTTTTATGAACGGGGTAGAGAAGTGGCCGGGGAATATATTGAAAGAATAAAGCAATTAATTAATAAGAAATAAAATGCACTTAGATTTTAATTTAAACGACATGCTGGTTCCCGGGGCAAAAATTTATTTTGTCGGTTTAGGCGGGATTGCTATGTCTGCTACTTCTGCCATTGCAAAAAATATGGGTTATGAGGTGGTAGGTTCAGACAGTAAAGAATTGTACTCGCCGTCTAAAGAGGTATTAAAGAACGCGGGTATTGAATGCTTTTTAGGCTATGACGAAAAGCAGGTCATTGAAAGCAAATCTTCTCTTTACATTTTGTCGGCTGGTGAAACCGAGAGTAATCCGGAAGTCGCTTATATTGTAAAAAACAATTTACCCAGAATCTCATTTGCCGAATTATTGTATGAGCTTAGTAAAAATAAACTTCGGGTTGTAATTGCCGGAACCCACGGAAAATCTACCACCGCGGGTCTTTTGGGGCACTTGTTTAAGAATTTGGACAATAGTTCGTTTATGGCTGGCGCGGTTTTGCAAAATTACCAAAGTAACTTTTATGTAGGCGACGGCAATTATTTTATTTTTGAGGGAGATGAATACAAATCACAATATGACGACCCTACGCCAAAGTTTCATTATTACCGCCCGGATATATTGGTTTTAAATAATTTGGAGTTTGACCATCCCGATGTTTTTAGCAGTTTGGAAGCCCTGGAGGATGAATTTGCGGAACTGATTGATAAAATGCCAGAAGATGGTTTAATAGTTTATAATGCTGATGATGCGGTACTGCCTAAACTTGTTCACAGAAGTAATATCTCCAATGTGAGTTTTGGTGTGCACAATGAGGCGGATTTTAAAATTGAGCAGGCTCAGTATGTCGGGGAATTTACCACGCTTCAGGTATCAAATAAATATTCCAAAAATGTTTCCGGCAGATTGCTTGGTGCAACCGAGCAATATAAAATTCAGTTACCGGGAGAAATTAACGTGTATAATGCGCTTGCCACTATTGCCACGCTTAGATCCTTAGGCTTTAGCCAAGACCAAATTGCTTTGGACTTATTGTCGTATAAAGGAGTAAAGCGCAGATTTGAATTGGTGGGAGTAAAAAACGAAATTACTATAATCGACGATTACGCTCATCATCCGACAGCGGTGCGAGAAACCTTAAAAGCTGCGAGGCTAAGATATCCCAAAGGGAAAATTTGGGCGGTGTTTGAGCCACATACTTTTAGCAGAACTAAAGCCACCCTGGAAGATTTAGTTACCAGTTTTGACTCCGCCGATGAAGTGTTAATTTCGGAAATTTATCCGGCACGGGAAAAAATGTCTGACGCCTCTATTAAATCCGAAGATGTAATCGCTGAGATCAAAAATAAAAATTTGAAAATGAAGGACAACATTAGACTGGCCCATAATAAACAGGAAGCACTGGATATTTTGAAAGCCGAAGCCAAGCCGTCCGATGTTGTTATCGTTATGGCGGTTGGTGCATTTAATCGGCTTGCTTATGAACTAAAAGAAATTTTGTAATTGAAATGGAAATAAAAGAAAATATATTATTAGCCCCTTATACTACTTTTAAAATTGGCGGACCGGCCAAGTATTTTTGCGTGGTGCGCGATGAATTTGATGCCTTGCAGGCATTTGAATTTGCCAAAAAAAATCAGTTAAAAACTTTTGTTATGGGGGGAGGTAGTAATCTGCTGGTCAGCGATTCGGGATTTGACGGTTTAGTAATAAAGATTGTAAATAAAGGAGTAGAGATTTTAAGCAGAGAAAATAATCAAGCTGTATTAAAGGTGGCTTCCGGCGAAGTTTGGGACGAAGTCGTGAGCTTTGCGGTTAGTAATAACTGGTGGGGAATGGAAAATTTATCCCACATTCCGGGCAGTACCGGAGCTATTGCCGTACAAAATGTTGGCGCTTATGGCCAGGAGGCAGGTAATATTATTGATTCTGTTTTGGTTTTTAATACCGAGACGCACCAGATTTCTTCTCTCTCAAATTCCGAATGCGGTTTTGCGTACAGACAAAGCATATTTAATTCCTCGGCCAAAGGTAAGTATATAATTTTTGATATAATTTTCAGGCTCAGTGCTTTGCCAAAGCCGGTGTTAAACTATCGGGATTTAAATTTAAAATTTAACAAAACTAGTCCTAAAATTTCCGAAATTCGCCAAACAATTATAGAAATTCGCAATAAAAAGTTTCCATTCCCACAAAAAGCCAAAAACGGTAATGCCGGATCATTTTTTAAAAATCCGATTTTAACCACTGAAGATTACACCGAACTAAGATCTGTTATAGAAAAAAACTTTGGTAGCCAAGCGGTTACTGCTTTGGAAGCTAAAAAATTTGAAGAGCAGAGTAAATTTAAAATCCCGGCTGCTTTCATAATTGAACTTTGCAACCTAAAAGATTTGGAATTTGGAGGTTCGGCAATAAATCAAAATCAACCATTGGTGATTATAAACAAAACCGGTAAGGCAACCGCAAAAGATGTTTTGGGACTCGCAGAAAAAGTAAAAGCTGTTGTGCTTGAAAAAACCGGCTTGTCTTTGCAGTATGAGCCGGAGTTGATTGGATTTTGATTGTCTGTTAAAATTAAGTATAGGAAAATTAATGTGTCTTTAAACAGGCGCGAGAATAAAAATACAAAAATGAATTTTAACCTAAAAGCCACTAACACCACGGCCACTCCGGCAATAAGAAATTTTATAACCGAGAAGTTAGAAAGTATTGAAGTATTTTTAAAACCCGAAGACAAAGTTAGAGTGGAAATTGAAGTCGACAAGAAACGTACCAAAGAGCCTGCGTTCAGAGCCGAAATAGATATTCAACCGCGTGGTCATTTTGCAGACGCCAGAGGAGTAGATCTTTACGCCGCCTTTGATATTGTGATGGATAAAATTAAAGAACAGCTTACCCGAAGCAAGGATAAAAAGGTCAGTCTAAGAAGAAGACGTACTAAAGTAAAATAATTTTAAATACCCCGTTCCGACAATGTCGGAACGGGGTATTTTTTAATTACCAGGAAACCTCGGACGGAGGCCATATAGAAAGCAAGCGGGTATT
>CAYZEI010000002.1:87372-93776 GCA_964477745.1 uncultured Candidatus Saccharibacteria bacterium | reverse complement strand
TGCCGTGTTGGAAACCCCGGGTGAAGTGCATCCGGAACCCGGGGAGGAGGTCATTGCTACAGGGTTTCAATCAGGCAACCAGTGCAGCTGCCGTCAGGATTGAGCTGATAACCACACCCCGGAACGGGGCATTTTCTGGGAAGCGGGCGAACTGGCCGGGGGATTGATTCGCTTGGGCGAATTATTTTTCGGCCTTGCGTCAATTTCTTGGCGCAGGTCTTGCAACCCTTCTTTGTTCCTTTGCAGTCTGTGCAGATTGTGGACATCGGATTTCCTATCTCAGCACTGCCCGACGAATCTGCGCGATCGGCGGTTCCGCCGGAAGCGGTGAAGCCGATGTTGGAACCCATACTCCTTGCCCGGCGGGATTCAGACTTTCAACCGTAATTTGTTCTCCCCGTTTTGGCTCAACGCTTGATTTCCATGGTCCGCCCTTCTGAATGGAAAAGACGACGAACCCTTCCTGCCCATCAACTACACACACGGCTATTCTATTCTTATCCGTGTTGTTAGTCGCGACGTAAATTACCGTGGCTCTCACTGTTTTTCCTCCTGCTGGTTGATTGTTGTATCCAAGCTTTCGCTTGGAAAAAATTTACAGATAGCCAGTGTAATAAATTTAGCCGAAAAAAGCAAGAGCAAAACCTAAATTTTGCCCCGACATAAATTACGCGGCCGCGTAATTTATGTCGGGGGTGGGGTGAAGTAATTGTGGTAAAAAGTGACACGATTTTAACGGCCGTTAAAATCGTGTCAGATGATTTTTTAAAAGTTATTGAAAATTGAAGATAAAAACAAAACACCGGCGTTGTCCTTTAAGGGGACATCGCCGGTGCGAGTGTGTTCATCTCACGCCACAATTGGCGTGAGGAATGTAGGAGAAGAAAAATCTACTTCTGCGGGACCGCCGTTGGCGGAAGCGTTTGCTGGGCGCTGGCTTCCAGCTTCAGCCCTCCGGGGAGCGTGAATGACTCACTCATCTCCGCGATGTGGAGGACCACGTCGTAGGGGAATGAGTAGCTGTTGATCATCGGCAGGTTGAACGGCACAATCACCAAGTTAGTGGAGGCAACTGTACCTTCCATCAAACCTGTGGAATTGTTACGCGGGTCGCCGAGCCGAACCCAGACTTTTGGTACCTGCGGGAATACCCCCTTGAGGTACAGGAACCCATTCGCGTAAATCGCACCGTCCAGATGGTATGCAAAGCGATGGCCGAAGCCGTCGCCGCCTACCATGAAGCGGGTGGATGTCCGTTGGACCACCTGTCCACTGTTTTGGTCGTAAACGGCCAAAGTGAACACGTAGGTGTCGCCGAAGCCCGCTTCCGGGAAGTTGGCCCGGTATGCGACGTACGTGGCGTTCGTGGACAGCTTTTCAAAGCTACCGTACACGCCGGCTTCCGGGACAGCGTACCCCAGAATTGTAAAGTCGGTGCCGGTCCACTTGGCGACCTGGACGCTGGCGAACACCGGATTGTTATATTCTTTCAGTACATCCATCCGAATCTCCACCGCCGGTGAGGCGTTGGAAAACTCGGCGAGGTTGCTGCGCAGAACCACGTAGGGTTCTTGTTGGTTGGCCTCGGCCGACCGGCTGGCTTGAGCCTTTTGGCTCGCCATGACCGGTTGACTATCGAAAACTTTCTTAGCAAGCTCCTGGGCCTGCCAGATGTTCTTCGGGGTTTCCTGAGCGCTGACAACGAGAGTCGCCAGAATGACGGACGAAAAAATGGATTTCATCGGAATGTCCTTAGCCGGGGTTGCCGGAGGTGTGCGCCAATGGAACTCTGCAGTGGTTCCCTTGGGCAAACTGGACGCAAAAAATTGCGCGCAATTTGCCCAAGGGAAATTTTCTTCTTCTCCTAATATATCCTCCTAAAGATATATTTAATGTACAAAAATAAGTCTTATATAAGCACTTTGAGTGCATTATAAAGATCTAATATTATACACCTTTTCGTGGATTTTGTCAAGGGTAATACAAAAAAAGCCTCTTATTTAAGAGGCTTTAAAACAGGAAGAATAAGACAAATAGGACGTATAGGACGTATATGGCCAATTGGACCTATAAGTCCTATAGGACAAATGCGACTTATAAGACTTATTCTTTTAGAAATTTTTCGGTGAGTTTTGTGGCTTTTATTATATTTGGCTTAATCCAAATTATTTCTTGGTTTCTTTTCCACCAAGTCATTTGGCGTTTGCTGTAATGTTTTATGGCAAAGGAAAGTTGGATAATTAATTCTTCGCGGGAAATTTTCTTTTGTAAAAAAAGCGAAACAAATTTGTATTCCAAACCAAAACCTTCCAGACGTTTAAAAGATAATCCTGATTTATGTAATTGAGCTACTTCGTTTATCATTCCGGCTTTAAGTCTTTGCTTTAAGCGAGCGTCAATTTTTTGGTATAGGGTTTTTTGAGGAAGATTGATGCCGAGCCAAAGAACGCAATAATTTAAAGATTGATGATTTAAAGATTTAAAGATTGGAACAGGGCGACCGGTGGTGATTATTATTTCCAGAGCGCGGATTAATCTTCTTTTGTTAAATTTATCAATATTGGAAGCACGCACAGGATCCAATCTCATCAGCCGTTTGAATAATGCCTCAGCCGATTGTTTTTCCAATTTTTCTCGCAATTTAGCGTTAGGTTTAACTTCCGGTAATTCTTGATTGAAAACCACTGCATCTATCCAGTGTGCTGTCCCGCCACAAATAATCGGTAAGTTTCCGCGTTTAATAATCTCGGTAATTTTTTTCCTTGCGGAAGTTTGAAAACGAGAAGCGGAATACTGACGCGCGGGGTTTTGAAAGTCTATTAAGTGATGGGGGATAGATTTATAAAAATAAGTCGGATTGGACTTATTAGGCAAATTCCACTTTCCTTCAACCTTGCCGGTGCCTAAATCCATCCCTTTATAAATTTGTCGGCTGTCCGCGGAAATAATTTCCCCGTGGAATTTTTTGGCTAACTGGATGGCCAACTCGGATTTGCCGGAGGATGTGGGGCCGACCAGGACTAGTATTTTGTATTTAGTATTAGGTATCATGAAGGGATCCAATAAGTCATTAGCGAGAGGAGATTTTTTTCCCCGCGTGTTTTTGGTTAATTAATAAAGACCGGCCGTGAATTTGCATTCTCGGACGTTTTTTAATTTCGCGTTTTTTCGCTTTGGTGATCGGTTCATTTACAATAATTTTACGCATACAATATGATATAATTATAGGTACATTATAGCATTAAAGAAACGCGTATGAAAAAAACAATTATTATTCTAGTGGTGGCAATTTTGTTGGGTGGAGGCTTTTATTTGTACCAAAAAAATAGAGTTATCGTGCCATATATGCCCACATTAGGTCCTGACAAAGAATTAAACAAGCAGGCAACCCAGCCCCAGACGGAAAAATTAAACCAAGAAGCCACAAAACCTGACCAAGCGACAACGACTAAAAATAACACCTCCAGCCCGGATTATGTGCCCGGACATTACAGCAGTGGCGAAGGAGATATATCTGCTCCAGACATTCAAGTTTGGCAAATAGATTATGACGGGAGTCAATTTGCCCCCAAAACATTAAATATTAAAGTCGGGGATTATGTAATTTTCAAAAACACCGGCACCACAAGTTTTTGGCCGGCGTCCGACCCTCACCCCACTCATACCGGCTATTCGGGTTTTGATGCAGGCAAGGCCGTTGCCGTGGGTGGAAAATATCAATTCCAATTTGAAAAAGTCGGGACTTGGGGCTTCCATGACCACCTAAATCCCAGCGCGGTTGGAACAGTTATCGTTACCCGGTAAAAATTTGGCATAAATAGCCGAAAATGTTATGATTAATGACAGTTATGGGCAAAACTTTTCAAATTTTCGGCCACGAAACCATAAAAAATATTTTAGAAAAACAGCTTAGCGCCGGAGTTTTTCCGCACGCCTATTTGTTTGTTGGCCCTCAGGGGGTTGGTAAGAAGGCTTTGGGTCTAGAGCTGGCGCAAAAAATTTTGGGAGCAGAAAATGTGACAGGTCACCCGGATTTTTTATTGCTTGATGTTGAGGGTGAAATTAAAATGGAATCGGCTTTGGAATTTATTAGTCGGTTGAGTTTAAAACCATTTATCGGCAAGTATAAAGTGGCGATTATCAACAATGCGGAAAATTTAAATCAGCAAAGTGGTAATGCGTTGTTAAAAACATTGGAAGAAGCATCGGGGAGCACAATTATAATTTTGGTTGCCGGATTTGGAAAATTATTGCCAACCATTGTCTCTCGTTGTCAAACTTTTAATTTTCACGGATTTTCCAAAGAAGAGCTGGTAACTCATTCCGCGAATTTAAGTTTAAAGGCAACTCAGGAAATGATAGATTTGAGTTTTGGCAGTCTTGGTCGTTTAAAACGACTCTCCGAAGATAAAGAGTTTTTTATAAGTCAAAAAAATGCCGTAAAGGAGTATGAAGAATTAAATAGATCTATGCCCGGTCAAAAGTTGGCGCAAATTTCCAGGTTTGCGGAATTAGAAGATGAAGATTTGGTTGGTATGCTTAACTGTTGGTTGTTTTGGCAATATGGCAAGCTAAATGAGAATCCTAAAAATTACAGCAAAGTTAGTGTTATTGCTAATTCCTTAATGGATTTAAACCAGAATTTTAATAAAAAGTTAGTGTTGCAAAATTTATTTTTAAAAATATAAAACACAGTCCTGCTTGTTGGCAGGTGTTGGTAAATATATATGAAAAATAAAAAATTCTTACTGGCATTAGCAATTGTTTTTTTATCCGCGGCTTGTAATCCGTTTACTAAAGTGTTGCCTGGCGGGGTATTAAAAAGCGTGAACGGCGGGGCAGATTGGCAATTTGCCAATAAAATTGCCAGCAGTACCACTGCCAGCCTCGCTGGTCTAAATATTGCCAAGTTATCTTTTAGCCCACAGAACCGGGAGACACTTTTTGTTGGTAGTTACACAGGGGGTTTATATAAATCCGAAGACTCCGGTGGAACTTGGAAAAATATCTTATCTAAAATATATGTCTACGACTTTGTGGTAAGTCCTTATGACGTTAATGTAATTTATGCGGCCGGTTTTTACGCCGATCATGGTCGGGTACTTAAAACCACAGACGGCGGTGCCAGCTGGAATCAGGTTTATAACGAAGAGAGCGCGGCTAATGCGGTGCGGGCGATTGCTATAAATCCAAACAATCCCAGCCAGTTGGTAATTGGTATGACTTCCGGTAGTGTGGTAAAAAGCGCAGACGGTGGAATTTCCTGGCAGTTGGCCAATAATTTTAGTGATCGCATTAATCGCGTCCTGTGGCAGAACGGAAATGTGTATGTGCTAAGTAAAACTAAGGGGATGTTTAAATCTACGGGCTTCGCAGATAACTTTATAGACATGACAGAGTCTCTGAGTAAAACTTTCAGCTTGCAGAATATGTCTTATAACAAAGATACGATTGATTCTTTTTCCCAGGTCTTTGTGGATTTTTCCACACCAAATTTAATTTATACTACAACCAATAAAGGAGTATTTAAAACTGTGGATGAAGGCAAAACCTGGAAAAAACAAAATTTGCCGGTTAAGCCGGACGAAAGCGAGGCCAAAGCCATAAGTATTGCCCCAAGTAGCAGTAATATAGTGTACTCTAGTGTGGGCTCTACTATATATAAATCCATTGATGCCGGGGAAACATGGCAGACACAAAGTATAACTTCCGCCGGATTTATAAATTATATTTTAATTGATCCGCAGTTGCCACAAATTGTTTACGCGGGGATATATATAGTGCAATAATAAGAACTATAACAATAACAATAATTAACAACCGACCCGAATACAACGAATTATATACGAATGCCCCTAATTGGGCCCATTCGGAACATTCGGATGCTATTCGGGGATTAGGATCGCTAATATGATAGAACAAATATTGAATACTCATAAAGAAGCATTTGAAAAAGCCATGAACCATTTTTTGCATGAGCTGTCTGGTGTGCGTACCGGTCGGGCGAATCCGGCTTTACTAAATTCCGTGACCGTAGAGTCTTACGGCGCTAAGGCCCCGCTTGAGCACGTAGCATCCATTACCGTGTCGGATGCCAAAACCTTAGTTATTTCTCCCTGGGACAAAGGTCAAATTCAAGCCATTGAAAAAGGTATCCAAATGGCCAATTTAGGTTTTAACCCATCCAATGACGGTGTGGTGGTGCGCATTACCTTGCCGGCGTTAAATGAAGAGCGCAGAAAAGAAATGGCCAAGTTAGTAAGTCAGTTGGCGGAAAAAGGAAAAATCGGCATTCGCAATGTTCGGGAAATTATTCATAAAGAAATGAAAAAAGCGGAAAGCGATAAAGTTATAAGTAAAGATGATATGCAAATCGGCCAGAAGAAATTACAGGAAGTGGTGGA
>CAYZEI010000002.1:70862-87272 GCA_964477745.1 uncultured Candidatus Saccharibacteria bacterium | reverse complement strand
GTTTTAGGAATTTTAGTTTTCGTTCACGAATTCGGGCATTTTATTGTGGCTAAAAAAAGCGGAATGCAAGTGGAAGAATTTGGATTTGGATTTCCACCGCGAATTGCTGGTGTGCAAAAAATTGACGGCAAATGGAAAATGATTTGGGGTCATAAACCCGGACTTGATGGCAGTAAAACTGTTTATTCAATCAATGCCATTCCCTTGGGCGGGTTCGTACGAATTTTAGGGGAAAATAATGAAAGTGCGGAACATCCGGGGAGTTTTATTAACAAAGGTTTTTGGCCGAGGTTTTTAACACTCATCGCCGGTGTGGTTATGAATGTAATTTTAGCCTGGGTACTTTTATCTGTCGGCTATGGCGTGGGCTTGCCGGTAGCTGTAACCAGCATGAATGATGTGCCAAAAAATGCCCAGTTTACAGGACAGCAAATCGCCATTTTAGAAGTGGTAAAAGATTTGCCGGCGGACAAAGCGGGAATTAAACCTAATGACGTGGTTCTTAGTATAGATGGCCAAGCTTTTTCCGGCGTACCGGAAATTCAAGCCTATGTAAAATCACATGCCGGAACGCCGGTGGAATTTGCCATTAAGAGGCAACAACAAAATATAAAAATTTCTGTAGTACCAAATCCCAATCCGCCTCAAGGCGAAGGCCCAACAGGAGTGGCTTTGTCTTTGGTAGGCAAACTTAAGTATCCGGCTTATTTGGCTGTATGGGAAGGTGGCAAGACCACCATCTCAGGACTGAAAAATATTGTTAGCGGGTTGTATGGTTTGATTGTTAGCCACACCGGTTTTTCCAGTTTAGGCGGGCCGGTAAAAATTGCCAAGCTGACAGGTGAGGTCGCGGATATGGGCTTTATTTATTTATTGCAATTTACTGCGTTTCTGTCTTTAAACTTGGCGGTGCTAAATATTTTGCCTTTCCCGGCGCTGGACGGTGGACGGGTAGTATTTTTGCTGATAGAAAAAATTCGCGGGAAAAAGAATAACCAAAAATTTGAACAAATAGTAAATGTTGCCGGGTTTGTGTTTTTACTTTTGCTAATGGTCGCGGTAACAATTAATGATGTAATAAAGAAATAACCTGGTTCTCCATCCCGAGCTTGTCGAGGGATCTGTAAAAATATATGCACAATCAGTATTATGTATATATTATGGCAAGTTTGAGTGGCGTGTTATATATTGGTTTTACGTCAAATTTAAAGAAAAGGGTATTTGAACATAAGAGCGATGCCGTTGAAGGATTCACAAAAAAATATCGATGCCACAAATTAGTCTATTATGAGTTGGGTGATAGCTTTGAGGGAGTCTTGGCAAGAGAAAAGCAATTAAAAAATTGGCGTCGCGAAAAGAAAATTTGGTTAATTGAAAAAATGAATGCGGATTGGAAAGACTTATCTGATAGTTTGGGAGCATAAATAAATTTAACAGATCCCTCCGCTTACCCTCGGACGCACTCGGGTTCGGTCGGGATGGAAACAATAATATGTGGGGATCAAATGAAGGAAGAATTAGGCAGGGCAAACAGGACGAGGGTTTTGGCAAAATGGCAAATCCTGAGGCCAAGGTTATTAATCAGTCGCCGGAAGATAAGCCGGAAGTTTCTGAACACGAAGCGCGTGTATTGGCTCTTGCTGAAAAAAGTGAACAAGTTTCAAAAAGAATGGCTAGTAATAAAAAAAGAAGAAAGGTTTACGATAAAAATTTTGATGAGTTGTTTGGTGAAATGATTTTAGATCCTAATAGAAATCCCGAAGAACAAGTTTATTTAAAAGAATTACATCATGTGTTGAAAGATGCCTGGAGCGATAAAACTTTATTACAACCGCATTTTAAAGAAGTTTTGTACTTGCATTTTTTTCAAGGCAAAGATTTGAGTGAGATTGCAAAGATTTGCGATCTAAACAGTTCTCAGGTAACTCATTATCTTGAAGCAGTGCTCGGGAAGCTAAGATATTCTAAATACTTTAAAGAGCTATATTTTAAAAACAAACAAGGCAAAGCAAATTTTGGAATTAATTAATCTGCGATATATGAGACAATCAAAATATTTTTTAAAAACATCTAAAACCACCTCGGCCGATGACGTCTCGGTAAATGCGAGGCTCTTGGAGCAGGGTGGGTTTGTACAGAAAGTTTTGGCCGGGGTGTATAATTATTTGCCTTTGGGTCAGCGAGTTTTAACAAAAATTGAAAATATTGTTCGGGAAGAAATGGACAAAATCGGCAATGAGATGTTTATGCCGGTACTGCACCCTAAAGAAAATTGGGAAAAGACCGGTCGCTGGAATACTTTAGACGTACTCTTTAAAGTTAAGTCTCAACACGGAAGTGAATACGCGTTAGGGCCAACTCATGAAGAAATTGTTACTCCTTCCGCACAACCGATTATAAACAGCTATAAAGATTTACCTTTAGCAGTCTATCAAATTCAAACCAAGTTTCGCGACGAGCCACGGGCAAAGAGTGGACTTATGCGCGGTCGGGAATTCCGCATGAAAGATTTGTATAGTTTTCACACCACTGCTGAAGACTTGGAAGAATATTATAACCAAAAAGCCATTCCTGCTTATGAACGGATTTATAAAACTTTAGGAGTGGATGCTTTACTGACAGAAGCCTCAGGGGGAACTTTTTCCAAATATTCTCATGAATACCAAGTGGAGATTGAAAATGGCGAAGACACAATTTACATTTGTGAAAAATGTGGCATAGCCAAAAATAAAGAAATTTTTGAAGACGGCGTTTCATGTACTAATTGCGGGCCTACTACCTGGAGAGAAACTAAGGCCTCGGAAGTTGGTAATATTTTTAAACTGCAAGATAAATACTCCTCTGCGTTTAATTTACAGTATACAGATAATCAAGGTGCTAAAAAAACTGTAATTATGGGCTGTTATGGAATTGGCACTTCTAGGCTTATGGGCGTAATTGTAGAAAAATTCCACGACGATAAGGGGATTATTTGGCCTGCTAATGTAGCTCCTTTCGCGGTTCATTTATTGGCTCTTAAGGGTGCGGAAAAGGAAGCCGACCAAATTTACGAGGATTTACTAAAGCGGGGAGTTGAGGTATTATATGATGATAGGGAAACCAGCGCCGGGGTGAAGTTTGCCGACAGCGATTTAATCGGCATCCCTTTCCGGGTGTTGGTGTCGCCAAAGACCATAGAAAAAGGTTCGGTGGAAGTAAAAAAACGCAGTGAGTCGGAGGCTCGGCTTATCGGAATATCGGATTTAGCAGAATTAATTAAGTAAAATAAAAATTTCAAATATCAAATTACAAATGTCAAATGAAATCCTAATTTTTTAATTTCAGATTTTGGCATTTGGTATTTATTTGAAATTAGAAATTTGGCATTAGGATTTTTTGATATGATATTTGATAAATTTTACCAGCGGTTTTCCAAGGATATCGGCATCGATTTAGGCACGGCCAATACTTTGGTTTACGTTAAAGGCAAGGGGATTGTTATAAACGAGCCTTCTGTAGTGGCGGTGAACCAACGCACCAAACAAATTTTGGCCATTGGTAGCGAAGCTCGCAGTATGGTTGGGCGTACCCCACCGCATATTGTGGCAACGCGTCCGCTTGTTGATGGAGTAATTTCCGACTTTGAAGTTACTGAAGCCATGCTCCGGTATTTTATAGATAAAGTACATACGCACACGTATGCGTTTTTGCGCAGGCCCCGGGTGGTTATTGGAATTCCGTCCGGCGTTACCGATGTGGAACGCAGGGCGGTGCAGGATGCAGCTATTAACGCCGGTGCTTCGCACGCCTATTTAATAGAGGAGCCAATGGCTGCGGCTATTGGTAGTCGCTTGAATGTGCAAGACGCTTCGGGCAGTATGATTGTAGACATTGGCGGTGGTACCACAGAAATCGCAGTTATTTCTTTAGGTGGAATTGTTATTTCTAAAAGTGTCCGGGTGGCCGGGGACGAAATGAATGAAAATATAATTCAGTACGCCCGCGATAATTTTAATTTGTTACTGGGCGAACGCACGGCGGAAGACGTAAAAATCCGAATCGGAAGCGCATATCCGTTACCCGAGCCTCTTTATGCGCAAATGCGCGGACGCGATTTGGTTTCCGGCTTGCCGAAAGAAGTTACTATTTCCGATACTCAGGTTCGGGAAGCTTTAATGCATAGTTTGAGAGTGATTGTTAATAGCATAACCAGTGTGATAGAAGAAATTCCTCCGGAACTAATTTCCGATATTATGAGCAAAGGAATTGTTTTGGCCGGCGGGGGAGCGCTTTTGCGCGGTTTAGATAAACTGGTTAAAGAAGCGGCAGCTATGCCGGTCTCGGTTGCAGAAGACCCACTTACATGCGTGGCTCGCGGTACTGGTGTGGTAGTAGAAGATCTGGAAGTCTTAAAAGATGTTTTAGTGCCGTCCGAGCCGGGTAGAATACCGAGGTAATAACCGATCCGAATACAACGAATTATATCCGAATGCCCCGAATTGGGTCCATTTAGGATCATTCGGGTGTTATTCGGAGATTAGGATCGCTTATGCGTTTTATTTATACCAAAGCATTTGCAATATTCGCCGCTTTTTTAACAGCGACGGTGTTTTTGGTTTTTATGCAAACCAAAGGCTGGCTCGATCCGGTTCGGGTTGCGATTTTAAATTCGCCTCGGCCGATCGCTTACATAATTAAAAGCGTGTCTACACCGGTAAAAAGTTTTTTTACCACCATTTATCAATTAAAAAAAATTACCCAAGAAAACGGTCAATTGGTTTCTCAGGTGGCTTCTTTACAGCAGGATTTGGTTTTGTATAATCAGCAGACCAGAGAAAATGAGGCCTTGCGTAAAGAACTCGGTTTTATTAAAAATAGTAAATTTCAGTTGGTGTCTTGTAGTGTGTTGTCGCATAACTTATTTGGTTCCTCCGACGCTTTAGTTTTAAATTGCGGAACCGCTGACGGCGTGTCTGAGGGGCAGGCTATTATTTCCCAAGGATACTTGGTGGGAAAAGTAACTTACGCCGGAAAAAATTCCAGTACGGTTTTATTAATTACCAGTTCACAGTTTTCCACCGACGCTAAAGTAAGTCAAACATCAGACGCAGGAATTGTACGCGGGTCTTTCGGAAGCGGGTTTATTCTAGACCAGATCCCTCAAACCTCAGACCTACGGACAGGTTGGCTGGTTGTGACAGCCGGGATAAACGAAAAGATCCCCAAAAATATTTTAATCGGGGAAGTCAGTGATTTGTTATCCGGGAATAATGATTTATTCAAACGAGCTTCAATTGTGAGCCCAATAGATTTTAAAAATTTGGATTTTGTTTTCGTAGTTAAATAAAGTATAAATATACAAAAACACAAATGCCACAAATAATAACAAATTTCTAACATTTTGGCATTAGTAGGTATTTGTTTCTTTGTTGATTTGTTTATCATCCGTGTATGAAATATTTAATCTACACCATTGCAATAATTTTACTTTTCGGTGTTAATTTGGGCTTGTTTGGAAACCTGCCAATTTTTGGACAAGTTCCGAATTTATTGTTTTTACTAACAATGTATTTGGCTTTAGAAAAAAAAGATTATGATTTTTTGTTTGTGGCGTTTATATGCGGAATATTTTTAGATTTTTTTTCGGCCAGTTTTTTTGGTGGCTTTACATTTTCCTTACTGATAACGTCCGCCGTTTTACACGTTATTTCTCAAAATTTTATTTTATTGGAATTGGATTGGAAATTTTTAGTCGGTTTATTGCTCGGCTCAATGGCTCTGTTTAAGTTACTTTTGTGGCTATACATTTTTTTCGTAACAATTTCCCACTTGTATGCCGGCAACGAGAGTTTAAGTATGTATTTTAGAAATTTTGCATGGAATTATTTATATAATTTGTTATTAATTTACCCAATGTATTTTTTTTACGGTTATTTAAGAAAGCTAATAGATGGAATAAAAGTGAGAAAACATGGGTTGGGTCGGTAAGAAGATTTTGGTTTAAATATTTTAAAAAATACCAATAAAAATGAAAAATCCGTTTGAAATATATACCAGTTTTAATTCCGGCAAGTCAGCAAGGCCTTTAGACTGGGAAGAGTCCGCTGTGGATGCAGAGAGCTCCGTAGATGAGCTCCACGACTCGGACAGGGTTGCGCCAAGCTTTAGATGGCTTTCGCTGTTTTTGGCTTTTTCTTTTATTATTTTTGGTGGAAGAATTTTTTATCTGCAAATAATTAAGGGTGAAAGCTTTCGTATTCTATCGGAAAATAATCGGGTCAGAAGCCAAAGCTTGCTGGCCCCCAGAGGTTTAATTGTAGATAGAAACCAGGCAATATTGGCCCAAAATACCGCCAGCTTTAACTTGGTTGCCGTCCCGTTTGATTTGCCTAAAAATCCTCAAGATTTGGATAGTGAACTAAGTTCTGCCGCAGCGACTTTTGGCTTTAATCGGGATGAGTTACTGGAGAAACTAAAAAGCAATAAAGCTAGTGTGCTAGAACCCATAATTTTGGCGCAAGATTTAAGTCAGGACCAGGCAATTTTGTTTGAAACTCGGGCAAGTGAGTTTGTGGGGTTATCAGTCAGGCAGGTACCGATTCGACAATATATTGATGCTCCAGTTTTTTCCCATCTTCTTGGTTATGCCGGCTTGGTCAGCACCGAGGATTTAAAGAGTCTGGACAGTGAAAAATATGACCAGCCGGACTTTACCGGGAAGTCAGGGATTGAGGCGGAGTACGAACAGTTTTTACACGGCGTTAACGGAAAAGATTTAGTGGAAGTTGATGCCGGAGGTAAATTGACCAATATTTTGGGACAGAATAGTCCGATTCCCGGCAACACTTTGCATTTAAATATTGACAAAGATCTGCAAGAAAAATTATACAATGATTTAAAAGCCGGGAGCGGATCAAAGGCGGCTGCGGTGGCCTTAAATCCTAAAACAGGGGAAGTGCTTGCTTTGGTAAGTTTGCCCGGGTATGACAGTAATCTGTTTGCTCACGGGATTAAGAAGCAAGATTACAGTGCGCTTTTAACCGACAAAAATTTACCATTATTTAATCGGGCCATTACCGGAACTTATCCGCCGGGATCTACTGTAAAGCCAATAGTGGCCTTAGCGGCTTTACAGGAGGGCGTGGTTACTCCGGCAACAATAATTAACGACAGAGGAGTACTGGTAATTCCAAACCAATTTGATCCTTCAATCAGTTATAATTTTTTTAGCTGGAAGCGTGAAGGGTTGGGTCCGATGAATGTTTATTCGGCAATTGCACAAAGTAGCGATATTTATTTTTATACCATAACCGGCGGACATCCGAACAGTCAAATTAAAGGTCTGGGGGCGGAAAAATTAGCCGAGTATTATAGAAAATTTAATTTGGGTAAAACTTGGGGTTTGGATTTACCCGGAGAAAAAAGCGGAATTGTGGCGGATCCGGAATGGAAGGCGGAATTTTATAAATCCGATCCGATTTTAAGTAAGTGGTACTTAGGTGACACTTATCATATTGGAATCGGACAAGGGGACATGCTTGTTACCCCGTTACAAGTGGCGGAGTGGACTGCTTTAATTGCCAATAACGGTGTCGGAATGAAGCCAAGGCTGTTGGATAAAGTTACTGATCAGAAAGGTAATGTTTTGTTTCAATCCAAGCCGGAAGTGCTAATAAATAAGTTTACTCAAGAAGAATATTTAACTGTTGTTCAGCGGGGTATGCGACAAGCCATTACCGCGGGAAGCGGTAAACAGCTAGATTCTTTACCTATAACCTCGGCGGGGAAAACCGGGACTTCACAGTTTGATGGTTCTGATCCAAAACGAACCCACGCATGGTTTACCTCTTATGCGCCGTTTGAAGACCCACAAATAGTTATTACCGTTCTGGTGGAAGCCGGTGGGGAAGGCCACACAGCGGCGGTGCCGGTGGTAAATGACGCGCTTTTATGGTGGGCGGAGAACAGGTATAAACGATAACTAGAATCAGTATGAATCTGCTATAATGTTGTTATAGTTATTATTATAGTGATTGTTATTCTATGGACGTTATTGACGGAAAAAAAATTGCTTCGGGAATATTAAATCAGGTAAAAGAGCAGGTGGCGGTATTGCCGTTCGTCCCGCTTTTTTGTGATGTTTTAGTGGGTAATGATCCGGCTTCAGTGCAGTATGTGAAAATGAAAGCCGAAGCAGCGGAAAAAATCGGGATAAAATTTTTAAGCGCAAATTTTCCCGGTACTATTACAACCGAGCAGTTAATTTCCGAAATAAAAAAAATTAATTTAACACCTAATCTCTGCGGATTAATTATCCAATTACCGCTTCCCGCTGGGATTGATAAAACGCAGGTGCTTAATGCCATAGATCCGGAAATTGATGTTGATTGCACAGGCGAAGTAAACACACAATTATTCTATAGCGGAAAAGCTTATGTGGAATTTCCTACCGCAAAAGCTATAATGAAAATTTTATCTACATGCGGGGTAGATTTAAAAACTAAGAACAGTCTTATTATGGGGTTTGGTCAGTTGGTCGGAAGGCCTGTTAGTTTTTGTTTTGAGCAAATGCACTGGCCACACACTGTTGCGCGCAGTAAAACCGAAAATATTGAAATGTTGCTTATGGAAGCAGATGTAATAATTTCCGCAGTCGGTAAACCGAATTTAATTACCGGAAATAAAATTAAATCCGGAAGTATTATAATAGATGCCGGAACTTCCGAAGGGGATTTTGGCGGAGTGGTGGGGGATGTTGAGTTTGAATCGGTTAAAAATATTGCCTCTATTGTTTCCCCGGTTCCCGGTGGAGTAGGGCCAATTACAGTGGCTTGTCTGTTAGAAAATGTTTTAAATGTGGCAAAACGTAAAATATTATAATATTAAATTTATGAGCGACCAAAACTCGGAAATTAAATATAAATTAAGACAAAATTTTTTCTCCAGTCTAATTTTAAACATTGGTCGAATGTTAGATAGTCTATTGGGTTTTTTTGGACTGAGGCACAATACTCAGTTTTGGGGAATTGTTTATGATAGTGTATCCAAGCAACCCTTAGATCCTGTTATAGTGAAGTTAATGTATGTGGACGGCAAGGAAGTGGAGACCAAAGTTACAGATATGGAAGGTCATTATGGGTTTTTAGCTCGTCCGGGAAAATTCAAAATTTTTGCCCGGAAAAGCAATTATTTATTTCCATCACAAAATGTAACCGGGGATAAGGACGGTATTTTTGAAAATTTGTATCATGGTGAGTTTTTTTCTCTGGCAAAAGATAGCGAGGTTCTCGCTCCAAATATTCCTATGGACCCGGTTGGGGCAGATTGGAACCAGCAGGAAAAAAAGAAAACCGTTAATACTTACCCCTACTTTTCCTTGTTGGGAAAAAAAATTGTTGTAATTATATTTTGGTTCGGTTTTTTGTTGGTTTTAATTTCTTTGTTTAAAAGTTATCCTCAAGTGCCTTTGTTGGTTTATGAGTTTATGGGGGCTTATGTATTTTTGGCAATTTTGTCCGCGCTCTTGCCGCAACCGCGGTTGTGGGGAAAGCTGAAGGTAAAAAATCCTGACATCCTGGCTGAAGATATATTGCTGGAATTGCGCAATGAAGCATTCCCGGAAGTGGGGTTAGATAAAGCTCGGGTGAGAAATGACGGTAAATTCTTGCTTCGTGCCAAGCCGGGGAAATGCTTTATGCTTGCCAGTTTAGTTTTAAATGACCAACCGCCGAAATTGTTGGCGCAAAAACTAATTCGAGTAGGAAATAATGGGGTAATAAGTAGCAGTTTTACCTTGAAGTAGGACAATTTAATAAATATCGGAAGGGGAGCCCCTCCAGATATTTTGATTTTGGCAAAACGCGCTTTTTCTGCTAAAATGTTAAATCAAAATAAAAACTAACCACTTTAACATTTATTCGGAGGAATAAAATGTATTTTAGGGTCTTATAAGTTTTTTGTGTTGGGAAGTGCTATGAGTTTCGTGGTTTGCACGATTTCTTGGTGTCGAACGAAGAGCAAATAATTTAAAGATTTTGTAATTGAAAGATTTAAAGATTACAAAATTAATTATTGCTTGTTGTTTGTTCGATGCCATCATGAGTTAGGAGATCAAGCATATGAAGAGCATCACTCTTCTGTTCGTTCTCGCCGTGCTGCTAGTAAGCACTGCAATCGCTCAGGTCGACACCCTCGGGCAGTTTGAAGCTCGACAGGTCGTCTCTCGTTTGAGTGAAACCGACAACGCAATGTCAGCGCCTTCATTTTTCGCAGTCGCTGACTTCGGCAAGGTTGTTGCAGTGGGGCAAGCAGTTTCGCTCCGCATCAACGACTTCGTCACAAGTCCCAATGGAAGGTTCTTCGTTTGCCGTAACGTCGGCAACGTTTGCCTCGATCCTGTTGCATCTGGCGGGGCCATTACGGATACTGTGCCAAACAGCCCAGGCAGGCTCATGGTTTACGTAATCGCAAAAACTGACGCCACAATGAAGATAGTTGACTTCGGCTATGTGAGTGTCTTCGTAAACCTGATTCCTGAGGGAGAGTCGCTAGGCTATGTGACCAACTCGGTTTCAGCAGAGGCGGTAACAGTTCAGCCGTGTGACGGTTTGCCACCGGGGGTCAAGTGTCCTATGTTCTTGGTGAATCAACCAAATTACTTCCGCGTTAAGACATCAGGAGTTTATCCGGCGAACACCACCATGTTCGTTCTGGCGACTGCTAAAGACGGTTCGTCCGGACACCCCGTGTCAGTGGGCACGCGGGAGTTTACGGACAGCCTGTTCGTGACCATCCCAATTATCACTCGCAACAGAACCTTTGTGTCCTTGACTACCTGGAACCCCGAGACTCGGGAGTTTCAAACGGCGGTCGACGCCATTGGTCCGTTGCCTTCTACGGGATCTTTCAGCGCGGTGCGTTGAGAGTGTCTGAAAACGAGGATACGGCGAGGGGCTCTAATTCCCCGCAAGACCCTAAGCAGAAACCGGAAAGAGCACTATAGCACGCCCAACGCGTGTTGCTCCTTCCGGTTTTTGATTTTCTAAAAAATACTTTTATGTTATAATATTTAGACATACACTTATACCATCAGGAGAAATACCGCAGATGTTCAATCAGAATTCGCCTTGCGGTGGCACTGCTTCTTGCGCGCTTCGCCTATTGCAAACCCGGTTGTTAGGTATTAAAAAGTAAACAAGGCTATATTTATATAGATACTATATGGATAAAGAAAAAAAAGTGTTAATAGTTGAAGACGACACTGAGTTAGGGAAGACCATGTCAAATAAGTTGTCAGCAATGGATTGTCGGGTTCTCCATGCATTTGACGGAGAAATGGCGATTGAATTAATTGTTGACGAACGGCCAAACCTAATCTTGCTGGATTTAATGTTGCCTAAGTTGGATGGGTTTAAAGTGTTAGAGAGGTTAAGAAACTATCCGGATAAGGATTTGTCTTTGATTAAAGTTGTAGTTCTAAGTAACCTGTGGAGCGATAAAGATATTTTACGCGCCAAAGCTTTAAAAATTGAAGAGTACTATGTTAAGTCAGACACGAATTTAGATGATGTCGCCATAAAAATTCGGCAAATATTGGCTGAGGAAAAGTAGTGTATTATACGGTAATTATCACTTTCTATCGGCTGTTATTTAGATATAAATTGGCTTAAGCTTAGGCCTTGGCTTACGCTAAAAATTAGATTTGACAAAAACTAAATAGTTCTGTATTATATTAGCAATAAAGGCCTTTTGCGAGGCCTTTTAAAAAAGCTTAAATTTAAAAACAAAGATACAAATCAACAAATGCACAAATGAAACAAATAACTACAAATGCACGATTTCAGAATTTGTTGTCATTTGTATCATTTGTCTATTAGTATATTTGTATCTTTAATAGAGTACACTATGAATATATTCGGATTTTTAGGAGAAGTTAAAAGTGAATTGGCTAAAGTTGTGTGGCCTACCAAAACCGAGACTCTAAAGTATACCTTAACTGTTATAGTTTTTAGTTTGGTGGTGGCTTTTTTATTAGGCGCATTTGACTACGGAATACTCAGAGTATTGCAAAGTATAATTAGCCGAAAATCATAGTATGTTGCCAACAGGGCATGTAGCCGCCGGACTGCTTACTACACAAGTCCTTTTAAAAATTGTTAAACCGGAAGTCTCTGTAATTGAACAACAGCAATTATTATGGTGGGGAATTTTTTGGAGCTTTGCGCCCGACTTAGACACCTTTTGGGCATTCTTCAAAGCCAAATCATTTTACTATAATAAAAAGGATGGAAGTGTTCACCGTCAGTTTTATACTCATATCCCGTTACTGTGGTTAATTGCTTCACTGGCAATATTAATTTTTTCTCAGACCGCTTACTGGAAAACTTTCGGCTTAATTTTATGGGCTGGAAGCTGGAGCCACTTTTTATTAGATAGTATTGAATACGGCGTAATGTGGTTGTGGCCCTGGAATAAAGAACTTTGGGCATTTAAGAACCGCGCGGTCAAGGTACAAATAAATTCCTCAAGTTTCTGGGGCTATTGGACTACCTTTATAAAATTTTACAGTACCCGTTTAACTTTTACCATCGAAATATTAATTATTATAAGTGCAATAATTATTAATTTAAATAATATATAATCCGAAATATCCGAATATATACAATCCGAATGACCCGAAAGGGCAAGTATTCGGAGCATTCGGATAGTTATTTGGAGCATTAGGATTTTTAAAATATGTCTAGACAACAAGTAACCGGAGAGCGACATTGGTACGTACTTCACACCTATAGTGGTTATGAAGATTCTGTCGCCTGGAACCTAAAACAGCGTATTGAATCCATGGGGATGCAGGACAAAATTTTTGACGCCATGGTGCCGAAGGAAAAAAAGATTAAAATTCGCGATGGTCGCCGCACAACTGTGGAAGAAAAGATTTTCCCAGGGTATGTGTTGGTAGATATGATAGTAACCGATGATACCTGGTATGTGGTTCGTAACACCCCTAACGTTACCGGATTCGTCGGTAGCGGTACTATCCCTTCCCCGGTAGACCCGGAAGAATTGGCGTACTTAAAAAAGCGCATGGGTGAAGAAGAGCCAAAGTTCAAAGTGGAATTTGCCATTGGCGATTTGGTTAAAGTTAATGACGGTCCGTTTAAAGATTACGAAGGTAAAGTCGGGGAGTTGGATGAATCAAAAGGTAAGGTTAAAGTTATGGTAACCATCTTTGGTCGCGAAACCCCGGTGGAATTGGATTTTTTACAGGTTAAAAAGATATAACCGATCCGGATCTGCGGATGACTACGGCTTCGTCTTATTTGTCCTATATTGCCATATTAATCAACAAATGTATGAGAAATTGGTTTAATGAAATCGGTCGTAGTTTTAAATCAGGGACAGAGAAAGCTTATGGCGTCCCGGAATTGGAAAGGGATTTAAAATTAATTGGTGACAGGGTAAATGACCAGTCTATTGATGATTCTAGTATGGCGCAAGAAATTTTATCGTTCTTAAGTAAACACCCAGAGCAGACAAAAGATCAAAATTTTCACATATACTTATCTCGTTGGGCCGATACGCGCCCCGCAATGTTAAAAACCTTGTCCGAAAGACTTGGAATGAAATAGTTTTTTATCCCCAATTCATAATTTGTGCTTCTCGAATTATGAATGTGAGGTAAAATCTTACATCTTAAATCTTAAATCCAAAATCAATTTATGGCCAAGAAAGTTAAAGTTCAAATTAAATTGCAACTTCCTGCCGGCAAGGCAACTCCTGCCCCGCCAGTTGGAACAGCGCTCGGTCCCCACGGTATTAACATTGCCGCTTTTGTTAAAGAATTTAACGATCGCACCGCCGGTGGCGATATGACCATCCCGGTTTTAATGACCGTTTACGAAGACCGCAGTTTCACTTTTATACTAAAAACCCCGCCGGCTTCCAACTTGATTATGAAAGCCATTGGCTTAGCCAAAGGTTCGGCTAATCCACTGACCACAAAGGTTGGTAAAATTACTCAAAAGCAAATCACCGAGATTGCCGAAAAAAAGATGGCGGACTTAAATGCCACCACTTTGGCTGCCGCCGAAAGCATTATACGCGGAACTTGCCGAATCATGGGTGTTGAGGTAATTGATTAAATCATTAAATCATTTTAACATCCTAACATTTTAGCAAAGGCTCTATGTTTTCATGTTACTATGATAAAATGTTAGGATTAGTTTTATGCCAACTCTCATAGTGCTTTTGTTGCTTTTCGTGTTGTTTGTCATCATCCCTGGTCTCCGGGTGGTTCAACAGTACGAAAAGGGCGTGGTGTTTGTGCTTGGTAAAATTACCGGCATTAAAGAGCCGGGACTTACTTGGATTGTGCCATACATTTCATGGCTAAAGAAAGTTGATTTAAGAATAATCACCCTACCAATCCCACCGCAAAAAATAATTACCAAAGACAACGTTTCGGTAGATATTTCCGCTGTGGCCTATTATCAGGTTGTTGATGTGGTTAAAAGTATTGTGGCCATAGAAAATGTGATGTCGGCCATTAACCAAATTGCCCAAACTACTATTCGTAATATTGTCGGAAAATTTCAACTTGATGAAATTTTGTCCGAACGGGTGACTATTAACCAGGAAATTCGGGCAGTATTGGACCAGCACACCGAACCATGGGGGATTATTGCTTCCTTGGTGGAAATTAAAGATATTGAACTGCCGGAAAATATGCAACGAGCTATGGCCAAACAGGCCGAAGCTGAACGCGAGAAGCGCGCCAAAATAATTGCCGCCGAAGGGGAGTTTCTCTCGGTGCAAAAATTGGCTGATGCCGCGGATGTCATTAACGAACATCCAATCGCCCTGCAACTGAGAAATTTGCAGACCATGTCGGAAATTTCCATTGAAAAGAATTCCACCATTATATTCCCGGCGCAATTTATGAGCACCGTTCAAGATATTAAGAAATTTTTACAAAGCGAAAAATCGTAATAAGTAGATTATCAATTAATTTCCGCCAGCCTTGGCTGGCGGATCCGCCAGCCAAGGCTGGCGGAAATTTGTGGGAGAGTGCACTATATTACTATATCGTATTATAGTAACTCACTTGCACCACGAAAGGAAAAATTTATGGCTAAATTAGCCAAACGAGTAAAGGCCAACCAGAGTCAGGTAGACGTAAACAAAGTGTACGGAGCCGAAGAAGCAATTGAATTGGCCAAGAAGACCGCCAATACTAAGTTTGTCGGTTCTATTGAAGTGCATATCCGTACCAGCATTAATGCCAAAAAAACCGATCAGGCCATTCGCGGTACTGTAAGTTTGCCTCATGGCACCGGTAAGACCAAGCGCGTAGCCGCGTTTGTTACCGAAGCCAAGGAAAAGGAAGCCACAGATGCCGGTGCTGCTATTGTCGGCGGTGAAGAACTTATTAAAAAGATCAAAGAAAGCGAAAAGACAGACTTTGATGTAGCCATTGCAGAGCCTGCTATGATGCCAAAATTGGCCCAAATTGCCAAGATTTTGGGTACCAGGGGACTTATGCCCAACCCGAAAACAGGCACTGTAGGAGCCAATATAGCGATGCTAATTAAAGAAATCGCCGGTGGTAAAGTCAACTTTAAAAATGACGACTCTGCCAATATCCACCAAATAATTGGTAAAAGCAATTTTGAAAGTAAAGCATTATTGGAAAACTTAAAGGCTTTTTACGAAGTTGTGGTAGCCAGTAAACCAGCCACCCTTAAAGGCCAGTTTATTTCCGGGGTAACCATAAATTCCACTATGGGCCCGGGGATTAGAGTGAAAATATAACGCAAAGTATATAAGGATACAGGTATACGAGTATACAAGCGAATATAATAACAAAAGCAGTCCTTGAATTTTGGGACTGCTTTTGTTATATTTAATAGAGAATATTAGCCTACAAATTATTATGATTGACGATGGGAAAAAAGTTTTAATCGTGGAAGACGATATTTCATACAGAACCTCTTTAAGTACTTATCTTTCGGCTCATGGTCTAGCTGTGGCAACTGCCGATGATGGTTCTCAGGTTATGGAAAAGTTACTTTTCCATAGGCCAGGGCTTATTATTTTGGATTTAATGTTGCCAAAAGTTAAAGGTTTAGATGTTCTTAAGAGAATTCGCGAATATCCGGATGAAGCGATTGCTCATACACCGGTTGTAGTACTTAGTAATTTATCGGACACGGAAGATATCGAGAAAGCTCAGGAATTACATTGTGAAGCCTATTTAATAAAAGCACAAAATAATTTCGATGAAATTTTAACCGTGGTTAAAGAAAAATTTTTTAACGGCGGGACCTTGCCAAATTACGAAATTTTGGACTTTACCAAGCCGATGGAGTAAAAGTAAATTAAATGATTGACGGGCGGACACTGGTTGGTGTCCGCCCGTTTTGTTTTGAGCCG
>CAYZEI010000002.1:0-70762 GCA_964477745.1 uncultured Candidatus Saccharibacteria bacterium | reverse complement strand
TTAAATGATTGACGGGCGGACACTGGTTGGTGTCCGCCCGTTTTGTTTTGAGCCGCTTTCGCCGGTAGACTAGTTTGGGCTCAGGTTTGGCCAGGATTATTGCAGGTGGAGTTCGAAATATCTCCTGCCTTCATTCAACACCGCACGAATGCGCGTTCCGTCATCACTGACGAAGTTGATCGTCCAGGACTTTGGGATTCCCTTTGGGGGATTGTAAGCCGATAGGCTTGTTGCCGTTCCCAAGTAAGGAACCCTGTCGTGTACACTGATGCCCGCGGGTGTTGTGGGTTGCTGATAGTTTATGGCCGTGGCCATGATTTTCCTCCTTGCCTCCTTGCGGAAGCTGTTTGATTTGTAGACACAAGACTAAAGTGTTATCAGTCTTCTATCTGCAAAGGTGTTACTAATTTCACTGGCCGGTGAAATTAGTAACAGAGAGGTTTCCCATCGGTTAAAACAAAAACCCTCCGCCTTAAGGCGGAGGGTTTAGAAATTTGCTAAAAATTATCTAACAGCAAAATCTTTCCTCTGCCTATGGCTAGGAATAATAATGCTCAAAATAATGCTGAAAGATTGGTTGAAGTTCATATTAGAGGTATTTTATCAAAATATAGGGGTTTGTCAACTGGCTACAGAAGTCGGAATTAACACACTACAGAAAACTACAGAAAAAGAAAAGTTGAAGCCGGCCCTGAGTATTGCTCGTCGGGGCCGGCTCGTGGACTTAGGTGGTTTTCGTATCCTCCTTTGTTTTTGGTCTTGGCTTGTTTTGGGCCAAAAACTGTTTGGCGCATTTGGGGTGGAAATCCACCTTTTGTAGCGTGGTTCGCTTCTCGCGCTTATTGAATTCACGCATACAGCTCGGACAGGTGTTGTTGGCCATACTATTTTACCTGCCCTTGTTTATTCTGTGGGGTTTCTGGCTTGGCCTTTTTGGGTTGTGGGGCAACCCCCAGTTTGCCGATTAGGCCGTGTCTGAAAGTTGTCTCTCCACCACCACGTATTACCGCAGTGACGACGTTTTCTTTTAGCGGGTGTTTTCCCGCCTCTTCGGTTGTCATTTCTTGCCCTCCGTTCTTCCTAAGATACATCCCAGAAAGAATTAAAGGCAGAAAAAACATCCGCCTTCGCCAACCTCCTTCGCGTAAAGCTACGGACGGTCAAGAGGCTATGGCGGATTGTTGCGCTATAAGTATGAAAAATTTAAAGTGCAACAAAAAGCCTCCCGGTTTGGGAGGTTAGATTGAACTTTTTATAGTATCAAAGGCTAACTTGCTTTCCCAAACCCAAAGAGCGACTTCATTGTAGTCTTAGTAGTGCTCTTAATAATTTGGGAGGAAATTAAATTCATTTGTATAAATATAAGGGAATTGCAAAAATTTGTCAAAAGTTAAGTGGGGATAATAAAAATAAGCAGTTGACAGATTTATGTTTTCGGTATTTTTTGGATTGCCTAAAAATGCGCTAATTTTTGTAAAATATGACTAAATGTAGTAAGATTATTTTATATAAATTAAGCTAAATTTTATGGCCGAAGAGCGAAAACACTACCGTCCCTCTTGGGATGATTATTTTATGGCTATCGCCAAGATTATTGCCGCTCGTGGTACTTGCGATAGGCTTTATGCGGGCTCGGTATTGGTAAAAGATAACCGAATAATTGCCACCGGGTATAACGGCTCTCCGGCCGGGTTGCCCCATTGTGATGATTCTGGGCATTTGCTGGAAGAAGGCCACTGCGTGCGAACCATTCACGGAGAGCATAACTCATTGCTTCAGGCGGCCAGACAAGGTGGCACCAGCACAAATGGCTCCACTATGTATACCAAGTATAGTCCCTGTATTCATTGCGCTAAGTATGTAATCGCTTGTGGAGTAAAAAGAGTCGTGGTGGGAAAAATTTATCGTAACCCGCAAGCGGTTGATATGTTAAAAGAAGCCGGAGTGTCGGTTGAGGTGTATCAAGAGAACCCAAACTGGAACGGGGAATTGGTCCAAATTTTTTCCGAAAGTATTCCGGAACGTATTAATCAGGGAGAGATAAAAATGAAGTCAGGGGAGTAAACGTGAACAATCAGAAAACAATTAAGCAAATATCACAAGAGGTCAGAAATAAATTAGATGGGGAATCTTCCGGTCATGATTGGTGGCATGTTTATCGGGTTTGGCAAATGGCCCGGCATATTGGCAGGAAAGAATCGGCAAATATGTTGGTGGTAGAATTAGCATCTCTTTTGCATGATATTTCAGATTGGAAATTTAATAACGGTGATGATACTGTCGGACCAAAAATTGCAAAGAAGTTGTTGGCAAAACACGGCGTTAATAAAGAAATAATTGACCAAGTTTGTGAAATAATGCTCACGATGTCGTATAAAGGGGCAGGGGTTAAGACCGAAATGCGGACGTTAGAGGGGAAAATTGTGCAGGATGCTGACAGGCTAGACGCAATAGGCGCAATTGGGATCGGAAGAACATTTGCATATGGTGGGCACGCAAATTTGCAAATGCACAACCCGGATAAAAAGCCTGTTATGCATAAGACCAAGGAAGAATATTTTAAAAATCCTACAGCAACAATCAATCACTTTTACGAAAAACTTTTGTTGCTTAAGGATAGAATGAATACCAAAACAGCCAAAAAGTTAGCTGTTGGCAGGCACGAGTTTATGAAGAAATATCTTGAAAGATTTTATAAAGAATGGAAAGGTTTAAAATAGATTTATGAGCAATATTGTTCTTGCCATTGTCGGTCTAGCCGGAGCGGGGAAGACCGAAAGTACGGAATATTTAATGAAAAAAACCGGCTGGCCCAAAGTTTATTTTGGCCAGGTGGTAATGGATGAAGTTGCGGTGCGGAATTTGCCGGTTAACGAAGCCAATGAACGAGCGGTGAGGGAAGAACTCAGAGCCAAGCACGGCATGGCCTCAATGGCAATTTTAAGTATTCCAAAAATTAAAGAATTATATAAATCCTCAAACGTAATTTTAGAAAGTTTATATTCCTGGGAAGAATATTTGGCCATTAAAGAAGAATTTGGAGAAAATTTTAAAGTGGTCGCGATATATTCTTCTTTGCCAACGCGGGCAGAACGAATGAAAATACGTACCATTAGACCCCTTACTGAGGCAGATTTAATTTCCCGTGATAAAGCGCAAATAGAAAACCTTCACCAAGCAGGGCCCATAGCCCGGGCAGATTGGACAATAATTAACGAAGGAAGCAAGGAAGCTCTTTATCAAAATTTGGATCAAGTTTTAAAGAAAATTAAAATATGATACAGATAAACTGATTTGAATACGGATGAAACGGATAATACTGATTAGTGCAAGTGTGCTTTCAGTGCAGTATCCGCATTATCAGTATTATCTGTATTAATCTGTAAATCCGTATCTTGTAATTATGAATGTAAAAATCAAACGACTAGACCCGTCAATTGAATTGCCAAAATATCACACCACAGAATCCGCCGGGTTTGATATTGCCTCCAATCAAGATGTTGTTATCCCTGCCGGGGAGGTTGCTAAAATTTCTACCGGGTTGGTTATTGCCGCCCCCAGTGGTTATTTTTTACTGGTGTCTGCTCGCAGTAGTCTACCGTTAAAAAAAGGACTTGCGATGGCAAATGGTATTGGAGTAATAGATCCTGATTATGCGGGGCCCAATGACGAAATTCATATTATTGTGCATAATTTTACCAAAGCGCCGGTGGAAGTAAAAAAAGGGGAGAGACTGGCGCAAGGAATATTTTTACCGGTAACTCAAGCTGAGTGGCAAGAGAGCAGTGAGACTCGAAATACTGACAGAGGAGGGATTGGGAGCACCGGAGGGTATAAAAGTTAGGAGTTAGGTTTTAGCTTATAGCTTTTAGGAAGGAACAATATGAACGACAACAAAAAAATAATAATTGGGCTTGTTGGGGAAAAGTTGGCAGGCAAGGATACAACGGCAAATTATTTGGTGGCTAAATATGGCGCCGGCCATTTTCGTTTTACCCATATTCTAGACGCCATTTTAGAAGACTTAGACATGCCGATTTCCCGTAAAAACGAGATTGATCTAGGCTTGTCGTTAAGAAAAATTTTTGGCCCTCACGTTTTAGTGGAAGCTTTGGGGCACAGGGTCAATAAATCTTGGGAAAAAATTATTGTGGTTAATGGAATTAGAATGGATGAGTTGGAAGTGGTAAAAAATTGGGGTGCAAAAGTTATTTATGTTACCGCGCCAATGGAATTACGTTTTGAGCGCTATAAAAACCGCAAAGAAAAAGATGACGACGGCGTAATGGATTTTGAAAATTTTAAAACCCAAGAGACTGGTCCCACCGAAGCGGGGATTCCGGACTTAGGTAAGCAGGCGGACTTTAGAATAGATAATGTAGGTAGCTTGGACGAGTTATATAAAAAAGTTGATGAAATAGTTTCTGAAGTAAGTAAGTAATAATCAGTTTTTTAGAACCTCTATGATAAAATTCGGAAAATCCAAAAAGGCGGAGGAGATCCAAAAAGGCCGGTTCATTGTAATTGACGGTACTGATGGTAGTGGCAAGGCCACCCAGACCAATTTATTATTGGAAGAGTTAAAAGTGGCCGGATACAATGTGGAAATGACTGACTTTCCGCAATATGGTACCAAGTCCGCTGGGTTAATTGAAGAATATTTAAACGGCAAGTACGGACAAGTGGGGCCGGAAGCAGCGTCTATTTTTTATGCAATTGATAGGTTTGATGCTTCTTTCAAAATCCGCCAGTGGCTTGAGAGCGGAAAAATTGTTATTTCTAACCGTTATGTAACAGCCAATGCTGGTCACCAGGGTGGAAAAATTGCCGACGATATTGATCGGTTAAAATATTTTAAATGGCTGGATAATTTGGAATACAATATTTTTAATATCCCAAAGCCCGATTTAAATATAATTTTACATATGCCGGCGGAAATGGCACAAAGTTTGGTGGACAAAAAAACCTCTGACCAGCGGGAATACGCCAACGGCAAAAAACGGGATTTGCACGAGGCGGATATAAATCATTTAAAAAATGCGGAAAAAGTTTATTTACAAATCGCCAAATTGTTTCCTAATACCAAGCTGGTGGAATGCGTGAAAGCCGGTGAATTAATGTCACCGGAAGACGTTCATAACAAAGTTTGGGAACTGGTTAGGAGAATAGCTTTAAAAGATATTAAACCACAAAAATAGTATGAAAGTATATTTAGATCTCTTACAAAAAATACTAGACGATGGTGCACAGAAGCATGATCGTACCGGCACAGGCACGAAGTCCATTTTTGGCTATCAAATGAGGTTTGACTTAGCCAAGGGTTTTCCGTTAATGACTACCAAAAAAATTCATTTAAAATCCATTATTTATGAACTTCTGTGGTTTTTAAAAGGCGACACCAACGTAAAATGGTTAAATGAGCATGGGGTGACAATTTGGGACGAATGGGCAGATGCAAATGGGGATTTGGGTCCGGTTTACGGCAAACAGTGGCGAGCCTGGAAAGGGTACAACGGCGAAACTTTTGACCAAATTGCTTACATTTTGGATCAAATTAAAAATAATCCGGACAACCGGCGTATGATTGTTTCGGGATGGAATGTGGCGGATTTGCAATCTTTAATTGCCGGTAAAAAAACCGCACCACCACCTTGCCATACCATGTTTCAATTTTACGTAGCCAACAACAAATTGTCCTGCCAACTTTATCAACGGTCAGCAGATACTTTTTTGGGTGTGCCGTTTAATATTGCCTCTTATGCGCTTTTGACTATGATGATTGCGCAAGTTACCGGAAGGGAACTCGGAGAATTTGTGCACACTTTGGGCGATGCACACATTTACAATAACCATTTTGAGCAAGTAAATTTGCAATTATCCCGCCAACCAAAAGCTTTGCCGACAATGAAATTGAACCCGGAAGTAAAAAACTTGTTTGATTTTAAATACGAAGATTTTACTTTGGAAAATTACAATCCGGATCCGGGGATTAAGGCGCCAATAGCCATTTAGTATTTAGCGTACAGCATTTAGCATTTAGGAATCAGAAACATGCTTTCAATTATTGCCGCGGTGGCACAAGACAATGTAATAGGAATAAAAAACGGCCTGCCTTGGAATTTGCCCGAGGATTTAAAACGGTTTAAAGAAATTACTATGGGTAAGCCGGTACTTATGGGACGGAACACTTTTTTATCCATTATGGATATTTTAAAGAAACCTTTTCCTGGCCGGTTAAATGTGGTTATTAGCAATAATCCGGAAGACAAAGTCCCGGAAGGGGTTTTGCTATACGCGGATTTGGAACAGGCGCTAAAAGATTTGGCGGATAAAGAGACTTACGTGGTCGGTGGTGCAATGATATACAAACAGTTAATAAACCGGGTGGATAAATTATTTATTACCCATATTGCTAAAAAATATGAGGGTGATGTATATTTTCCGGAAATAGATTCAAAAATTTGGAAAAAAGTTAAAGAAGAACCGCACGACGGATTTACTTTTGTAGACTACGAAAAAATTTAAATTTAAACCTTTATCCAGCTGACATAAAATGCGCGGCCGCGCATTTTATGTCTCATGAATATTATTAAAGGATTCTACAAGACTCTGTAATTACAGAGTCTTGTAGAATAGTAAAAACCGCTCTCGCAGAGCGGTTTTTAAGTATGGATTTTTTCTCGTAAATTTGGTAGAATACTACAGCCCGGGATATGTTCGCTGGCAAATCATGCCCGCAAAACTGTCCCTTGGATATGGAAAAGAGCTTCACCATCTTCTTGCGGAGATGGCGGAGCAAAGCGGTAGGCATTTAGTAGAGCAGACAGTATTTCTGCTTGAGGTTATGCTATCCGTGATAGAACGCCAACCTGATTTCCCGCTCCAAGCGGGAAACGAATTGAACAGTGATGTGGCACATCACCAGGGGAAGATACCCTGTCGTCCGTCTTTGATTAGCAAACTTGGCGAGCTGTCCCGTTCTTACGGGGTTAGTCGCCAGCAGTTAATCAGGATATTACTTTTTTCGGGGATCAAACACCTGGAAGGACACCACAAACTGGCACAGAAGGAGGTGCTTATAGAATACATCTTAGGCCACTACAACGTGGCCATATAGACTCGCAGACACTGGCCGTGACTCTTACAAGGGGAGCACGGCCAAAATTTTATATAAAAAAGAGCAGGGAACCAGGGTTCCCTGCGAGAGTATGCGGTAGTGTTTACCGCAGTTTCTGACGGCTGGTGATCGCTGGCCAAAATGTGGCGACAGCTCCGCAAATTAGGCAGGCGACTGCCAGAATGTGGAGTAATCCTACTCCGAAAGTATTGGAGACGCATCCCTCTCCTCGGCACCACCCTGCGACAGCAGGAATTAGTGCAAATTCGACAGCTATGGCTCCCAGCAAACCACGAAGTATATTAACCATTGTATTTACCCCTCCTTTGGGGTTTTCTCAAGAGATGTGATTTTCTCTTGACCATACATTTTTACAAAAAACCACTAAAATGTCTATACCTTTAAAAAGCGGGGGTATTGACATTTTGTCCAATTTAGTATATAATGCGGCATTTTTCCTGTTATAATGAACTAGTTATTTTTAATATCTTCCTGTGAATGAATTACAAAAAAAATTAGCCGAATTGTTAAGTGCAATTTCGGATTTAAAAGGCCATTTGCGGTTGGAACAAAAACAACAGCGGGTTTTAGAGTTGGCCGATTTAATGCAAGCTCCGGATTTTTGGGCGGACAATGCACACGCTCAAAAAGTTTCTCAGGAATACAAGGCATTAAAAAACTTTTATGATTTTTGGATAAATTTAGAAAAAGAAACCCAAGAGACTTTGGAATTGGTCAAAACCAATCAGGATGAATCGGAAGAGACCGTAGAATATTTAAAAAAACAATTTAGCGAGCTGGAAGAAAAGTACAAAAAAAATCGGTTTGTGGCTTTGTTAAATAAAAAATTTGACGACCACAACGCCATATTTTCTTTACACTCCGGCGCCGGGGGAGTGGACGCGCAAGATTGGGCGGATATGCTCCTGCGCATGTTTTTACGTTACGCGGACAAAAAAGGTTTTACCACGGAAATTTTGGAACTCTCACGCGGGGAACAAGGCGGATTAAAAACTTGCGTGGTGGAAGTAAAGGGGCCGTACGCTTACGGTTTATTTAAAAGTGAAGCCGGGGTACATCGCTTGGTGCGCTTGAGTCCTTTTAACCCCGCTCATACCCGCGAAACGTCTTTTGCGCTATTAGAATTATTGCCACTTTTAGAAGAACAAGAAGAATTAAAAATTGACCCCAAAGATTTAAAGATAGAAGCCAATACCGCTTCCGGTCATGGCGGTCAGTCTGTAAACACCACATACTCTGCTATTCGAATTACCCATATTCCTTCCGGCATAAAGGTTAGTATTCAAAATGAACGCAGTCAGCATCAGAACCGGGAAATCGCCATGAAAATTTTAATGGCTAAATTGAAAACTTTGGAAGAAGAAAAATTACAAAAAGAAAAACAGGAAATTCGCGGGGAGTTTAAGTCCGCGGAGTGGGGGAATCAAATTCGCTCATACGTTTTGCATCCGTACAAGATGGTTAAAGATCATCGCACGGCACTTGAGATGTCCGATCCCGAGAGCGTGCTTAACGGAGAATTAGATGAGTTTGTAGAAAAATACTTGGAATTCTTCGCGACAAGATAAAAAATCTGGTATAATGATTTTACGAAGTACGAATTAATACGAACTTACGAATTTATACAAGTGCTAATTTCGTATGTTCGTAAATGTTCGTATTCGTAAAGATTATGATCAAATTTGAAAATGTTGTAAAAAAATATAATCATCAACGTGCCTTAGACGGCATTAATTTGCAGGTGCATCGGGGAGAATTTGTCTCGATTGTGGGGCTTTCAGGCGCCGGCAAGTCCACTCTTTTGAAATTGATTATTCGTGAAGAGGCGATAGACGGCGGAAAAATTTTTATTGATGATGTTGATATAACAAAAGTTAAAAAATCCGACCTCCCTTATTTGCGCCGAAAAATCGGCATGGTTTTTCAGGATATCAAACTTCTACCTAGACGTACCGCGTTTGAAAACGTGGCTTTTGCCATGGAAGTTTGTGGACATAGGTTAGATAAGATTAAGCTGGAAGTGCCAAAAATTTTGGATTTAGTCGGGCTTTTGCATAAAAAAGACAGTTTTCCTCACGAAATGTCCGGCGGAGAAAAACAACGCGTAGCCATTGCCCGCGCCTTATCACACCGCCCATTACTGTTACTTGCCGACGAGCCTACCGGAAATTTGGACGAAGTTAATGCCGCTGAAGTCATAGATTTGCTAATGAAAATAAACCAGCTGGGGACAACCGTAATTTTAGCAACTCACGCCTCGGATTTAGTAAATAAAATTAAAAAGCGCGTTATTACTATTGAAGGCGGAAAAATTACTATTGAACAACAAAAAGGAAAATACAAGCTCTAGCTTATAGCTACTAGCTTTTAGGTTTAACCCTAGAAGCTACAAGCTAAAACCTAACACCTATTTTATGTTTGATTCCATTTCATTTTTACGAGTCATAAAAACCGGAGCTACGAATTTTGTTCGTAACTTATGGTTGTCTATGGCTGCCACTATGGTCATGACCATAACCTTGGTAATTTTTTCTACCTTGTTTTTGTTGTTTGTATTAACCAACTACTCCATTAAGACAATTCAAAACACTGTAGATATTAGCGTGTATTTTAAAATCGGATTAGCCGAAGACCAAATTAAAACTATTAAAACTGAAATTTCTCAAGATCCTAAAGTAAAAGAAGTGGTTTATGTTTCCGCAGTCCAGGCTTTTGAGGATTTTAAAGCTAAGCACCAAGATGACCAACTAATTACCCAATCACTTAATGAGTTAAACGAAAATCCACTCCCCGCTACTTTGCATATTAAAGCCGTGAACTTGGAAGATTATCCGGCCGTGGCCGAAAAAATGCAGTCGGAAAAATATACCAATTTTGTGGACAAGGTAAATTATGAAGATAATCGGGTTATAATTGAGCGGTTAACCAAAGTGCTAGGGTTTATTATTACTTTTGGTTTAGCACTGTTTGCGGTGTTTGCGTTAATTGCGGTTTTGGTTATTTATAACACAATTACCCTGACAATTTATAACCGCAAAGAAGAAGTTGAAATTATGCGTCTGGTGGGAGCGACTAATTGGTATATTCGCGGGCCCTTTTTAATGGAAAGTTTAATGTATAGTATTTTTTCTACTTTAATTACCGGGATGTTGTTTATTCCTGTATTCACCAAGATAATTCCGGCCGTGACCAATTATGTAAGTCCTAACGTCAGTCTATATAACAATAGCGTATTTAATTATGCCTACTTACTAGTAATTTTGTTTGGGTTGTCCTTGGTACTGTCTATTGGTTCGACTTTCTTAGCTGTGAGAAAGTATTTAAAAATATAGGGTATTTGACATATTTTCTCTCTCAAGTATACTAACAAAGAGCCCTTATTAGCTTATAGCTATTTGCTTGTAGCTTGTAGGAAAAAGAAGACACTGGACTCTCTTATAAATCTTCCAAAAAAGTTAGAAATTTGGAAGAAAAAGGGAGTTTTTTATTTTTAACAAAATGTAATACGAATATACAAAAACACAAATGATACAAATGCCTACAAATACTTGGTTTTAAAATTTGTTGTTATTTGTATTATTTGTGCATTTGTTAATTTGTATCTTTAATTTATGAAAGTTATATTTACAAAAGACGCACCTGGAGCAGGCAAAAAAGGGGAGATTAAAGACGTTAGCGAAGGCTACGGTAAGAATTTTTTAATTGCCAAAGGTTTTGCACAAATTGCTACCCCACAAATTCAAGCCACAGTGGCAAAAGAACAAAAGGAAGCACATACAAAGAAATTAAAGGAAACTGAGAAATTGCGGGCCTTAAAAAACGACATAGAAAAACGAACCTTTTCTTTCAAAATTAAAGTTGGGGAAAAGGGTCAGGTATTTTCCAGTGTCCATGAAAAAGATATTTTGTCGGCCATAAATAGCAAGATGGGATTGGAATTGGAAAAGAGCCAAATTGAAATTTCCGGGGTGATTAAAACTTTGGGACTTCACCCGGTAAAAGTCCGCCTGGCTTCCGGCATAACGGCGGAAACCAAGATTAATGTAGAAGCAGAATAATTTATGATAGACAATCTTGAACCAAAACCGGATATGTGGGAAGCCAATCCAAAGCTAAAAATGCTTTCTTTGGTGTTTATTTTTGTCTTTCTATTTTCCGGCATTACTTTAGTAATGTTTTCCGTATGGAGCAATCAGTATCGACAAAAGATTTACGAAGAGACACAAAATAGTTTGCCGAAGCATGAGGTCAGCAAATCAGCAAGTCAGCAAATAAGCGATTCAGAGATTAAAGATTGGATAACTTATAAAAATGACCAGTATGGGTTTGAAATTAACTACCCAACTGATTGGACAATAAAACAAGAGAAAGATGGCTTAATTTTTATTTGTGAAAAGACATCTAAATGTCAATTGGCCGAGGAAGGGTATGAGTCAACTATTTGGATAACTGTTTCTAAGAATGACCCCGGTATTGTTTTAAATAAAAATGGAAATAACTTTAAAACTTTAGGAGATTTTCTGGTATCCTCCAAAACGACCGAAACAATCGATTTTAATGGAACTAGAGGATATTATTTGGAACCAGAAGGCAGAGGGATTAGTGGCTCGGCATTTATTATTAAAGATAATCAAGTTTTCCAATTTTCTAGCGAGTCATTGATTCCAGAAGAGTTTAAAAAGATTCTTTCAACCTTTAAATTTACAAAATCACTTGACACCTCAAACTGGCAAGCATATACAAATGAGCAGTACGGGTTTGAGTTTATGCATCCGGCAGATTTTGTTTTGCAAAGTGGTCTTGCGGAAGGGTTTATAGCATTGACTAAGGGGCCTGACACGATTGGCACGCAGGTATTAAATAAAAAATTTGACCCAAAAAAGATTGAAAATCTTGGAGGTATTGTAGAAGATGCAAAGCAAGTCAAGGTCGGTGACCAAATTGGTTATATGTATGGAAACGGCGATGGCCCTTGGATGTCTTCTGAAGTAGAAACCGTTTTAGGAAATAAAACATTACGAATAGGTTTTCAGTCTTATGTGAACGAAGGTAGCAGTCCAGATGGTGTTGGGGTGCTGTATGAAGACAATATTTTGATAAATAAAATACTTTCAACCTTTAAATTTACAAAATAATTTTAATTTCTTAAATCCTAAATCTTAATTCTTTCCGCCAGAGGCGGATCCGCCTCTGGCGGAAAATTCAAAATCTATGTCCTACCACATCAAACCACGCAAAGCCAAAAAGTTGAATACCAAGTTTATTTTTGTTTCCGGAGGAGTTATTTCTTCTGTCGGTAAAGGTGTTACAACAGCATCTTTAGCTCTTTTGCTGGAATCTCGCGGGTACCGCGTGGCACCGGTAAAAATGGATGCCTATTTGAATGTGGATGCCGGGACAATTCGTCCACAGGAACACGGGGAAGTGTTTGTGACCAAGGATGGTATGGAAACCGACCAGGACTTGGGCAACTACGAGCGGTTTATGAATACGGATTTAACCAGCTCCAACTATTTAACCAATGGCCAGCTGTATCAGCATATAATCCAAAAAGAACGTAATTTTGAATATGACGGTGAAGATGTGGAAGTGGCTATGCATGTGCCGGAAGAAATTATTCGTAGGCTTGAGTTGGCTGCTTCAGAAAGAAAGGCAGATTTTGTCATTGCGGAAATTGGCGGAACAGTCGGGGAGTACCAAAATATTTTGTTTGTGGAAGCGAACCGTATTATGAAGTATCGCGACAATCGCGATGTGGTCCATGTTCACGTGGCCTATTTGCCGACCCCTCCAAGTGTTGGGGAAATGAAGAGCAAGCCGGCGCAGACCTCGGTTAAATTACTTATTGCCAGTGGTATTCAGCCGGACTTTTTGGTAGCCAGAGCGGAATTACCGGTAGACGACAGACGCAAAGAAACTTTAGCCTGGACTTGTAACATTCCGGCTACACATATTATTGCTGCGCCAAATGCCGATTCTATTTACCGCGTGCCTTTGAATTTTGACGCACAAAAGTTTACAGACAAAATTTTGGAAAAGTTCAAAATGAAGCCGAGGAAAAATGAATTTAAGGAATGGAAAAATTTGGTAGCAAGAATTACCAAGTCCAGCTCTTCTAAAAAAGTTGTTAACATAGGGGTTGTGGGAAAATATTATGAAACCGGCGCCTATAAATTGGCCGATGTTTATATTTCGGTTGTGGAGGCCATTAAGCACGCATCGTGGTTAAATGGGGTCAAGACTAATTTGCACTGGGTTTCTAGTATAGATATAGAAAAGAAGGGCGCTAAGGCTGTTTTGGGAGAATTTGACGGCATTGTAGTGCCGGGAGGCTTTGGCAGTAGGGGAACTGAGGGGATGATCCAAACTATTCAATTTGCGCGAGAAAATAACGTACCATATTTGGGTTTGTGTTATGGTATGCAAATGGCCAGCATAGAATTTGCCCGTAATGTGGCAAAGTTAAAAGGAGCCAATACAACCGAAGTGGATGATGACGCTCCGCATAAAGTTATTCACATTATGCCTGACCAGGAAAAGAAATTATTGAATCGCGAATACGGCGCAACTATGCGTCTCGGGTCTTGGGACTGCGTAATTACTCGCGGAACCGTAACCGAAAAAGCTTACCTTGACGCCGGACTAATAAACAAAAACGGCAAGGCCAAAATTAGCGAACGCCACCGCCACCGTTATGAATTTAACAATGAGTATCGGGAAAAATTAGAATCTGCCGGGTTGGTTATTTCCGGTACTACACCGGACGGTAAATTGGTGGAAATTATTGAACTCAAAAATCATCCGTATTTTGTGGCCAGTCAATTCCATCCGGAATTTCAATCCCGCCCGTTGTCCCCACACCCACTATTTGCCGGGTTTATGAAATCTGTCGTGAAGTTGAAAGGTATAAAATAACTAATGGATTACATTGCAATTATCGGCACGCTAGGGGCAACTTTAACAACCGTTTCCCTTTTACCGCAAGCATTAAAATTATATAAAACCAAAAGTGCAGGCGATTTGTCTTTTTGGACTTATGCTACTTTGATTTCCGGAACTTTATTGTGGGTTATTTACGGGCTATTATTAAAGCAACCCCCAATCTACATTTCCAACATAATCTCTTTTTTGTTTGCCGTTGTGATTTTAGCGTTAAAAATAAAACACACATAAAAAGCATCAAAAAATCCCCCCGATGAATATCGGGGGGATTTTTAAAATAGGGGAATTATTTTTTTACAGGGACAACATTGACTATTCTGGTTCTCTTTAAGTTGCCGTGGAATTTTTTAACCATCTTGCTTTGGAATTTGACCATTCCGTCAGTTAAGGCATAGAGAGTGGAGTCTCCACCGATTTGGACATTCTTGCCCGGGTGGTATTTGGTACCTTTTTGTCTAACTAAAACCTGGCCTTTTTTAGTGGCTTGGTCACCGAAGATTTTTACGCCTAAGCGTTTTGATACTGAATCGCGGCCAAGTGCTGTACTGCCGCCTGCTTTTTTATGAGCCATTTGGTTCCTAGTGAATAGAGAATAGTAATTAGCGATTAGTTAAAATCGCCGTTCACAGTTCGCTAATTAAATTTTTTCAAAGATGACTATTTCTCTGGCGACGACTTGATCTTTGCGGTCATAAATCGCGGTTCCGCGGTTTGAAAACCTTAAAAATTTCATTTTTTTCGCCAAACTGGGAGAAATAATATCCACTAAATTATATCCTAAAGCCTCTATAAAGTCAAGACTGGGCAACATTTCGTAGATGTCACGGGTCTTTTTATATGCCGGAATACACATTACCACCCGCCCTTTTGACGGCAACATTTTCCCAAATTCCGCTAGGCAAGCGGTATAAAGTTTGGTTAGATCATTAAAATTGGCGGTAATTTCCTCTGGCTTGGGATACTTGCCGTAAATCGGTCCTAAGGTTCCTTCGGTGACAACGGCATTGATTTTTTGGGCGGACAGTAAACCGGTAACTTTTTTTGCATCGGCTACTTCCACATGATATTTGCCCGGGGAAATTTTGTAGCGATTGCGGAACCATTCTAAATTTTGTTCACTGCCGTGGATTGCCTTTTTATTAATATCACTACCTAGCATTTTGTAACCTAATAAAATTCCTTCTTGTATGATTGTGCCTATACCACAAAAAGGGTCTAAGACAGTATCGCCGGCTTTGGAGCCGGACAAATTTAACATAATTTGTGCCACCTTGGGTGGAATCATTCCTTGTTTTTCATCCCGTACCGGGCGCTGGTAGTCGCGTCGGCCATAGTCTTCAAAATCTTGCACGGCTAAAGTTTTGGCCGTGTAGACTCTGTCTTTGCCGGCCAGTAAACAAATTTCCGCGCCCTTTTGTAATAAAAGATTTTTGGTGACAACTACGGAAGCTAAAGATAAGGAATTAAATTCCGGCAAGACCAATCTAACGCTGGCACCGGTTTCGGTTAGGCCTTTTTTTATCATCATGCCGATACGTTTTGGTTCGGCAAAAATACTGTTAAACGAACCGCGCTCCTGCCTGTCGGTAGAAGTCGGTGGTCTTAAGAGTTCCATATCTAAAAGATAAATGCTTAAGCCAAATTGCACCTTACCTTTATAGTCTTTGAAAAATTGTTTTTTTAAAATTCCCGGTCTAAAGTAATGTTTTAATGCAAAGTTGACGGATTCGGCTTCTCGTTTTTTTACCATGTCCACCACTTCTAAAACTTTCACCATCCCGCCTAATTTTTTTTGCAATTTTTCCGCATTCAGAGGGTTTTCTGTTTCTATAACTAAAATCTCCGGAGAAGTCTCCAGAATCTTTGTTGGTGTGCCGGTTAAACCTAAGGCTTGGTCAGGTTTTTCCAAAACTGCAATTAATTCCGCTATAGATAAGGTATAAACTCTGCCTAGTACAAATGCGTATTTCATAAAGATTTCACAAAAGTGCTATAATATTAGGGTATGTTTTCTTATCAAGAAATTAAAGATTGGTTAGAGAAAAAAGAAAACAAACAGCAGGTAGTTATATCTGTGTGTTTTGTTTTAGTATTTTTTATCGGTTTCGGTAGCGGTCGTTTTGAGCGGGGATATCGCCGAGAAAAAATAAAGTCACAAAATAATTATACCACAAATTCAGATAAAAAACCAATTACACAAGAAACCGTAGCTCCGGCAAAAGAGGCTCAGCAGGGGACAGTGGTGGTTGCTAGTTCAACTCCCGCCACTGATTGTATTGTTAAAGGGAATATTTCGTCCGGGGGTAAAAAGATTTATCATGTCAGTGGCGGGGCATTTTATAAAACTGTAAAACCGGAACAATGTTTTAAAACGGAAGGGGAGGCGGTGACAGCAGGGTTTGTAAAATCTCAGAGGTAATAATAATTTAAATTAGTCAGCCTTAAATAGGTTGACTTTTTTTGTTTTATATTGTATAGTATTTTTAATCAGGCCTCTTGAATAGGCGACGACATCACGCTTATATTTCCCTGAACGCCTCCTTCTTCGGGTGGGTTCATGGTTTTGAGAGGCTTTATCTCGCTAGGAGAAATCCTGGTGAGTTAGCGACAGAAGGAGGAATGGGTTGTTTGTGGCAAGTCGTTAACACCGGCTCCCGCAACCACAGGCAATCTGTGGTAGTCTCTTTTCAAAGGGTAACAGCTTTGGGGATTGAAGACTGCCAGCCTCCTTCTGATTCGCTACACGCTCTTTAATAAGAGCTCTTAACAAGACGAGCGCTCGTTGTTAAGAGCTCGGACTTTAAGTCGGGTTGTCGTTTTAACGGCTGTAGTATGGCCGAGACAGCTTTAACGCTTAAAGTTTAAGCACGGCGGAAGAAGGTCTGAAGATGCCGAGTATGCTTCCTTCTTCCGCCGCGGGGTTTTACCTCACGGCGGTTATTTTTAAAATATTTATGTATCAAAAGAAATCTAAAAATTTAATTTACTTGGATTACGCGTCCACCACCCCAATTGACCCGCGGGTTAAAAAGGCTATGGCGCCTTTTGAAAGTGAAAAATTTGGCAATCCATCTTCGTTGCATTCCCATGGGAAGCAGGCTAAGGAGGCCTTGGAAAATTCACGAAATGCCATTGCCAAAATTATCGGCGCTAAACCGGCCGAGATTATTTTTACCGCCGGGGGAACGGAAAGTGTTAATTTGGCAATTCTTGGAATGGCAAAGATGGCCGAAAGCAGTAAATCTCACAAACTCGGGCTACCGCATTTAATTACTTCCACAATCGAACATCATTGTGTAATAAATTCTTTTTCTTATCTAAAAGGGGAGGGCTATAAAACCAGTTTAGTGGGAGTAGATAAATTCGGCCTTATTGATTTAGCTAAACTCAAAGCCTCGGTGCGACCGGAAACTATTTTAATTTCCGTAATGTATGCCAATAATGAAATCGGTACGCTACAACCAATTGAGGAAATAGGGAAGTGGCTCAAAGGAATTAATATTGAAAGAATAAAAAATAACTTACCGCGAATATTTTTCCATACCGATGCTTGTCAGGCTTCCGGGAGCTCGAGCTTGAATGTAGAAAAACTCGGAGTGGATTTAATGTCAGTTAATGGGAGCAAAATTTACGGCCCCAAGCAGACCGGATTTTTGTATGTGAGGATAGGAACTCCAATTGCTCCGTTTGTGCATGGTGGAGAGCAGGAAAAAGGTTTAAGAGCCGGAACAGAGAACGTTCCCGGGGTAGTTGGTCTATCCAAGGCCTTTGAGTTGGCGCAAGCAGAAGCCAATAAAGAAAACGCCAGATTATTTAAATTACAAAAGTTTCTAACCGAACAAGTAATTAAGTTGATTCCTAATGTACTTTTAAACGGTGCTGATAATAGTAAATTAAAAGTAAATGAAATAAAAAATAATAAATTTATTAAATTAAATAAATTACCCAATAACATCAATTTTACTTTTTTTGGAGTAGAAGGGGAGGCACTGTTGCTTTATTTGGACGCCTATGGCTTTAGCGTCTCAACTTCTAGCGCCTGTGCCACCAATGAGCCTTCTCATGTCTTGTTAGCCATAGGTAGATCCCTAAGCGAGGCTAAAAGTAGCGTAAGGTTTAGCTTGGGCAAAAGTACCACATTGAATGATTTAAAAAAACTTTTGAAAATTTTACCAAAGCTAGTTACAGATTTAAGAAAAGTATATACCGATAAGTAATAAATTTTGTTTTAAATCAGTCCGGGCTAATTGAGCCCCTATAAACGCAAGGGAAGTGCCAAAACGGAATATTTACTATGTCGCACAATGTATCTTATGCGACAGCTTATGTTTGAAAAGCTCATTGTGTGGGCTTTTTGTTGTTTTAGAATTCCCCTACTTAAATAAAAATATTTTTTTATTTTCCGCAAAGTATTTTTATTTTAATTTCTGTATTAAAAAATATTAGCTAGTATATTTTTTTGAAAGAGTTATTTAAGGATATACTTTTATTTGTTTGACTCACAGATGGTATAAAAAGTACTAGTATCCTTAAATATGAAAATTATTGACCCTGTCTCCCCTATTGCAACTTAAGCCGGAGAAGTGTATTAAAAAAGCCTCCGCAGATTGTGGAGGCTTTTTTAATTTAAATTATGGACATTTACTTCTTGCGTCAATATGTAAGTGATCTATTTTGTCGGCATCCGTTCCAGGGTTGATTGTTAAAAGATTTCCAAAACTTTTTGCTTTTGCTTCAGCGGCTTTGCCCGCGGGGTTGTTTCTAAATGTGCCGGTTCCATCTGCCATATCAATGGCACAGAATTTATAATGGTAGGAATTTTTTGCATGATCGCCACCTGTTACAGATGAAATTTGAATTTTGCCATTTCCACTTCCTGCTCTACATACTTCTACAATAGCATTAAATAAATCTGTTTGAATCCCGCTGATTTGAACTTTGAAATCATTGTTTTGAAAAGTGCATCCAGCTTTAGTAATTAATTCAGCATCATTTTTTCCAAGAGTTTTATATGACTGACCTCCATTAACTACTCCTATGAAATCTCCATTTGGAGCGACAAGTGGTTTGAATTCGCCCCATGAAGCTGTGTTCACCTGTACGCTTGGCGGTTGAATAGATTTAAATTGGATTATATCGGGGTTGATTGCTTTTAGTAGCAAGTATCCGGCCATTAATACAACCATGCTGGTTATGGTGGTAACTAAAATATTTTTTGCTTTGTCCACGGATTCTTGATTTCCGTCGGCGGACATATAAATGTATCCTGCCATAACTAAAAAGAAAACACCTATGACAGCAGAAAGAATAATTGCGAACTTATATAGTTGGTTAATGCATTTATACAAATCCCCGGAGTTTGCGTTATTTGATGCGGCATATTGTTGGTATCCGCCATCCACTAAGCGCCAGCCCGTTCCAGTTGTAGTCTCTGTCGATTTTTTATCAACCGCACTTGGTGCACACAGGTAGGCTTCTATTTGTGATGAGACACCGGAAGAGGCGTAATTATATTGTTCCGCCGCAAACACCTGGGCTGGAATGTAGCTGATTATTAATTCGACGAGAAGCAAAATATAAAAGTATTTTTTTATTTTACTAGGCATAAAATATTTATTAATTAATTACTACCTAAAAAATTAAGCGGGTTATAAGTATAACCGTAAGGCACTTTATAATTGCCGTAAATTTTGGTATAAGCTCCGGTGCTTACCCCAAATCCTTCAGCGTCGTAAACGCCAAAGTGAATGTGGTAGCCACGTTCGGGTCCGTACAATTTTTTGGTGGTGTTGCCGGTGTTTCCTTCGTAACCGATTACATCACCTTGCTTAACTTGTTGACCCGGAGAGACTTTGAAGCTTCTAAAATGCGCGTACAGAGTGATAATTTGACTACTGCCATTTTTAGTACTGATGTTGTGTTTAATTGCTACCCAATTGCCGTACGAGGCGTCGCTTTTGTCTGTATATAAAACTTCACCGTCAGCAGCGGCGTAAATCGGTTGGCCGGCCGGTGCGGCTATGTCTATGCCGTTGTGAAAGTTATACCCAAGAGCGGTAAATCCGGTGTTCCCATAATTTTGGGTTTTAATGCCGTCCATAGGCCAGGCCAAAACGCCTTTGGCCGCGGGAATGGATTTGTTTCCGAGCTTGGCTCGGATTTTTGCGTCCAAGTCTTGGATTTCTTTTTGTAAGTTTTCTTCATCGGCTTTGCTGGAAGAAAGTAGTTTCTGAAAGTTTTTTTCAATTCCTTTGGTTTGATTAAGCAAAGATTGTTTTTGACCTCGCACAGCGCTTAAAGAATTTTCTGTAATCTCCAATTGGTTTTTTAATTCTTCAAGTTGTTTAACCTGGGTTTCTAAATCTCTTTTTTGCCCTTCTAACCTGGCTTTTAAGTCTTTAATTTTTTGCACCAATTGATAAATTTTGCTTTGCAGATTTTGGGTAAATTGAAACTGATCCAAAAAATCCGACAGGTTGTCGCTACCGACCGTAGTTTTTAATGCATACTGGTCATCATATTGCTTGAGTTCAACTATTAATTGGCCCAAAACTTTTTTATTATCGTCAATTTCCTTAAGTTTTTTTGCAATTAAGTCTTCCAGCTGGGTAATTTGTAAATTGGCGTCGCTAATTTGCGTTTCTTTTCCTTGGATTTGCAATTCCGTGGAAATAATTTGCTTGTCGTAAATAAAAATCTCGTTTTTTAAACTGCTGGATTTGGCTTGTGTGGTGGCGATTTGTTGTTGGTAAGTTTTAATTTGCTGGTTTATTTGCTGGAGTTTCTTTTCATTGGCGGTTTTGGTGGCTGCTAATTCTTCCGCAGTTTGATCGGCGCGGACAAAAGAAACGCCCATAGCAAAAATAAGGCTAAAGATAAGCCCGAAAGCAAATTTCTTTTGTGTTTTGGTTTCAAATGGATTGAACATCCACTATATTATACCAGAAATGTGTTCTTTTGACCAAAAAACCCGCCCCGCTCTTTGATTCAAAGAACTGGGCGGGCGGTGTTTGAACAAAGTTAAATTTTATCTGCAGCTAACTTTAATCGTCTTAATATTTCATCTTTGCCCGGTCCATGAGCTAAGACACTTACTACTTCAAAGGGACTTGGACTCGCCGGCATACCGGTTAAAGCGGCGCGCATTGGCCACAGAACTGAACCGGTGTCATATTTTTTATCCGAAATGAAGGATTTGATTTTGACTTCCAGTTTATTTTGTTCTTTTAATTCCTCAGTGTCCATTTGCGCCAGAAGGTCATGAATTTCTAATAGCTTGGCTTTGGCATCTTCGGGTGTGGACTTTTTCCAAGTCAAAAGATTTGCATCATAATTTGGCAGTTCAAAAAAATACTTGGTTCTCTCTCCTATTTCCGATAAAGTTTTTAGGCGGGATTTTTCCACTTCCAAAATCGCGGTTAAAAAACCACGCGGGTAACTTTCTGTGTTTATCCCCTGCTGCTGCCAATACGGCAAAGCTAAATTAACCAGTTCTCCGGAATTTTTGGCGCGAATATATTGACCGTTAATCCAATCCAGTTTGTTAATGTCAAAAATTGCCCCGCTCTTGTTTACATTTTCCAAATTGAACTGAGAAATTAAATCTTCCAAAGAGAAAATTTCTTGTGTGGTCTTTGGATTCCAGCCTAAAAAGGCCACAAAATTTATTAACGCTTCTTTTAAATAACCTTTGGCTAAAAAATCTTCCACTGCCACATCGCCTTGGCGTTTGGACAGTTTGGATTTGTCTGGATTTAGAAGTAATGGCATGTGAGCAAAGATTGGCGGAGTCCATCCAAGTGCCTCATAAAGCAGTACGTGTTTGGGTGTTGATGGCAACCATTCTTCGGTTCTGGTGACATGGGAAATTTGCATGTAGTGGTCGTCAACAACTACAGCAAGGTGATAGGTAGGAAAACTGTCCGACTTTAAAATTACTTGATCATCCAAAAGTTTGTTTTCATAACTCATTTTCCCATAAATCAAATCATTAACTTCTGTGCGCCCTTCTTGAGGCATGGCAAAACGTATAACCGGATTTCTGCCTTCCGACCGGCATTGTTTGGATTCGGTCTCTCTTTGTTCGGCAGTTAAATTACGACAATACATGTCGTACATCGGGGGTTTTTTTAAAGCGACCTGCTCTTTTCTTAAATCAGTTAATCTTTGTTCACTACAATAGCAATAGTAGGCTTTATTTTTTTCAATCAGTTCTAGGGCGTGTTTTTGATATAAAGATAGTCTTTGAGATTGTAAGTATGGACCGAATTCGCCTTTTTCTTGCACAGTGTTATTTTCGTCTAAATAAAATCCTTCATCAGGGTTTATACCAAGATGCTTCATAACTCGAAGAAGGTTTTCTACCGCGCCTTCAACTAACCGGGCACGATCAGTATCTTCGATACGCAAAATAAAACTGCCTTTACTATGTTTGGCAAATAAATAACCAAACAACGCAGTACGGATATTTCCAATATGCACAAAGCCGGTTGGTGATGGCGCAAATCTTGTTCTAATAGTGTTCATGGTGTAATAATTTTGGTCAATTCTGATCAATTTTGTTCATTCTTGTCAATTAATTTATTATAGCTTTTTCTTGCATTTCCTTCAAATCGGCAAACACAATTTCTGTTAGAAGTTGGCGTTCCGGATGGATGATATTTTTGAATTGATTTACATCAACCCAGCGCCAGTTGATTAACTCATTGTTGTCCAAATGAATTTCTGAGTCCTCACCTGTAAATTTAAAATAGACAATATTTTGGGTCTGGCCTTTATATTTGTATTCATCATCGTAAAGTCTAAACCATGACGGGCTAAAAACATAATTATGAGTCTCGTTGGAAATTTTAATAAAGTTTAAATTTTTTATTCCCGTCTCTTCCTGTGCCTCGCGCCTGGCCGCAATAATTATTTCTTCGTTACCGGTTCCACCCTGAGGCAGCTGCCAGTAGTTTATGTATTTATTTTTTTCTACAATTCGATCACGAGTCTTTTTATTATTTGGATTCCGTTGGGCAATAAAGACCAGACCGTCCTTGTTAATAATTACACAAACGACATTTTTTCTGTATGGTAAATATTGGAAAAGTTTACATAAGAAAATCTCTGACATTAATCCAAAAGTGGCATTAAAAATTCTGGCAATGCGCTTTGGTTGGGTAAATAGGCGCCAGAGCCATTCCAGACCCATTGCGCGCATTATTTTGGGTGGCAAAGGCACTTTTCCGGCCAGGTAGTCAAAGGTGCCACCCAAGCCAATGGCCAGTTTTACAGGCAAATTTGGTAAGTTTTCGGCTATCCAGCGCTCCTGCTTAATTGGTCCGTAGGCTACCAAAAGAATGTCAGGTGAGGCCTTTTTTATTGTCTGGTATAGAATAGGATCGTCTGGGTGTTTGTTACTAACCCCGGCAATTTTTATTTTTGGATTTTTTAATTTTAAATTGTCAGCGGCCAGTTGTGGCGTGTCGCCAAACCCGCCAAGCAAAAAAATTGAAAGATTATTATTGCTCGCCAAATTAGCCAAGTCCCAAACCAAGTCGCTTCCGGGAATTTTTTCGGGTAACGCTGACTTAATCCATTTGGGGTTAAAAATAATCGCCCATAGAGAATAGTTCATTTGCCACAGCGCTTGGATTATTTTGGCGTAAAAATTTTTTGTGGTGAGAGGGATCTCTAAATACTTTTTCGCCCAAAAAATTCCAATACCATCGGCCACTGCAAAGTCTGCTTGGTTTAGAGTTTCTAATAATTGTTTGTCACGCAGGGCGTGATATAAAAATTCCGAATACGGAGTAGTTACCCAAGTTTTTTGGCCAGCTTTAGTGCGTAAAAGAATCTGGCTCAAAAAGTCAGATTTTGTAGTCGCGTCTATTTTTAGTCCGGCTATTGAAACTTTGCTCATAATACTTTAATTATAGCTGTTTTCTCTTGACAAATCAACCAATTTAGGGTAAACTGTACAAGTTATAAAAAGATGTTCGACCGCAAGCGATCGCACATCTTTTTGTTACGAAACAAGAAAGAGGATGAAGATGTTTGATACATTGGTCGCACTAAGGCTTAACTGGGCACGCCCAGGAGAATTCATGCGGTTCTGGAACCACCTCAAAAAGGCAGAAAATGCCGTAGCGTGGTACATGTCCCATACAGTCACAGATGAAAAGATCTCAGAGATCTGGTCATCTCGTGATGGCTGTGAGGTGACCTGCGAACTGAGTATGGACAAGGTTGTCTTTTCGATGGACAGCCCTAGGGTAAAAGTAGAAATCGAAGTCGACCTGAGGCCATCGTCCGCAGGGCCAAAGTGTACCATCACCACCACAAAACATGGGGCTCCGGCCGGAAAAGCCGTTACACGGGAAAACGCTGTTATTGAAGACGGCAAGCTCTTGGTCACAGGACTCGCCAGCTAGTCGTGTGGTTCTGGTGTTGTCTATTGCCGGTGGCGGACTCATTAGTCTTCCACCGGTTCATTTTTTCCAAATTTTGTTAAAATAAGTTATAATTCACTTATATGGAATCCATAGCAAACATCGGTAAATTTAAAGCCAAAAATCAGGACAAACCCAAAGTGAATTCTCATTTGCACTCCCCTATTCATTTACTGGCCGACGAGTTATCCATCAAACTGAACGATAAAAAACACTTTGCGTTTTATTTAAAAATGGCAGTGCTTTATGACCATAATTATTTGCGCGGGTTAGCCGGACAAATTATGGAAAATAAAAATGCCAAAACCCCGGGCAGATTATTTGCCTATTTAATTAAGAAGAATAATCAAGAAATAAAATCCAAATTACAAATTCCAAATGACAAACCAAGCTCAAATGATTAAAGTTCAAACATAAGGCAGTAAAATTTTAAGACCAGCTTGTATTTACTATGATTTTACCAATTTTAAAATTCCCAAATAAATTTTTAAGAAACCCGACTGAGCCGGTGGTTTTTCCGTTGTCCAAGGAAGTTCAAAAATTAACTAAAGACATGATAGACACCGTGCGCAATGCCGACGGTATTGGCTTGGCTGCTCCACAGGTAGGAAAATCTCTTAAGCTAATTGTTATTAACTTGGAAAAAAACGGCGTACCCTTAATGGCTTTGTATAATCCCAAAGTTATTTCGCGCAGTTTAAAAAAGGTAGACTTGGAAGAGGGGTGCCTTTCTATTCCGAATGTTTATGGCACTGTCCGAAGGCCGAAAAAAGTTACTATTGAAGCTTGGAACGCCGACGGCAAAAAAGTTAAATTTTCCGATGACGGCTGGATTGCCCGCGTAGCTCAGCATGAAATTGACCACATAAACGGCATTTTAATTATTGACCTTATAAAAAAATACACCCAAGGGGAAGAAATTGTTGCGGACTGGAAGGCAAAGAAATTAATTTGATTTTACGAAGTACGAATTCATACGAACTTACGAAGTGAGCTCGGGTGTAAATTCGTAAGTTCGTAAAGGTTAGTACTTCGTAAAATATGAGATTTATAAAAGACCTACTATTTTTTGAAATTCAAACAACTGGCCCTGATCCTGACAAAGATTCTGTCATTCAACTTTCAGCCGTACTGCTGGATAAGGATAATTTGCTGGAAAAGAATAATTTTAACAGTTTTATTAAAGTCAGCTATTTAGACAGTGTGGTAAACGCACACGCAAAATTACTCAATACTACTCCGGAAATTTTGCGCAAAAGTCCAAAAATTTACGATTGTATAAAGCAATTTCACCAAAAGTTCGGGCGCGACTTACTTCTTTCTACTCACAGCTTCCAACAGTTGTTATTTTTGAAAGCCTCATTTAAAAGAGCCGTAGTTCCATTTGACTACGATGAGCACGTGGTTCAGTTGTGGACCTTGGGGTATATTTATACTCTAAACTACGGTTTAAAAAAGATGCCAACTTTTAACACCTTTTTGGATAATTTTAAATTAAAACAAAAAAACCCTCACGATGCTATGGAAAAAGTTCGTCTGGACGCGGAGATATTTAGAAGAATAATTAAAGAAGTATAATTTTTTACGAAGTACGAATGCCTACGAACTTACGAACAAAGCTCGCGGGAAAATTCGTAAGTTCGTAAAGGTTCGTATTTCGTAAAATCTATGAATTTCAAAAAAGACATCTTATTAATAGACACTGAGTTTAGCGGGTTTGATATTGGAAAACACGAAATTTTACAACTGTCCGCGGTCTTGTTGGACAAAAAAACTTTAGAAGAAAAAAAGTTTTTTACTTCTTATGTAAAACCTCGGCGTTGGAAGACTCGCGATAAGGCTTCCATGAAAGTAAATAAAATTACTTTGGAAATGCTCAAAGGAGCGCCGGAGTTAAAACAAGTGTTAAAAAAGTTTGACCGCACTTTTGGTCATGATGTTATTCAGGCTTTTTATGTCGGGTACAACGATAAAAGGTTTTTACTGGAAAGTTATAAGCGGGCCGGAATAAAATGGAAGTTTGATTATCATTATTTTGAACTTTGGGGATTATTTTATCCTTTTCTCGCGGCAAAAAACCGTTTAAGTTCCGTAAAGAATTTTGCGGGTTTTGGCATTGAATCAATGCTTAAGATGCTCAAAGTAAAAAAGCCCGTTAATCTGCATGATGCTCTGGTGGACTGTCGCGTGGAAGCGGAAATTTTAAGAAAAGTAATGAAAGAATTAACATAACCGATCCGAATACAACGAATTATATCCGAATGCCCCGAATTGGGCCCATTCGGAACATTCGGATGCTATTCGGAGATTAGGATCGCTAATATGCGTATTGTTTTTTTTGGCACTGCTAATGTCGCCTTACCCATTTTGGAAGCTTTAAAAAAAGAGCACGAAATTTTAGCCGTGGTAACAAACCCGGATGTAAAAGTGGGCAGAAAACAAATACTGCAGGAAAGTCCGGTTTCCGCATTGGCGGTTGATTTAAAACTCCCTCTGCATAAACCCGACCGGGTAAAAAATAATCCTGAATTTTTAAGTCTGCTTCAAGGTTTAAATGCCGATATTTTTGTGGTTGTGGCTTACGGCAAGATTTTACCTTTGGAAGTTATAAATTTGCCCCCATATAAAACTATTAACGTGCATTTTTCTTTGCTTCCCAAATATCGCGGACCATCCCCGATTCAGGCCTCGTTGTTAAACGGCGACAGCCATTCCGGAACCAGTATTTTTGTTCTTGATGAGCAAGTGGATACCGGCCCGCTCATTGCACAAGAAATCATTGCCGTTGAACCGGATGATAATTATTTTACTCTTTCAGACAAGCTTGCCAAGTTGTCCGCAAGAATTATCAGTGGGGTGGTTCAAGACTATACTTCCGGTAAAGTCACTCCCCTTCCCCAAGTGGAAACGGGCGTTAGTCACACCAATATTATTTCCAAAAATGACGGGAAGGTGGATTGGAATAAAACCGCCCAGGAAATATATAATCAATTTCGCGCTTTCTACCTTTGGCCGGGAATTTGGACTACGTGGAACGGGAAAAAATTAAAAGTTACCGGTTGCTATCCGGCTGTTGATTGGCCGGTAGGACAAAATGCACCAGGAACAGTGCTGGAACAAGGAATTCTGGTTTGTGGACAAAACACCGCTTTACAAATCAGCTCATTACAATTGGAAGGGAAAAACGAAAGTCCGATTTTGGAATTCTTAAACGGCTACCAAAATTTTGTTGGCAGTAAATTAGAATAAATTATTTTCTTAAAATAAAAAATGCACGCTCGTGCATTTTTTATTTGTCTATAAATGATTCTACGCGACTCTGTAATTACAGAGTCGCGTAGAATATATTATTTTAAGTATTTGTACTTGTTAGCAAAGTGCTCGTCGTAGGTTTTGGCGTAGTAGGCTTGGCCGGTTTTTTGGTCATGGAGGAAATACAGGTAGTCGGTATTATCGGGCTCTAACGCGGCAATTATGGAGTTTAAAGAGGGGTTACAGATGGGCCCCATCGGCAGTCCCGGGTATTTATAAGTGTTGTACGGGGAGTCAATTTTGGTATCTGCCTCAGTTGGGCTGGGTAGATCTTTTTTGGTGGCGTAATTTACTGTAGCATCACTTTGCAACGGCATGCCGATTTTTAACCGGTTATAAAAAATTCCGGCCACAATTTTCTTTTCCGCTAAACTGGCACCGGTTTCTTTTTCCAGTACCGAAGCTAAGGTAATAATTTTATAAACGGATAATTTTTGTTTGTCCGCTTGCTTCTGCATTTCAGGGGTAAATTTTAAAGCAAAATTATCCAGCATTTTTTTTATTATGGTATTGCTAATTTCCTTAGGCGTGCTGGAAGCAAGGCTTAGTGCAGAAAGGTAAAAGCGATAGCTGTCCGGAAACAAAAAACCTTCCAGATCGGCTTTTTCCGGCTTGGATGCGAGAAGCGGGTAATCTTTTACGGAAAATTCTTTTTGGGCGACCAAAAAATCCCCGCTGTTTACGATATGCGCCAGTTGCGGGCGATCCCCATAGAAATTCAAATATGAGGCAATCTGCGTTGTGTTCCAGCCTTCAATAAAGCGCAAGGTGACCTCTTGAGCCTTGGCAGGTGTTTTAACCGTTTTTGGGGTGTTTTTGAGCTTTATAACATAGTAAATACCTAATAGCCCAATAGCAATAAAGATTAAAATAAAAGTTGTAAGTAGTTTTCTAATCATAGACATAAAAAAATTCTCAGACTCCGCATTTTGCGGAGTCTGAGAATAGTATACAGTATTTTTTACGATTGTTTAAGATTTTAAAGTTTCTTCCGCGCTTTCCAAGATTCGTTTGGCTGTGCCCTGTCCGCCCAAACCAAAAGCCAATCCGCCGGCAATGGCCAACATGGCCACAATGGCTCGGAACAAGTCCTGTAAGAATGCGGTAGCAATTTGTAATTGTGATAGCGCTGCAATCACGCTGAATCCCACAATCGCCCATTTGGTTAATGCGCCCAAAGCCTCGCCTTTATGAAGTCCGCTGGCTTTGACTGCGGAATTTACTATGCCGGAAAAGAAATTCGCAGCCAGTAAACCCAAAAGTAAAATCGCCATTGCCACAATCACTTGCCCGGCATAGCTAAGTACTCCTTGAAATAGAAAAGTTGAAATTGCCTGAAGTCCTAAAATGTCAGTGGCGGCAATAATGCTTCCAATGAAGAAGAACCATTTAACCAGCCAACCGCCAAGCGCGGATAGGCTAAGTTTCTTTTCCATTTTTTGCCCCAAGTTTTGCATTCCTAACTGGTTGGCAAGCGAATCAACTTTAATTACATCTAAAATTTTAACAACCAACTTGCTTAAAAATATTGCCAAAATCCAACCGAGAACCAAAACAATTACCGCGGCAAGAATATTTGGCAGGTAGATTATTGTTTTGGAGTACAAATCCCCCAAAGCGTTGACTACCATTAATTGGTAAGTAGTATATTCCATCATAGTCCTTTCTTTAATTTATTTTGATTTTTTTGTCTGAAGATTTCTTAAGACCGACCATCCTTAAGAGTATTTATTAAAATTTCATAGGGCACCGGTGCGCGATGCGCCGGTAAAAAGTATTTTTGGTTATTCTCCCAAAATTTGTAAATTTACTTCCCTGCTTCTTCCGCCGTCCAGTTCAATAAATAACACGCTTTGTTTAGCGCCAATGGAAAGAGACCCTTTTTCAATTGGTAAATTTTCGGATGATCCAAGTAAAAAAGCTTTCACGTGGGCATGGCCATTACTTCGCTCATTTGGAGCCACGTTTTGTCTGACCTCAAATAAATCATGACTATAGCTTTGATCTATGGGCACTATGCGGTAAAGGGTTTTCATAATGTCCTGAAGTAGTAGCGGTTCATTATGATTAACTCTAATTGCGGCGGTGGTATGCGGGCAAAATACAACCACTATTCCGTTTTTAATCCCGGATTCCAAAACCGCCTTTTGCACGTGGCTGGTAATATCCACTATTTCAAACTGTTTTTTTGTTTCTAAAAATATTTTACTTGGATGTATTTTCATTTGAATATTATACCATAAAATTCGGAAAACAAAAAACCACCCCGACTATGCGGGATGGTTTAAGTTTGTAATAAATTACAGGATGGCGTCTTTGGCAGCTTTGGCTACGCGGAATTTCAGAACGGTTTTGGCCGGAATTGAAATGCTGGCGCCAGTGGCTGGGTTGCGACCCATTCTCGCATCGCGATGCTTCTTTTGTAATTTGCCCATTCCTGGGATTACAAATTCGCCTTCTTTTTTGGTCACGGCATAGGCCATTTCCACCATGGCGTCCATGAATTCGCTTACTTCTTTGCGGGTTTTACCGAGCTTGTCGGCTAAGGCCTGCAAAATTTCTGACTTTGTCATAATTTTGTGTCTCCATTTTTTTAATAATTTGTGTAGACGTTTAAATCTTAACTAAAAAACCCAATAAAATCAAGGGTTTTTAAAACATGTCAAGAGAGTTAGGGCTTATTCATAGTAAAATACGAAATTGATAGGATAATTCCGTCTTATTTATGCGATTTTTCAAATTTCGGATTTTAAACGACAATAAATTCAGCAGAAAAAGAAAAATAAATATCCACAGGCCCTTAAGGCAAAATCAGCATTCCATCACCAAAAGAAAAAAATCTAAATTTTTTCGCAAGGGCCTTTTTATATAAATTAAACAAAGTTTTTTTCCCGACAAAGGCGGACACCAGCATGAGTAAACTGGATTTTGGTACATGGAAATTTGTAATTAACCCTGTTGTAAATTGAAAATTAAATCCGGGTTTAATAAACAGTTGGGTTTTACCGGAAAGGTTTTTAAGTTTTCCATTAAAAGATGCGGATTCCAAAGTCCTTACCACTGTTGTGCCGGCGGCGATTATTGAGCGGTTTTGTTTGCGGGCTAAATTTAATTCAGTTGCGGTTTTTTTGTCTATTTCATAACTTTCAGTATGAAGTTTGCCGGTCGCTAAATTTTCTTCCCGCAGGGGTGCGAAGGTTCCTAAATTTACATTTAAGGTTACATATTTTATGCTAATCCCCTGTTTTTTTAATTTGGCGATCAAATTTTTAGTAAAATGTAAGCTGGCCGTAGGAGCTGCCACGGACAGTCCCGCCTTGGCAAATACGGTTTGGTACTGTTCTTTTTTTTGTTTTTCGGTTAAAGGAGAATGCTTAATATATGGCGGGAGTGGAGTAAGCCCATATTTCTCCAATATGGATTTTATTTTATTTGTTGGAAAGTTTGGTTTAAGATAATAAAATTGTTTAATTTTTTTAACAACCAAAAAATTGCTTTTACCTTGGCGACTGAGTTGAATATTTGAACCAATGGATAAATATCTGTTACTTAAGACTTGAATGAGGTTTTTATCGTGGCTAATGTAAAGTATTTCCGCTTTCCCGCCGGTGGTTTTGGTAATTTGCAATCGTGCGGGTACGACTTTGGTTTGGTTAAATACCAGCAACGCGTTAGGTGGAAGGTATTTACCGATATTTTTAAATGTATCAAAACTTAAAGATTTAGTTTTTTGCCGATATACCAAAAGCCTCGCGCTGTCGCGAGGGCTGGCTGGTTTTTGAGCAATCCGACGTGGAGATATTTTGTAGTCGTACTGTTTTAGTAAAGTCTCTAAATCCATTTAGTGTAAGATTATTTTTACAACTTCAATTAATCCCCAAATACCAAGGCCAATAAATGCAAGACTGCCGATGAATGACACCCATTCATTTCGGACAATTTTGACAGTAGCGCTGGGGTTTATAAACAAGGCAATATTTAACAAGGTGTGTGCTCCAATTACCCCCAAGGAAAATCCGAATACATTAACAATATTAAATAAAGGCACATAGCCGGCAAAATCATCTAGCCCTAAAATAAAGGGCACGCTAAAGGAAAAGAATAAAAGTTTTTTCCACGGAAGCGCTTGGCTACCCTTAAGTTTTTCGCCTAAATCAGGGAGGATTTTTTTTGTAATCGGTTGAGTAAATTTTACCGCAAATGTTAAACCGTTGTTTATTATGGAATAAGTAAGGCGTTTTAATTTGCCCTCGCCTTCCCAGTTAGAAAAGTGTTCAAGCGAAGCAAATGCCAGTTCAAACAACACAATCGAAGCAATAAAGATCATTATTGCCAACAGCCATTCAACTTCTTTAAAGAATGTCCATATTATTAATACCACAATGGTACCAAGTCCGTTACCCAAAGCTGTGCCGATTTCTATGGCAATTCTATTTTTCCAGCCCGGATTGCTGGACATAAGCCTGCCCATGAAAATAGCAAAATCCACGGAAGTTTTTAAATAAATAGTGCCTCCGATTAGCACATCATACCACCTAATTTTAAGGGAAATGTCGTCAGTATTCGGAATTAAATTCAGTCCGAAAATGGCAACAAAAAAAATTGCCCACAAAAACAAAAAAACCACAACTGTAAGAATAAGTGGAATAAGTTGTTGATGTAAGATATCCTTTTTGGGTTGAGTTTGTGGATTGGTGTTTAATGAGAGCATGTAAAGATAATTTTAATCAAATTTATTTGTTGTCTTTGCTAAATCTCGGTAGTCGCTATTCCTTAAATGGCTGAAAATTAGGCATGGGGAATTGATTTATCGAATTTGCGGATAAGAGAAAGGCTTTGTAATTGGATAATAGCTTCGTCCAATTCTCCTTTTAACTTGTCAATTTGTCCGGCAACTCCTTCTCTTCCGCCCCCCAGCTTATAGGCTTGTTCTAAGGCTTTAGAAGTTGTGATGGATTTTAAAAAGTGAAGTCCGTCCTCAATGCGAATCATTTCTTTGTTATTTTCAAAAAATATTCCGTTATATGAGTAATGGCCTTTAACTATGGGGTGGTCAATAATTTGTCTGACAATTTTTTCAATTTCCACCGCTGTATTTTTTAACACTTCCAAGTAGTGGTCTTTATTTTTTGGATCCAAAGTTTCTAAAACACCGGCAATCCGTAAAAGTTCAGACTCGGCTTCGGGGTTAGGAAAATTAGTTTCAAAATTTGTGGTGGTTTCCATAGTTTAAAAATATTTTTTACCTTTAAGCTCTTTGGGGAGGTAATCGTCTGAATCGTATTTTTCGTAACCCTCACCGTAGCCTAAATCTTTCATTAGTTTAGTGGAAGCGTTGCGTAATTTCAAGGGCACGGGCAAATTGCCTAAATTTTTTGCGTCTTCCTGGGCGGATCTTAAAGCATTATAGGCGCTACGATCTTTTTTGCAATTTGCTAAATAAGCCACGCCGTGAGCAAGGTTTATAGCACATTCCGGATAACCAATTTGCAGGCAAGCGGCAAAAACCGCGTTAGCCACCACCAAGGCCGTAGGTTGGGCCAGCCCAACATCTTCACTGGAAAAAACTACCATTCTCCGGGCAATAAATTTAGGGTCCTCCCCTGCTTCCACCATGCGGGCTAGATAATACATAGCGGCACTGGCTTGGCCGGCTCGCATGCTTTTTATAAACGCGGAAATTATATTGTAATGTTCCTCGCCTTTTTTATCGTACCGTAAAAATTTTGATTGTAAAGTATTTTTTAAATTCTCAATGGTTAGTTTGTCATAAAGACTTAAACAGTTATCTATCATAGTCAGGGCTTGTCTGGCATCACCATTTGACAGGGCAATAAGCCATGCAGTGGCCTCTTTGGTAATTTTGACTTTTGATCGTTTAATAATTTCCCCTACCTCGTCACTACTAAGTTCATTAAGTACAAAAACTCGACAGCGGGAAAGTAGGGCCGGGATAACTTCAAAACTGGGATTTTCTGTGGTGGCGCCAATTAAAGTGAGTTTGCCCGATTCCACGTAAGGTAATAAAAAATCCTGTTGGGCTTTGTTGAAGCGATGGATTTCGTCCAAAAATAAAATTTTCGGCTGACCCATCATGGTTGGTTTATCTACAATTGCCCGAATGTCGTCTTTGCCGGCGGACACCGCGGACAGCTCGTGGTATTCGGCATTAACTGCTTTGGCATAAATTCTGGCTAGTGTGGTCTTTCCTACTCCCGGTGGACCCCAAAACAAAAAACTAAACAGGTGTTTATTTTCAATCGCCTGCCGTAAGGGCTTGCCCTCGCCCACCAAATGTTTTTGCCCGACAAAAGTCTCTAAGGAAGTGGGCCTAATTTTATTGGCTAATGGTTCCATTATAGTATCGGTTTAAAATTATATCCCCTTAGCCCGCAGTACGGTGAAAATTGTTTGGCCAATTATGTGCAGATCTTTTAAAATAATTTTCCAGCCGGGATTATTTTTACAAAATAAAATATATTCAATATCCGCCTCGCTTTGCACTGGTCTGGTCGGGGAATCTTTTTGTGCCTGGAAAGGGCCGGTAAGACCGCCTTTAAATAAAAACCGCTGAAACCTTCCTGCCATGCCGTCTTCGTAAGTTACCACTTCATTGGAAGGACGAGGTCCCACCAGTGTCATGTCGCCTTTGATTACATTATAAATTTGCGGGAGCTCATCCATATAGATTTGTTTAAGCAATCGCCCGGTGAGGGTCATGTTTTTATTGTCCCCTTCCAGTTCTTTGGTTTGAATAATACCGTGTTGTTTTAAATAACCGGCACTGGCTGTGGTTTTGAAAATCCGGAATTTAAAAACTTTAAATGGCAAACCTTTGGAGATTCTGGTTTCTTTATAAAATAGCGGGCCACGGCTGGAAGCCAAAAAAATTTCTTCCACATAGAACAAGACCAATATCACCACAATTAGCGGTGACAAGAGACAGATAATAAAAAAACTCACAATAATATCAAACACCCGTTTGACAAAGGGTAGATCAACGGGGGTAAAAGGTAATTTAATTTTAGCAATTTCAGCAATGTAGTCCATTTTGGAGTTTCTTTAAGGCTTTGCTTGTATTATAACAAAAATTGCCCGAAGATGCCCTGAGTTTAAAAAATTCTACGCGACTATGTAATTACAGAGTCGCGTAGAATAACTCATGTTAGATGCAGATAGTGGAGTCTATTTTTTTCCGGAAGTCGTTCAATGGCATAGCGTAATGTTGTACGGGGCATTTTTAATACATTTTTATCCAGAAAATCCGTGAGGGTTTTTTCGTTGCAACGTTTGCCTATTTCTCTAAGCATCCATCCGACAGCTTTATGAATAAGATCGTGCCGGTCGGAGAGCAGAATTTTTGCAATTGCCAAAGAATCTTTCGGGTCGCGATTTTTAATAAAAGTTAAAGTTGCCAAAATAGCAATGCGTCGTTCCCAGAGATTTTTAGATTTGGCAAGTTTATAAAGTACGCTGCGATTTTTATCGATTAGATATTCCCCTACAATATTCTGGGCGGATAAATCTACCAAGTCCCAATTGTTAATATATTTAGTGTGGGAGAGATAGAACTTATAGATTTTGGATTTTTGATTAAAGATTTCAGAGGTGGTAAATTTTTTAACTAAAATTAAAAGGGCGATTAGGCGTTCTTCGTGGAGTTTAGATTTTAATAAGCTCTCAGCGTCCGCCAAGGTTAAATCCCGCCAGTATTGTTTAACTAACTGGCGCTGTAAGGGCAAGGTAATTCCTAAAAATATATCCCCTTCCCCGTATTGTCCGGGGCCAGTTTTAAAAAACCCGGCCAAAACTTTAGCTTTTGCAGGATTGGCCAATTTACGAATGTCACGTTTTAGTTGTAGTAACATCTTCATACAAATTAAATTGAGAAACTGGTCGGTGTGTTTTCGTCTGCATTTTCCGCGGCGAGTTTTTTTCTGTTTAACAAAATCAATACAAATGCCAGCGCCACGGCCATTGAGCTAAATAAAAACGGTAAACTGGGATTTTTTATAAACAACCAACCGGCAGTAAGAGGACCGACAATCATACTTAAAGACATTACCGAAGTCATAACTCCTAAAGTTTCTCCCTGCTGGCCCAAGCTGGCTCCAACCATTTGGCTGGACATAACCACACGCAAGACCGATTGGCCAATAGTAACCAATAGTACACCAAAAATAAAGAAGGCTAAATATTTAATATCCATAAATAAGAAGCCCACCGCAAAAACCAACATCATGTACAGTTCTAGTTGTGGTTCTTTGAATCTTTTTATCCAAAACCGTTTTATAAATATTGCCTGGTTTAAAGACAAGGCAATCCCGATAAAGGTAAAAAATAATCCGGCAACAAATTCTTTAAAGCCAAAAACGTGATTTAAATATAAGGAGAAGACAGCCTGTTGACTGGCTGCGGCCAAGCCGAACAAAAACCAAGAAATATATCCGGGCAAGAGCTTAGGGTTTTTAGTAGCTCGAATAATTGGCGCCATTGGATTAAGTTCAATGGGCTTGCTGGTGTCTCTGGTATGATGAGTTTCCGGAAGCCAAAAATAAGCCATGGTCGCATTTAAAGCGGCTAAACCCCCAACCACCCAAAACGGCAGGGTGTGAGAAATAGAACCTAAAGTTCCGCCGATTAATGGTCCAATAGTTAAACCAATACCAAACATCGCGCCGATTAGCCCTAAGTTAGCAGAACGTTCTTTTGCATCTTTGGAAATATCCACCAAGTAACTTTGAGCGGTAGAAATATTTCCGGCAGCACTACCGTCAATAATTCGGCCCAAAAACATTAACGGTACAGTTCGTGCTGCGGCAAAAATTAACCAGCCGATTGCGGTGCTGGTAATGCTGGCAATTAGCACCGGTCTTCTGCCAATACGGTCAGACAAAGCACCTAAAAATGGCGCGCTTATAAATGAGAATAATGAGAAAACCGCAAACAAGGCAGTGACAATAAAGTCGGACACGCCGAAAGACTTAATGTAAAAAGGTAATACCGGAATAACAATACCCAATCCTAAAATGTCCACAAACACGGTGAACAAAATTATAAATTTTGGAGTTTTGAGGTTAGTAAACAGATTCATTAGTATAGTATAACAAAGTTTTCACATAAAAGCGTTCTGCCCAAGGTGGAATACTCCCCCACTGCTTATGGGAAAACCCTGGAGCCAATTTTAAAATCTATGTACGCTTGGGGTAAAGCACATAAGGCAAGAGTGAAGTAAAGGGTGGCAGGCAATAACAATACTAGAATTATAACGATAACAAAAAATCCTTGCGTTACACCGCAAGGATTTTTATATAGGTTTATTTTACCTCACTCCCTCAGGAGTGGCATAACGAATTCCTTCGGACCAGTCACTGACGTTTTTTCCTAAACAGAAAGTCATGGTGTAGGAAAAACCATCGTCATCAACATCGTACCAATAATTATTTCCTCCCCTGCCACTTGTCCCTTGGCAACTGCCGTCTGCCGGGGTGGGTGCTTTAGGGAACATAGGAATATAATTCGGGATCATCGGTTCAACGGTAAAATCCATAGCCGTGGGGTCATCTAAGCTTGCTCCATTCCCTACACTGGCAATAGAACCGCTACCGGTTGGGTAAATTCCGTGTGTAATATGGTACTGTTCAAGCGCGGTAATCATTTGGCGCATATCACCGGAACGTTTGGCATCTCGAGCTTTAACTCTGGCGCTGCTAACGCCGAGCATGACTACCCCGGCCAATAGCCCAATAATGGCAATAACCACTAATAATTCCAAAAGAGTAAATCCGGCTTGCGATTGGTTAGCTTTTTTTATTTCCACATTTTTATTTTTAAAATTATTTAAATTTATTATAACAAACTTTTTATTTTATTCAAACTTCTAATCTTAAATCTCTCGTCAATTTGGTATTGACATAACTCAAAATTTTCCTTAAATTAGCTTTAGTATAGCAGGTTCCAAGGAGGGTCACGTCGTGTGCATGCATAATCGCAAAAGACCAGCTTTCGTGGCTGGTGGCAGTCCAGATGACGCCGGCTCCTTGCCGGTTCAACCACAAACAGCTAAGCCTGCCGTTTCAGAAACGGCAGCCACATCCGCGGCGCCAGCAAAAGTCATTGGTTCTGGCGCAGATCGCTGGGGCCACGCGCCCGTCGGAGCCGATGTCGAAGAAGGCTGATCCTAGCCACCCACCTGCAACAGTGAAATGAATAAAGCCGACCAACGTCGGTCTAATTCTAGACAGAACACTTTGGCGCAAGTCAAAGTTTTGTGTCCACTGTTGCGGGTCGGACATTTTTTTATCAAACAATCAAACTTTTCCCCTTCGACTTTGTTCAGGACAGAAACTAAATTAAGATAGAAGACTTCTACCCGTCATTTGGACGGGTTTTTTTATTTGCAGGAGTTCTAGAATGGTGGGGGCGATATCGGCGAGAGACCCGGAGGTAGCTGATAGCTTATAGCTTATTGCTTCTAGCTTGGAGGCAAGGATGAATGGGACGAGGCTTGTGGTGTGGGCGGTATGGTTTTCGCCTGTGAGTTCGTCTACATTAACTTCCGCGTTGCCGTGGTCTGCGGTAATTATGGCAATCCCGTTTTTGCTAAGTAATTTTTCCACTACGTGTTTTAATTCTCGGTCTACGGTCTCTACGGCAATTATAATGGCCGGTTTGTTGGCCGTGTGACCAACCATGTCGGCATTGGCAAAGTTAATAACCAAAAAGTCATCCCCTGCTTCAATGCGCTCTATGGCCTTGTCCGCAATTTCCTTTGCACGCATTTCCGGGGCTTGGTCGTGAGTGTTAATATCCCGCCGGCTTTCCACTAAAATATGGCGCTCATTTTTATGGGGTTCTTCGCGCCCGGCATTGAAAAAATATGTTACATGCGGATATTTTTCCGTTTCCGCAATATGTGACTGCGAAAGTCCGGCTTGGGATATTTCCGCAGAGAGCGTGGTCTCCGCATCGTTCGGCGGAAAAGCTACCAGACTTTCAAAAGTCTTGTCGTATTGAGTTAAGGTGACAAAGCATAAGTTGTGACTGGTTTTTCGCTCTAAAACTTTTTCACTTAACTGGCGTGCGCGATCCGCACGAAAATTAAAAAAGAAAATCCCGTCATTTTTTTGCACTTTATAGTCGCGCCCACTGTCGTCCAGTAGTACTACCGGTTCCAGCAGTTCGTCAATGACCCCCTCTTTGTATAATTCCGAAACAATTTCCGAAGGCTTTTTATTTTTTATAGTTTTGCCTTTACCGTGAAAGATGGCATCTTCGGCTTGAGCTACGCGGTGCCAATTTTTGTCGCGGTCCATAGCAAAAAATCTTCCGGAAATAGTGGCGATGTATCCCACACCCAGTTCCTCAATTAAGACTTCCAAATTTTTTAAATATTCTGCGCCACTTTTTGGCGCCACATCTCGGCCGTCGGTAAAGGCGTGGATGGCAATTTTGTCTATTCCCTCATCTTTTGCAGATTTTAAAAACCCATGTAAATGTTCCTGATGGCTGTGGACTCCGCCCGGGCTAACCAGACCAAAAATATGCAAGGTAGAATTATGTTTTTTAACGTGGCTAAACAGCTCGGCAAAAGCCGGATTTTTTTTAAAGTCCCCGGCGGTTAGCGCTTGAGAAATTTTTATCAGATCGCTGTTTAATACCCGGCCACTACCCATGGTCATATGGCCAATTTCGCTGTTGCCAATTTGCCCAGCCGGTAACCCCACATGCTCTTGGCTAGCGTTAATGAGTGTGTGTGGATATTTAGCTAAAAGCTCATCGTAAAAAGGCGTTTTTGCCTCGGCAATGGCATTATGCTGGGTGCTTTCCCTATGCCCCCAACCGTCTAAAATTATTAAAGCAATTTGTTGTTTTTTGTCCATAAAAATACTCTCATATTCTGCAGAATGTCAGAATGATTTAATGAATGCTACAAACTTTTTTCCATAGGGTGATAGGGAGTGAAATACTTCCCTGCCATTATATCTTTTGTTTAATAACCCGGCCTGGGTTAATTTTCTTGTATGTTCGGAAATTGTTTTAAAATTACAACCAAGTTGGTTGGAGATTTGGATTAAGGAAATGCTTATGGTTTTTTTGACCAAAAATAAAATCTCAATCCGTCTGTGGTTTGCCACGCCTTTAAAGTATCTTTCTAGTTGTTTATAAGTTTTTTGCATAAAAGTATTTTTAAATAATACTCTCATATTCTGCAGAATGTCGGAGGGTTTTTTTGTTACATTTTCATTTCATCAAACGCCCAGGAAATTATTTCCAGCATTTGCGGGTAGTTGTCTGCTCCCCTGTCTTTGGTGTAAAAATAGAGTGTATTGCCGACCAGTTCAATGTTGAGTTCAAACGGCAAGTTGTAAATTTTTTCCATGAAGTTTGGGGTTAAAAGTTCCAAGGAATTAATTTGGTCCTCTTCGTGAGCCCAAATGGAAAATTTATTATTAAAGTCCACACTTTCCAAAGACATTTTTTTTAAGCCCCAAATCGGCATGCTTAAAAACTTCTTTTTCTTTATTAAGATGTTATTATAGCTTTTCGGTAAAATAGCTTGGGCCACAAGGTAATTTTCCGGGTTCTTGGAATAGGTGTCCGGAATGTAAGTGTAAAATTCCACAATCTTTTCCCGGAAATAACCAATTACATGGTTGTTAATATCGCTTTTGCCAAAATTGGTTCTGTTAAATATTACGCCTTTGTCCGGCATCATTAGCCAGCCAAAGTCCGCATCATAGTAAAAATTATTTTTCCGGGAAAATTCCGCAATGCCTTTTTCGAACATATTAAGGTCTTCCGTTTCTTGGGTAATAAAATCCAAGACCCATCTTCTGTCCGGTGTTTGCACTAAGTGCCAGTACTCGGTAAAACTGCTGTTGTCGGTAAATAGGGCTTTGTTATTTTTTGTGTCTTGGAGTACGTCATGCGCAGAGGCACTAATTTGCAAGTTAAGTTTTTGTGTGGTTTCGCCCGGTTGCTCTTCACCAATGACAAACATTTCCGTCACAATTACGTTACTCATTAAGTTGGCGCGGTTTTCGTTTTGTAGCACCGAAAGTTCCAGCACCATACGTTTGTAATATTCCGGAGTGACTAACTGCTCAATAGTTTTAAAATCAAATTCGCTCCAGGCTTTCTGGAAATTTTGGAAAAGATTCTCAACCTCGGCATATAGAGCATTTCTATCCAGATGATTTTTAGCGATAATGTTTTCATCGTTCATTTTGGCCAAAGCCAAAAGCCGCTGTTTGTTTTTAAAGGCTATAATTATCCCAGCGACTGGAATAATTAGAAACAAGAGCATCCAAGGACTAAAACTGCCTGAGCCAGAGCCGGAAGAACCTGTTGTATGAACACTAAAACTGCTACCACCCCCGCCTCCTCCCCCTCCGCCACCGCTTGAACCCCCTCCGCCACCGCGGGCAACAGCGTACTGGGCAAAAGCAAAAAAGTTTAATAGGACAAAAGAGAAAATGGCCGTGAGTTTGGTTTTCATATTAATTTTCTATACTATTTAAATTATTTTGGATTTCAATTTGGTTTTCATATTGCCGAGCATTGTTTTGCTTGGTTTGCTCAATAGCATTACTGCCGGCTTTCATTACGCTTTGTTTATCCTTTGAATTTTTATACGTCAAAGACGCCCAAATAACTATAATTATTAAAGTTATTATTAACCCTATAAAAGCAAATCCCTGATTCCCTTGTTTTTCCATGATAATTAATTATACCAAAAAACCTCCTGCAAATACAGGAGGTTTTTGACTATTACCTTAGAATTATTACAAGATTATCCCCTTTTGAGGTAGACTTTTACAAAGGCGGATTTGAGTTCGCCGGCTTTGGCAGAAAGACTGTCGGCCTTTCCTTCTTTAGCTAAGCTTAAAGTTTCTTCCAATTTTTGGCGAATGGTTTGAATTTCGCTGTCATTGGATTCCGCTTCTACAGCTTTGAGTTTGGCGTCGGCATCAGCATAGGCAGAAATTACCCCGGCTGAATCTTTTTTATCCGCTGCGGCTATAACAACTTCCATAGAATCATGAAAGTCTACCAAGGACACTGCAAGCATAGAAAAATTGTTGCGTTTAAGAATATCTTGGAATACCGGACGCACAGTTTCCAGGGTTAAGTGGGCATCTTTTAAATTACCGGTGTTTATTGTGTCGGAAAGTTTGGTTATGGTTTGCGAAACTTTTTTCAAGTCATTATTAAATTGAGCATCTTTTCTAATTATATAAGGGTGAAAGGCAGAATATTTTTTAGAAAAAATTTCAAACTCTAAAACCAATTTTTGGTAATTATCCTTAGACTCTTGTCTTTTGTCCTGCCCGGTAAAAAACAAAGTTTGCTTATAAGGTTCATTCATTTTGCTGTAATCTTCCAAAAAGATTTTTTTTGTAAAGAAATTACTATAGTAGCTTCCAACTACAGGCAGAATGATTATTAACAAATATAAAACAAAACTGAAAATTTTGGAGGCTTTTCCTAAAGGGTTTTGATTTGTGGATATTCCTAAAAGTTTATACAACAAACAAAATCCGCTAAAGGCGGTAAATACAGCAACTACGCCTAAAGCATAAGCAATAATTTGCCAAGTGCCCCAAAGCCAGAAAAATCCGGACAGCAGTAGGACTTCCCCAATAAGAATTCTGATTAGGCGATCCAGGGCACCTTCATTTTTTGTGTTCATGTAATTTATTTTAATAACTGGTCAAAGGCAGCGGGTTGGTAACCGACAAGAATATTGCCGTCTATATCTATTACCGGCACTCCGGTTTGCCCACTTTTTTTAACCATTTCCATGGCCGCGGCATGGTCTTTGCTGACATCTATATCTTTATATTGTACGCCCATTTTATCAAAAAGATTTTTGCTCATAATGCAGTATGAACAAGTCGGGGTAGAATAAATGGTTACATTGTGTTGAGACATATTTTTACTCCTTATGGCAAATAAATTGCCTTAAATATTTTGTTAATGGATTTTTATTTAGTGAATAGCAAATATTTTTTCCGTCTCGGATGGATGATGTTAGCTTGTGTTCTTGCATAAGCTGTAAATGGTGGGAAACGGCTGCTACGCTCATTTTTAAGCTTTTGGCGATGTCAGAGACGCAAACATTGTTATGTTCAAACAAAGTGCAAAGAATCCGAATTCTGGTCTCGTCCCCCGCCAGTTCTAATAGCCGGGCCTTTTTGGTTAGGTCCGGGGTTAGCAACTTGCTTTTTATTTTTAGTTGATCCATAATATAGGATAGATTACATTCAAGTGATTACTTGAATGATATATAATCTACAAAATCTTGTCAAGTGGTATTTAAATATTTCTAAGAATAATTAAAAAAGATATGAAAAAACAAATTATCATTGGGTTAATTATTTTGGTTGTCGTAGTAATTGGAGGGGTTGTTTTACGTGGGGGCGAAAAAAATAGCCCAGTAAACCAGCAAGTCTTGAGCCAAGCGGAAATTTTTGTGGATGTTAGAACAGATGAAGAATGGCAAACTGAACATTTAAATGGGGCGGTGCATTTGGATTTAGCAAAAATACAACAAGGGCAACTGCCGGACTTGCCTAAAGATGCTCCAATTGCTTTATATTGTCGTAGTGGAAACCGAGCCGGGCAGGCAATGCAAATATTGCAGAAAAACGGTTTTACAAACGTTCGCAACGCCGGGGGTTTGGTAGATTTGCAATTATCCGGTAAAAAGGTTTGCTTGGGAGAATATTCTTCTTGTAACTAATTTTTATATATATGTTAAGAGGCGGGGTCGCGTTGTGCGTCCCTGCCTCGAGTTTGGTGTGTTGCGTGCTTGGTCACTTTTTTTTCAGGGACTCAAGCAGGCAGGTGCCGTGCTGGTGTTGCCAGTCGTCCATTGGGCCAACCGACAAGCCTGTTGCCATAAAGAACGTTATCGCGACGGCACTGATAGCGAAAATGGTGCGTCTAAGAGTTGCATTTTGGGTGCGAGTTGCAAGCAAGAACGATAATACTCCAGCGACGCCCACCACCGCAACCGCCCAGCTACTGTGGTGAATGAACACCATCAAGCGCATGACCTCAATCCCCACGGCGTCCATCAGTGACCTCCGTTTTGGTATTGAGTGAGTCCACTGCTTCCTGAAAGGAGTGGTACACCGGCACGCTGAATGGGAGTATCACATACCATTCAGGGATTACGAGCTTTTTCTCGGCGCAGATTGCCACTCTGTTCCCGAAGCTGACAAACCGGTTGGTTGCGAACTTGAGTGCTGTGAGTCCAGGCTCGGCAATCGCTTTGACCGCCAACAAATCAATGATGTAAGTTTGTCCTCCAGCGCCCTTTCTCGGCGCAAGCTGATCGGCATTCTTGTTGAGTTCATGCCTGTCGGCTTGGCAGACGAGCCTTCCGGTTACCCGAAGCACTTTCGTGCCTTCGGGTGTGATATCCGTGTGAACTATGCAGTTTTTAAACGGCACTTTTGATCCTCCTTTGGATCGATTTAACAAATTATAATAACAAAAAACCCTTGAAAAATCAAGGGCTTAAATAGGTTCAGGAGATGGTTATTTTAAAATAAAATTAAACAAATATCCGGTTAGTGTAATCCCTATAGCAACAATTCCGGCGAAAATAAAGAGGAGTTTTGTTTTCATAACTTTTTTTAGGATCATAAATTCCGGTAAGGACAGCGCGGTAACGGACATCATAAAAGCCAAGGTGGTGCCCATACTGACTCCTTTTTCAGTGAGTGCGGAAACTAATGGGATTACCCCGGCGGCATTGGAATAAAGTGGAATGCCAATTAAGACAGCTAAAGGCACGCCGTACCATTTACCGTTTCCCGCATATTTGGCCAAAAAGTCAGTGGGTACGTAACCATGTATCCAAGCACCTACACCAATACCAACTAAAATATATGGCCAAACTTTTTTTAAAATTTCTAAAGTATAATTGCGGGCGTAAACAATTCTTTCTTTTGTTGTCAGTGTGGGTAGGCTTGCATTACCCGGTACAGTGTTCTGATATACAAAAGATTCAACCAAGCTTTCTACTTTTAATTTTCCAATTATTATTCCGGAAATAATGGCAATAAAAAGTCCGCTAATAATATAGAGGCCGGCGATTTTCCAACCGAAAAGTCCAAGTAGCAAAACTAAGGCCACTTCGTTTATCATTGGTGAGGCAATTAAAAAAGAAAAAGTTGTGCCCAAAGGCACTCCGGCTTGCACAAAGCCTAAAAATAAAGGAATGGCTGAACAGGAACAAAACGGCGTTACAATACCAAGCAAAGAAGCTATTACATTGCCTGTGTATTGGTTTTTGTGAGCCAGAATATTCCGAATTTTTTCCGGCGGTAGGTAGGAACGGATAATAGAAACTATAAAAATAATTACTGCCAGCAGAATAAATATTTTTATGGAATCAAAAATAAAAAAATTCACTGCCTCCCCTGCTAAACTTTTGGGCGCCAGTTTAAACACCGTAAAAGCCAGCCAGTCTGAAAATAATTGGATTGGGTAAAATAGATTCATTATTTTGTACTTGCTTTTAAAATCGCTTTTTTAATTTCCGCTACGTTCGGCACAAAACCAACCAGAGCCGGTTTGTCGTCCACTGCCAAAACCGGACTGGACATAAGGCCCATATTGAGGATTTGTTGAAAGTCGGTAATATATTCCACTTCCTCAGTCATTCCCATTTCCTTGACCGCGGTTTTGGTGATTTCAAACAATTTTTTGCAAGTAGCGCAACCCGAACCTAAGACTTGAATTTTCATATATGTTGAGTATAGCACTTTGGGTTCTAAACATAAAAAACCATAACATCAGCTATGGTTTTTTATGGCAGGATGTTGTAAGGAATCTTAGAACTATTATTAAAACAGAAATAATTATATTCATATACCAAATTTAATTTAACTAACTAGAAACGCCGTCTTTGTACCCTGGAGGTACGCAGACGGCGTCGCTGTTCAGCCTTCGATTTGATTTGCGGTGGGAGGGAGCTGGCGGGGTTTGGTACGGATTTTGGGAGCGGCCATATAGCAGTAAATGATAAACTTATCCGTAACACGCCACAGACCGTCTTCCCCCCTAATTACGAGACCGTTAAACTGATGCCTTCCTTTCAGGAAGGTGGTCAATGAGAATGTGGCTTCCTCATGGAATCCAGTCAGCTCATAGGGATTGCACGGCCCCCAATGCCCCTGCTTCTGGCAAGTATTGACAACGATTGTGGCTCCCTCGTTCATTTTCTGATTGTTGTATCTGTCGTTGGGGTTGTCGTTGTCTGAATCAGGAACGTCGAACGCTCCTACAAAGTTAAATTCGTTTGTGACATCGATGTCGTTGGGACTAATAGGAAAATCCTCATCGTCACCGAGAATACGCGGAACAAAAAAAGGCTTCTGCATTAACACTCCTTGTAAAATGTATTGCTTTAGTAACATCGAAGTATATCAAAAAAGCCTGGATTTGTCCAGACTAAAAAAGTTCAACCCCCACAGTCCTCATCAAAAAAACTCCTCTAACGTAAGAGAAGTTTTTCTGGCAGGACGTGGTGAAGGATGTTAGAACTGTGGTTCAGGGATTGAATAATTATATTCGTATCCCAGCTCTTAAATAAATTTAAAAAAATTCATGGTGCCAATGCCAAGGCTCAAACATCATGCCTAGTTGGTTGTTTTTGGGGTAGGACTCAAAAAAATTGTATTTTTTCGAGTTCACTTTTAACCAGCTGTATTCAACTGTTTTGTCAAAGTTATCAGTGCCTTCTTCTGGGGTAACAAAATCAATTGCCTGCCGCAAAGGGTAAACATGTTCGCTATAAGCTGGAAAACAAACTCTTTGCAAGGTTTTACTAAAATCAAAACTATATATACGTTCTAAAATATCAAAAAACATAAAAACTTGCCTTGCCGGTGACCGGTAACCGTATAATATTAATAATTTTTTGTTTATGTCTTTTTCAATCGCTTCATTAAGTAGCTCATACGCTTCGAATGTCTTTTTAGGAAGGAATTGACAAGGAATAGTTTGATGTTTACCCATTTTTTTATAAACTTGCCCCGAAATTGGTATTAAGTCATTTGGGATTTCTGTCATTCCAAGATAAGGAAGTCTGTAATTTAATTCCTCCGGGTTTATAGCAATATATTTATGAATTAGGTTGATTTCTTCATCTGAAAAAAGTTTGTAAAAATTACCAAAATCCATTATGGCAAATTTTTCATTTTTTTGCTGCTCAATCCTACCTTTTTGTACGATTGAAGAAATTATCTTTTTTTCTTCCTCAGTAAAAATCCACATATTTTTGGAAAAAATTAACTTTTTAAAAAATATAATTTTAATTTCATTATACACCTTTTAGTCCAATTCCCACAGCCCTCAACAAAAAAACTCCTCTAAATATAGAGAAGTTTCTTTGGCTAATTTAGATAATGCCTAAGTTGTTTTTTGAGATATGCTCTCCCAGAACCGCTTTTCAGGAACTTTTCTCTTCCGAGAGCGTCTAGTTTTTCAGTATAGGCTTCAAAGTAAATTACATTCCAATTTTCTTTACGGGCGGTAGTGCGAGCGCCAGAACCGTCGTTGTGGCGTTTCACTCGAGCTTTGAGGTCGTCTGTTTGGCCGATATACCAGGATTTGTCATCTTGGCATTCGAGAAGATAGACGTAGTGCATGGCTTTATATTTTCGTGTCGCGTAAAGTCCATAGATTCACTATGTCGCACGCGATCACGTAAAATTCTTATTTTTTTATCACGTTCGTAGAAGTTGTGTATTCGTTGGGCATGCCACGTGATGAGCGAGTCCGACGAGTGAATTTTACGTGGCAGGGGCTGTGGGAATCGGACCCACGACGAAGGTTTTGGAGACCTTTGTGATACCACTTCACCAAACCCCTATTAAATAGAAGCAAGAATCTAGAATCGAGAATCAAGGGTTACTTAATACACAACTCAATTTTCTTGCTTCTATAATATTACTTTGTTTCTTTGTGCATGACTTTCTTTTTGCACTGTTTGCAGAACTTCTGAAGTTCTAAGCGCTTGGCGGTATTCTTCTTGTTTTTTTTGGTCTGGTAATTTAAGTTATGGCAAACTGTACATTCCAGGTTTATCAAATGATCTTGGGACATAGGTAATTTAAAAATTTAATGATTTAAAATTGAAAAATTAAAAGATTGCTTTGGCGAAAGAAATCTTTTTTATTCCATGATTGATCCCAACATGGAAAGTAATGCCCGCACTTCGTAGTCCCAATTCATCGGGACGAAGTAGTGGAGCCAGCTGTCGGACTTGAACCGACCACCTACGGTTTACAAAACCGTTGCTCTACCAGATGAGCTAAGCTGGCAATAAGATAAGTGGGGTAACAAACTCAATATATTTTGACATAAAACCTTAAAAAAGTCTAGTCTTTAAAAAATAGTACCCTCCCCGCGTGTGGTGCGGGGAGGGCTGGGGCTCAGGGGCGTGGTTAGCCGGTTGTGATGACGGTTGACGCTATGGCGTTTGTGTGGCCTTGAGGTTGACCGTCATTTGTTCCAGTACCGCCTCTGCCAGGTCATCTTGGAAATTTCTGAATTCCTTTGGGACCGCTAACGGCAGGCTCCTGGATTTGGCAAAGCCAGTCTCTGGGGAGTACTCCCCAAAGTACATGTACTGTGCCTGGTTGATGATTGTCCTGTCGATGTTCAGAATCTCTTCAAGTTGGTGCACGAATGCACACACTATCCCTTGAGGCTGTTCAATCCATTCTCCCTTGCGGGAGAGGAACTCATTTTTCCACCGCCGGACGATGAATCCGGTAATAACCTGTTGACCAGTGGCCTGTGTAGCCATTGTCTTCACTCCTTATTCTTGTTTGTTGATACCACCCCCGGTTTGTCAGGGGCAAATTTCAGTTGAGCTAGTTTAGCATATGTAAGAAAAAGTTTCCAGAGCCTTTGTCAGGAATGAAAATTTTGCTATAATAAACCGGTACAAATTAACTTTTTAAGGAAACAAATGCACAAAGTAAAAGACATGAAGTTGGCCAAGCAGGGGCATATAAATATTACGCTCGCCGAACGCGAAATGCCGGTTATGCGGAAAATTGCCCAAGAATTCAAAAAGAACCAGCCGTTTAAAAATATGACCATTGCGGCGTGTTTGCACGTAACCAAAGAGACCGCGGTTTTGGCCAAGGCTATTGCCGCCGGTGGCGCGGAAGTGGTTTTGTGTTGCAGTAATCCCCTATCTACTCAGGACGACGTCGCTGCAGCTTTGGTGGAAGACGGAATAAATGTTTTTGCCTGGAAAGGAATTTCCAACAAAGATTATTACATGTGTTTAAATAAAACTTTGGATTTTAAACCGCACATTACCATAGACGACGGTGCGGATTTAATTTCTTTAATTCACAGCGAACGCAAAGAATTATTAAAAACCGTAATTGCCGGACAAGAAGAAACCACCACCGGAGTTATTCGTCTTAAGGCCATGGCTAAAGACGGCGCGCTTAAATATCCAATCGTGGCGGTTAATGACACTCCGACCAAACATATGTTTGATAACTATTACGGAACCGGTCAAAGCACTATGGATGGTTTGCTGAGAGCGACCAATGTTTTACTGTCCGGTAAAATTGTTGTAGTAGCCGGATATGGTTACTGCGGAAGCGGTATGGCTTTGCGCGCTAAGGGTTTAGGTGCCAGAGTTGTGGTTACCGAAGTGGACCCCTTGCCGGCACTTAAAGCGGCCATGGACGGTTTTGAAGTTATGAAAATGGTAGACGCGGCCAAGATTGGCGACGTATTTTTAACTGCCACAGGAGACAAGGACGTTATTACCGCCCAACATATGAAATTAATGAAGGACGGGGCAATTTTGGGCAATAGCGGGCACTTTAATGTTGAGATAAACCAAAAGGATATGCAAAAATTGGCCAAATCTCACCGCACTGTTCGCGACCAAGTGGAAGAATATACTATGCCAAATGGAAGAAATTTATTCTTGATTGCCGAAGGACGCCTTATGAACTTGGCTGCAGCCGAAGGTCATCCAAGTGCGGTTATGGATATGTCTTTTGCCGACCAAGCCTTAACCTGCTTATGGTTGTCTAAAAATTACAAAAATATGCACGCTCAAGTTTACGATGTGCCAAAAGAAATTGACGAACGCGTGTCTAAATTAAAATTGGAAGCCATGGGAGTAAAGATTGATACTCTGACTCCGGCTCAGAAAAAGTATTTGTCGAGCTGGCAGGAAGGAACGTAGCCAATTCCGTTGCGGAATTGGAATGTCAAAATCCAAATTTCAAATGTCAAAAAAACACCGCTTCAGATTGAAGCGGTGTTTTTAAGTTTTATGGATGATTTGATATTGTAGCGGCCGACTTTTTGGCGGGTTAGGTGGTAAAGTAAAGCCGGACAGTTTAGTTGTGTGCCTAATTGGTGTGCTATGGAGCGAATGTAGGTTCCGCTGGCACAATTTATTTTTAATTTTAGAATTTTAAAATTCACAAATTTGCCGGGCGCCTTTTGTTTCCAAAGTTTTAAAATTTCTTTTTGCCTAAAATCCCCGCTAACTTTGTTAATTTTTTGTTGAGCGGATTTTAAAACCATATGAGCCGATATATTTTCATAACCCTCAAGAGTAATTTTTAAAATTTTCATTTCCCGGCTTTGTATATTTTTTAAACTTAAATCCCCTGCCCTGGCATACATAAAACTGGGCTTGCCGTTTATTGGCACGGAAGAATACGGCGGGATAGGTAAAATAATATTTCCGACTAAATTTTTTACCATTTTTTTTATTTTATCAACCGGGGGTAAATTCGCATCAACTTTTAAAATTTTCCCCATCAAGTCAAACGTATCCGTGGCGACGCCAAAAAGAATTTGTGCTTGGTAAGTTTTGTTTAGCTTTAAAAATTTATCCTTTTCTTTTAATTTATCCCCGCAAATTAAAATTAGCACCCCTTCAGCCAACGGGTCCAGTCTCCCGGCATAAGACATTTTTAAACCCGCCGGCAGTTTCGCCTGTTTTCTAAAAGCCTCCAAAGCTTGTAGTGGAGTTAGTCCTACTGGTTTATATGTATTGTAAATTTGTTTGTGCATTATTTGTAGTATAACCTATTTCAGTTCCCTGCCCCACTTCGATACGTCGACGTATCGAAGTGGGGTTAGATATTTAAACACCTCAACCGATGGTTGAGGTGTTTAAACAAGATTTATCTTTCTAAATTTACTAATGTAAACAAACTTGGAAAGATGTCCGATTTAACCCTCGGACGTAGGTCTTATCCCGATCATGTCGAGACGTTCCGGCAATGCCTGCCGAATGGATTGTGGTAACTCAGTCCTCTACGGTGAACCCAGCCTCGAAAGCCGCCTGTTTAAAAAAGGCTGCTCCTCCATTCGTAAAACAGTGGAATGTCGGTCTCTTCCAGCATGCGGCGGTATTCATCTGGAAGAAAACGTTGAACTGTTTTCCGTCTTGCATTAAATGCAGTGCATCGATAGTGGCTTCCCAAAAGTGCCATCCGATCTTGTCATTGCCCGAAAACCTGCTGTGGATGTTAGATTCCTGAGGCCACCCTACCGGATGGATTAAAACTTTGAAATCGTTTTTGGTCTTCCCCGGGGACACTTCGATGTTGAGACCTTTCTCATTCGGCTCCCCGCCATCAAGGCGGCACCACAGTACCTGGTCTAGAATGTTCATAAACATGCACGCTGCGTATTGCAGGGCATGGACTTCGGACTTGCCTGTTACTGGCATATTTACACTCCTCAAACATCACGTCTGACTTTGCTACCCTCTCGGTAGCGGAGTTTGTTTCCTCCTACAAGTTGGAAACATTAAATAATATCATTTATTTGGGGTTGTGTAAAGGCTTTAGGTAATTTTTTTAAATGTCGCTTATTGACCAAATGGTTAAAAAAATGATAATATATTGAAGCGTTTGGGCAGGTAGCGAAGCGGTCAAACGCGACTGACTGTAAATCAGTTGGCTTATGCCTTCACAGGTTCGAATCCTGTCCTGCCCACCATAAAAAAACTTTCAGATTTCTGAAAGTTTTTTTATTTACCACTGAAGAGTGTAATATGTTAAATTTAAAACACCGCACAAATTTGTGCGGTGTTTTAATCTGGAGCCCACTATCAGATTCGAACTGATCACCTGCTCCTTACCATGGAGCTGCTCTGCCAAATGAGCTAAGTGGGCGTATAGCCTGCCCAAAGTGGGCAGGTTTATGTGTATTTAGTTAGTTTGGACTTTATTAACTCATTGTCCGGGTCAGAACTTTGCGCTTCAAGTAGTAACTCCTTGGCTTTTTGGGTATCCCCCATTTTAGCATAAGTATTACTAAGACTTAAATAGTACTTGCTGTTTTTTGGTTCTAAGCCAATGGCTTGTTCAAAACTTTTGACCGCATCCGGAAACTTCCCTCCAGCTTCCAAACTTAGACCTAGGTTATAATAGCGGTTTGGCTGAGTTGAATCAAGGGCTAAAGATTTTTGATAATGTTCGGCTGCCTTTTCAAATTGTTTGGTCTGGTAATAACAGTAAGCGAGTCTGGCCTGAAAATCGGGGCTGGTTGGTTGATGGCTGGCTAAATATTGATAAATATCTCTGGCATCTTCCAAGCTCCCTTGCTCAAGATAAAATTTTCCCAATGCATCATAGTGCTCCAAATGTTTGGGTTGCAGTTTAATCATGTACAAGTAGTACTGCTCATTTTTTACTTCGTGAGTGGTAATCGGCGCAGGAGGAGATTTTTTTTCCGGTGGCTTAGAACGGCTGAAAATCTTTTTCATTCGGTATCCGGCAGCGGCATGCGGTTTTAAATCTTTGGCTTCCAAAATAAAAATCCAGGTTTTCTTTATCCAGAATTGCACATTGGTCTTTACCTTGGAAAAAGCTTCCGCCGGTAATCCCTTTGCCAGCAGTTTTTTGTCTGCCGAGGGTTCCTTTGTGTCTTGGCTGTTGCTGGTAACGGCCTCCGGTAAGCGCCTAAGGACCATTAACAAAATCCCAAGAACGGAAAATATAAATACAATGTTTGGAATAATTTGGTAAGACAAAGTAATTGGCAAAATTTAATAATTGAACAAAATCGACATATGTAAACCACTCTCTAATTATGTCAATTATTTAAATTATGGTCAATTATTTTTATTAATTACCTAATACAAATCTTGCAAACCTTTTAACCTCAATCTTCTCACCCATTTTTGCCACAGCTTCAGCCAGCACCTCGCGAATTTTTAAGTCCGGATTCTTTGCATACGGCTGATCCATTAGGCAAGCTTCTTCGTAATATTTGGCGATTTTTCCTTCCAGAATTTTTTCCACAACTTCGGCCGGTTTACCTTTAACCTGTTCTTTGTAAATTTCCTTTTCTTTTTCCACAACTTCGGCCGGAATTTCCGCTGAAGTTACGTAAAGAGGGTTTGCGGCGGCGATGTGTAAGGCTAAATCTTTGGCCAGGTTCTTAAAGTCATCGGTTCTGGCGACGAAGTCAGTTTCGCAGTTAACTTCAATAAGTACACCAACACGATTTCCCGGATGGATATAAGTTTCAATTAAACCCTCATTGGCAATACGGTCGGCTTTTTTCCCCACTTTAAGTGCGCCTTTTTTGCGTAACAGTTCAATGGTTTTTTCTTTGTCGTTTCCGGTTTCCGTTAGAGCTTGTTTAATTTCCAACATTCCTGCTCCGGTCAGTTCGCGGAGCTCTTTTAGTAAGTCGTTAGACATATAGGTTTAATTTCTAATATCTAATTCCTAATTTCTAAACAAATTTTAAATTTGATTATTGTTCAGTTTTAGGATTTAGTTCTTAATAATTCTATTTTGGACTATTATTTTATTGGCTGGCTGTCTTTTACCAAAGTTTGAGTTTGTCGGCTTTCGGAAATAGCTTCGGAAATAACTGAGCAGACTAATTCAACCGCTTTGGTGGCGTCGTCGTTGCAAGGAATCATATAGTCGACTCCTTCTGGGTTGCTGTTGGTGTCCACAAGGCCGATAATTTTGACTTTGCTCTTTTGAGCTTCCTTAATAGCAATGTCATCATGCTTAACGTCGGTAACAAAAATGGCATCCGGAAGCTTTTTCATATTTTGGATACCTTCAAAAAGTTTCTTTAACTTTTCGATTTCTCTTTCTACCATTAAGCGTTCCTTTTTGGTATAGTGACTGGCCAATTCCCCGGTTTGCTTCATGTTTTCCAATTTTTCCATTTTGCGAATGGTCTTTTGGATTGTTTTGGCATTAGTGAAAGTACCACCCAACCAGCGGACATTTACATACGGGCTACCGCAAGCCTCGGCTGCTTTTTTCACCAATTCTTTGGTTTGGCGCTTGGTTCCGACAAATAACACGGTACCGCCACGGCTGGAAATTTCCGCCGCGAACTTAGCCGCTTTTAACAAGGCTTTTTTGGTCTTTTCCAAATCCAAAATATGGATGTTGTTGCGAACCGTAAAAATATACGGTTTCATTTTTGGGTTCCACCTGGAGGTGGTGTGTCCGAAATGCGCTCCGCTTTTGAGCAACTCTAAAAGAGTTACGTCTTTCATAAAACCTTTCTTATCCCGATAAATCGGGATGCTTCTATTCCGTCGATCCCGATATTTGGCCCACGGGCCTATCGGGACAGAAAGTGATGCGGAATATGTTTATTAATTAGTCCGCTTATTATAACAGGCCTTGACTTTTTTGGCAAGAGACGGTAAAATAATGTAGATATCATAAGAAATAATGGTATTGAAAGTTTCTGAAGTTTCGCAAAGCTTATTCCATCCGGCTTTGATAATATCGAAATTGCTGAAATTATATAGAAATTAATTTAAAATATTTAAATCCAATGAAAAAAGACATCCACCCACAATATCACGCCGATGCTAAAGTTACCTGCGCTTGCGGTAATGCTTTTGTAACAGGCTCCACTTCCACCGCCTTACATACTGAAATCTGCAGTTCTTGCCACCCATTTTATACCGGTAAGCAGAAATTATTGGATGCGGCCGGAAACGTTGATAAGTTTAAAAAACGCAGTGCCACCGCGGTGCAAATTAAAGCCGATGTAAAAGTGAAGAAAGTCAGAAAAGCCCGCACCCCGAAAAAGTAGTTTAATAAAACTTTAATAAGACCATCCTGACGTTTTGTTTGGGGTGGTTTTATGTTAGAATGAACAAGGCAAGAAATACAGAGAATTAGAGATACAGAGAGTGAGAAAATCTAATCCTCTAATTTTCTAACTCACTATTTTTCTAGTTCTCTATTTCCCAAGTAACTAAATATATGGAACCAGGATTTCAAAAAATCTTAGATGAATACGCCAGCCTCACGGAGCAAATGTCTTCGGGCGGTACTTTTGATATGGCCAAATTGGGCAAAAGACAGTCGGAATTGGCGCCGGTGGCAAGCAAGATTGAAAATTATGGTTTAAAGATTAAAGAATTGGATGAGAATAAAAAACTATTGATCGATCCGGATCCGGAAATTAAATCTATGGCTTTAGACGAAGGTCGTCGCTTGGAATCTGAAATCATAAATCTCAAATCTGAAATCGAAGACGCCTTACTGCCTAAAGACCCAAACGATGACAAAAACTGTATTATAGAAATTCGCGCCGGAGCCGGTGGGGACGAATCCACGCTTTTTGCCGCGGAGATTTTTCGCGCCTACGGCAAGTTTGCCGAAGAAAATAAGTTTAAACCCTATATTATGTCCTCCTCCCGCTCAGACGCCGGCGGTTTTAAGGAAGTAATTTTTGAAATTCATGGAAAAGGCGGAGCCGAAGGTCCTTACTCCAAGTTTAAGTTTGAAAGTGGCGTGCATCGTGTCCAGCGCGTGCCGGATACCGAAAAGTCGGGACGGGTACATACTTCCACTGTGACTGTGGCGGTTTTGCCGGAACTGGAAGAAAAAGATTACAGCATAGACCCGAAAGATTTAAAAATGGAAGCCACCACTTCTTCCGGTCACGGCGGACAGTCGGTTAACACAACTTACAGCGCTATTCGCATTTTACACATTCCTACCGGTATCACGGCTCAGTGTCAGGACGAACGCAGTCAGGCGCAAAACCGGGAAAAGGCCTTGGCGGTTATTCGCGCTCGTGTGGCCGCACATTATCAGGAAATTGAAGACAAAAAAATTCGCAGTTTAACTAAAGGCCAAATTGGTACCGGCGACAGAAGTGAAAAAATCCGTACCTACAACTTCCCCCAAGACCGCGTAACTGACCACCGTATAAACCAAAACTTCAACCAGATTAATTTGATTATGGAAGGTAAGTTTGACCTCATTACAGATGCCTTAAAGAAAGCTGATTTAGAAGCAAAAAAAGAAGCGTTAAAGAATTGAAAGATTTAAAGATTCAATGATTGAAAGACTTCGAACTTTATAAAATCGAAAGGGCGGCTCGCGTGGCGGCCGCCCTGTTTTTAGGTCTGAGTACTCTCAGTTGTTGACGATACACCATCCAGTGGTGCTTTTTCGAAGGTTGTCTGTGTCGACAAGCCAAATGAGAAGTTCTGTGATTTGCTTTTTGGTTAGTGAAATACTCCGCTTGGTACCAGTCAGCTGCCAAATTTTCACAAAGCCTATCATCTCACCTAGCTGGACTTCTTCTGTCGGCGGGACATCGTACTCGTCATATTTCAGGAATTGCTCCAACTTGTTTAGAATCCGGCAAAGACCTACTTCGAAGAACGAGACGTGATGCAAAGATCCGAAGTTGTTCTCCGATATTGTGTAGAATATCCCATCCCCCGTGTCTACTTTGGTCACGGTAACCTGAGAAACTGCAACTGTTATCATTCATGCTTCCTCCTTCAGAAGCCTTTTATAATAACACATTAAGCGTATGAAATCAACCCCGACTATCAAAGGAGTTTTAGCAAAATATCATTCAATTGAAATTGAGCTCCTTTTGGCTTTTGTTCTGAAAAAGCCTAAGGAGTTTTTGTTTATGAATCCGGAGTATAAGCTGACAAGGATACAAGGAAACAAGCTGACAAGTATGATTAGGCGAAGGCAAAAGGGTGAGCCGATGGCTTATATTTTGGGGTATAAAGATTTTTACGGCTTGCGGTTTAAGGTAAATAAGAATGTGCTAATCCCCCGTCCGGAGACGGAGTATTTAATTGAAAGATTGAAAGATTTAAAATTTAAAGATTATAAACAGCCAATTAGGATTTTGGATGTTGGCACGGGTTCGGGATGCATTATAATTTCAATTGCCAAGCAGTTCGAAAATCTCCAATCTCCAATCTTAAATCTCCAATATATCGCATCTGACATTTCTGCGAAAGCTTTGGCGGTGGCGAAACAGAACGCGAAAATTCACAAAGTAAAAGTGAAGTTTGTAAAAAGCGATTTGTTGAAAAACATTAAATTTGTTCCGGATATAATTGTGGCAAATTTGCCGTATGTGCCGAGGAAGATTTATGATTTAAGATTTAAAAATTTAAGATGGGAACCTAAGGGCGCGTTGGTTGACCGGGTCAAGGACTTCGACATTTATGAGCGTTTATTAAAACAAATATCCGCTCTCCCCCATATGCCGAAAGTAGTATTTTTAGAAATTGATCCAAAAACAAAAAAATACGTAATTAATTACGTAATTAAATACTTACCGAAAGCAAAAATAAAATTTCACAAAGACTTTAACAACCTCTGGCGTTTTGCGGAAATAACTTTTTAAAACCCACTATAATACTATATCGTATTATAGTGGGTTTTCTTATGGGAGAAGTCGTTTAAATTTTTCAAAATTTTGATTGCCGTGAATTCTGAGGCGTGGAATTTCCATTAGGTTATCCAAATTTATTTTACTGCCGGCGTGTACAGTTAGGCCTAAGTCAAACCCGCAGTTTTTTGCTTCCGTTATGTATTGAGTGGTGTAATGGCCGTAAGGGTATATTAAAATATTACTTTCAAAACCCAAGTGTTCCTTTATGTCTGTTTTTGAGTTGCAGAGATTTTTTTGGATAAAGTCCGCTGAGTATTTCTTGTTACTTCCGTCAAAATGATTTTGGGTATGAGAAACAATTTCATTCCCGGCCAAGTAAGCGGTGGCAATCTCTTGCCAGGAGGCATAAGTATTGTCCCCGTTTTGTGTGCTGGGGAATTGCGTAATTATTGCAAAGCTCCCCACAAAGCCGTACTTTTTTAAAATCGGGGCGGCGTAAGAAAAGACGTCTTGGTAGCCGTCGTCAAAGGTAAAAACAATCGGCTTTGTTGGCAAGGTGAATCTGCCTAAAGAATATTCGTAGAACTCTTTTAATTTGATGCTGTGATATCCGTTGTCCGCGAGCCATTTTACCTGCGCTTCAAAATCTTCCGTAGAAACTGTTAAATCGCGTCGCAAAGCGCTCGGTTTGTCCGGTAGTGGGCCGACATGGTGGTACATTAATATAGGCAATTTAACATTTTGTCCGGTAGTTTGCGGTAGTTCGGCGGTATCTTTCGGAGTAATTAAATATTGATAGGCCGTGTCCCCCGCTTTTTGGTACTCAATTTCTTTGAGTACTTTTTGATTGTAAAAATATTGGTGCAGAGATGCGCCTAGTAAAATAATTATGGCAAATATTGCCGGGCCAAGGAATTTTTTATCAACTTTCATAAATTAAGTATAACAAGTTATTGAGAAAAAAATAACCCCGTCCCGACTAGTCGGGACGGGGTTAAAAAGTTTAAATTACTTTTTTGCTTCCGGTTTGGCTTTTGCATCTGCTTTGCCGTCTGCTGTTGCAACCGGTTTATCTTCGGCGGCGCCTTCAACTTTGCTGACATCTTCAACAACCGGGGTAGATAATTCAGTTTCCACTTCTCGAGGAGGCTGAACTTTAATAACCAATTCGGTTGGTTCGGTTATAATTTTAACTTTTGCGGGTACTGGAAGATCTTTGACATGAATTGTATCGTGAAGTGTTTTTAAGACATCCAAAGACACAACAATGTTATGAGGTAAGTCTACCGGTAAACATTCAACTTCAACTTCGGACAAAGCCTTAACCAAAATTCCACCAAGGGCTTTTACAGCTTGTGATTCACCAACAAATTCCAAAGCGACAGTCGCTTTTAATTTTTTGGTCATGCTAACTTCATAGAAGTCAACGTGAGTAGGTGCGGAGGTTAAATAGTGATTTTGTACGTCGTGAATTAGTGTCGGGTGGGTTTTACCGTCATCGGTGACTAATTCTATAATAGTGCTTTCGCCGGCTTTCTTAAGTAATTTGTCGAATTCTCTGGCGTCCACAGTCAAGTTAACGTTTTGCACTTTGTTGCCGTAAAGTACTCCCGGAAGACGTCCTTCTTTTCTTAACTTTTCAGGCTTGGAGGTTTTTAGGTCTCTAAGTGTGGCTTTGATTTGCAGTTTATCCATTTGATTCCTTGTTGATTTTCCCATCCCCTTCGACAATCTCAGGGTACTCAAAAATCTTAATTTGTTTATAGATTATAACAAAAAACCCCTGCCTTGGCAAGGGTTAAAAGTTATTAGTCTAAATGTACTATTTTTGTGTAAGCGCGGTAATAAAGTCGCCTTTAAAAGTTTTTAGTTCTTTATGCATGCCGATAATTTCATTTACATGGATCGGCGCAAGTTTTTTAAACTTTGCACTGTCTTTGCCGGTTAAATCGGTTACCACGCCCACACTGAAGACTTCCGGACCACGAATTTCGACATTAAACATTACTGAGCTTTTACATTTAACGCAATCGGAATGTATTAAAATTCTGGCTTCGTTATAAGCGTCATCTTGCTCACTTTCAATAACCTGGGTTTTACCCAAGTCATATTTTGCGGAGCAGATGGGACACTTTAAAATAATACCCAGCCATTCCACAATTTTCTTAAAATCCTGATTTTTTCCATTTTTGGAGGGTGAGTTGTTATCCATAATATAATTTTATCAGATATGAATTAAAACCGCAAAGCTTTGGATTGCACCGCAATATTTTGTACAACACCTAGAGCCATTAAGCTTACAATTAGTGAACTGCCACCGGCGCTGACGAATGGCAATGGAATGCCAGTTACCGGCAAAAGGCCGATGTTCATGCCGATATTAATAATTACGTGGCCAAAAAATAAGAATAAAACTCCGCCGGCAATATACATTCCCAAGTCGTCCTTGGCTTTTTTCATAACTTTTAAAATGCGAAAAAATAAAAAGAAATATAATCCCAGCAAAGAAAAAGATCCTAAAAACCCAATCTCTTCACTACCGGCTGCGAAAATAAAATCTGTTTGTCGTTCCGGTAAAAATTTATGTTGGCTTTGCACGCCTTTGCCTAAGCCCCGGCCGGTAAATTGCCCGCTCCCTACCGCAATTGTGGCTTGGCGCACGTTATAACCTTTACCGCGTGGGTCTAAGGTCGGGTCTATAAATACCATTATTCGGTCTTTCTGGAAATCTTTTAAAAAGAACTTCCAGCCAAGTCCGGCCACGACCAAAAAGGAAATAAACATAATGGCCAAAAACTTTTTTTTAATCGGGCTTAGTAAAATAATCCCTAACCATAAGCCTAAAATAATAATGGCCGAACCTAAATCGGGTTCTAAAATCACCAAGCCCGCCGGAACCAATGCGTATGCAAAAGACCAAACTAAAGTGCTGAGGGAATTTATTTGCCCGCGTTTTAAATAAAGTAATCTGGCCAGACCAAAAATTACTACCAACTTAACAAACTCCGCCGGCTGAAAACGAAAGAATCCTAAATCCAACCAGCGCGTTCCTCCGCGAATTACGGTACCGAAAATTTCCAAATAAACCAGCAAAAGTACAAAGACAACGTAAATAATTCGGTTTGCTTTTGCCAGAGTGTGATAATCCAAAACGCTTAAAAATAACGAGGCGGATAAACCGGCGACCAAAATTAGGACTTGGCGGTAAAACAGTGAATTGCTGTTTTCTGACAAAGTGGTGCTGTATAAAATAGCAATGCCCGCCAGTGACAGAAGTAGAGTGGTGGCGAGCAAAGGAATATCAAAATGTCTAAAACGTTTTAAAAAAATAAACATAGGCACAAAAATTGTAGGTTATTTTGGTCGACTTAAGTCTGACGCGGGGGTAATCGGGATGTTAATAACAGAAATATTATTTGAGTCCAGGGTGTTTGTTTCTACCGTTACTTCGGCTTTGCTTAAAGTCGGTGCGCTTAAATTTGGCCAAAGTTGTTTGTAGCTTCTTCTTTCAAACGGCGCCACCGTAAATTCGTCGCGCCGACTTGCCCCAATAATTTTTTTAGAGGCATCATACAGCACAAAATTTAACCTGACTTCTTTTAACGTGTAAACACTGTTATTTACAAAGCTTCCTTCCAAGACAAATGCCTGAGGAGATATTTGGTCGTAGCTGTTTGGGGTAGATGCGGTTAATTTTACTTGAGGAAGACTAAGGCGTTTTTGCCATTTTGGATCTTGGGTAAATTTTAGCTCCGCAAAGGAAATCTGTTCGGTGGTAGAGAATCTTGGAGCGATGAGATATTTTTTCTGGTCGGGCAACAAATAGAGTTTATCGGTATAGGAATACAGAAGTTGTTTTTGTGAGTTATAAAAATTAAAATTAAAAGGAATATTATTGGCGGACAAGTCCAAATTCTCGTTGGTAATTTGTACCACTGCCGAGTACAGGTTGTCCCCCAAGCTAGTTAAGGTGACGTTAGAAATTTTTGGAGGTTTTGCATCCGTAAAGCTTGGCTTGGCCACAACGGCTCCTTGCTGATATCGAGCTGACCAAATTTTTTGTGACACAGATTTGGCTATGAAATATGACGGAATAATTGCCAGGATTCCCAATATTAACATCCAGCGAAAAAAAGGATTCATGGAACCAAAAAACTTTTGTGTTTGAAATTCCGTCTCTTCAATACCTAGCTCTATTTTTTCTTTTAAAAGGGGCATATTTTTGTTTAAGATAAGATAATTAGATTATAGCAAAACTTGTGATTTTTTGGTATGCTAGATAGGAATTGGTTGAAATATTATCATTATCCCACCCTGCCAAAATTTTCAGTCAATTCTGAAGCAATTTTGGTCAATTTTACTTAATTCTGTCCAATGAACTTTACTCACCTACATTGCCATAGTCATTATTCCTTATTGGACGGTTTGTCCAAAATTGACCCGCTGGTTGAGCGGGCCAAGGAGTTAGGTATGGACAGTTTGGCCATTACCGACCATGGGACCATGTACGGAACCATTGAATTTTATAATAAATGTCGGGAACAAAAAATTAAACCCATAATTGGCCTTGAAGCCTACATCTCCCCTCGCGGGATGGCTGACAAAGAAGGGAAAACGGATTCAGATTATTTTCATTTAACCCTTCTGGCTCAAAATGAAATCGGTTATAAAAATTTAATTCAAATTACCACTGCCGGTCACTTAGATGGCTTTTACTATAAACCCAGAATTGATACGGACTTTTTAGCCCAGCATAGCGAAGGACTAATATGTCTTTCCGGCTGTCAGCGAGGCGAAATCGCCCGCGCGGTAATGAATCGGCCCCAGGCTGAAGCCCAAGTTGTTTTGGAAAAATATTTGGCCATGTTTAGCGGTGGCAGATTGTTTATTGAAATTCAACGCAACAGTCGCACGCCCGATCCTAAAGAAGAAGAATTAAATAATAAATTAATTGCCTTGGCTAAAGCCAACAGTTTACCTGTGGTGGCCACGGCGGATTGTCACTATATATATCCGGAAGATTTTGAAGCCCAGGATTTGCTGGTTTGTATTGGTACCGGGCGAACGGTTAACGACGCCGACCGTTTGGACATGCGCGCTTACGATTTGTCTTTGAAATCCCCGGAGCGGATGATGGAATTATTTTCTGATATTCCCGAAGCCGTGGAGAATACCCAAAAAGTGGCGGGTATGTGCAATTTGGAAATTAAAATTGACCAGCGGTATTTTCCGCAAGTGGAAATTCCCGAAGGGTTCACCACAGCCGAATACTTGGTAAAGATTACTTATGAAAAGGCATTGCCTTTGTACGGACAAAACGGTGTCATCCCCGATGCCATTAAGGAAAGGATAGATTACGAATTAAATATTATTTGTAAAAAAGGTTTTGATACTTACTTTTTAATGGTAGCCGACGTGGTGGAAGGGGCTCACAGTATTGGGGCAATTACCAACACCAGAGGATCTGCTGCCGGAAGTATTGTCGGGCGCATTTTGGGGATAACCAATGTGGATCCGCTTTACTATGAATTACCGTTTGAACGTTTTTTGACTATGCATCGGCCGACCCCGCCGGATATTGATTTGGACATTGCGGATAACCGTCGTGATGAAGCCATCGCCTACATTACCCAAAAATTCGGTAAAGAAAAAGTGGCGCAAATTATTACTTTCGGAACCATGATGGCACGCGCCGCGGTGCGCGATGTCGGCCGGGCTTTGGGTGTGGCCTATTCCAAGTGTGATCAAATTGCCAAAATGATTCCGCTGGGCAAGCAAGGTTTCCAAATGACTTTGGACAAAGCCATAGAAATGAATGCGGAGTTAAAAGAAATTGCCGAGCATGATCCGGAGACCAACCGCATTTTAACCATTGCCAAAAAATTAGAAGGGTGCGCGCGACACGCTTCTGTTCACGCCGCGGGAATTGTTATTACCCCGACAGCGTTAACTGATTACTCCCCTTTGCAAAAAGAACCGGACGGAGAAAGAATTATTACCCAGTACGACATGTACGCGTTAGATGTTAATGCTTCTTCACATGCTATTGGTGTGGTCAAATTGGACTTATTGGGCATTCGCAACTTATCTATTTTGGAAAATGCCGTAAATATTGTCCAAAAACGCCACAACACAAAGATTGATATTTACAATCTCCCCCACCCTGACCCAAAAACATTTAAATTATTGTCCGAGGGTTTAACCTTTGGGGTTTTCCAATTGGGATCTTCGGGAATGACTCGGCACTTAAAAGAACTTCAGCCGTCCAGTATTTTTGATATTATGGCTATGATTGCTTTGTATCGCCCTGGTCCGATGCAATTTATAGACGAGTATATTAAGCGCAAACATAATCCCAGCTTAATTTCTTATTTTGATCCGGCTTTTGAAAAAATTCTCCGACGTACATATGGAATTTTAGTTTATCAGGATGACCTGCTTACCATTGCTCACGACTTGGCCGGTTACACTTGGGAAGAAGTGGACAAGTTTAGAAAAGCGGTCGGTAAAAAGATTCCGGAAGAAATGGCCAAGCAAAAAATGAAATTTATTCAAGGCTGTCCGGAAACTTCCAAGTGGACTTTTAAAAAAGCCGAAGACGTGTGGGCGTGGATTGAACCATTTGCGGCTTACGGTTTTAACAAAGCACATTCGGCCAGTTATTCCGTGGTGTCTTACCAGACCGCGTATATGAAGGCTAACTATCCGGTGGAGTTTATGGCCGCTTTAATGACTGCGGAATCCGGCGATGAAGATAAAATTTACGAAGCAGTGGAAGACTGTAAAGCCTTAGGGATTGCCGTACTGCCACCGGATGTTAATGAATCTCTGGGAGATTTTACCGTTGTGGACGAAAAAACTATTCGCTTTGGCTTAAACGCCATTAAAAATTTAGGCTCGGATGTTATAAGACAGATTATTGATGTAAGATTTAAGATTGAAGATGGAAACGCAGAAGCGTTAGAATCTACTGATAAAAAGTCAACGCCGTTTAGCTCTTTAGAAGATTTTTTGACCCGTGCTTACACCAAAAGTTTTAACAAACGGTCATGGGAAGCACTTTCTAAAGCAGGAGCATTGGATGCTTTTGGCGAACGCGGCCAGTTATTAAATAATACCGAAGAAGTTCTGGAATTTGTTCGTGAAAATTCCCGAAGCATAAGTAACGGACAAAGTTCGTTGTTTGGTGCGTCTATGCTTAAGGCGCAATTAAAGTTAAGACCATCTGACCCGGCCACCAAAGAAGAAATGTTGCTCTGGGAAAAAGAACATTTGGGGATGTATGTGTCTGCTCATCCGTTGGACGTGCATCGTAAAGTTTTAGGAAATATGCGCTCAGTAAAAAGTTTGAATTTAGACGAGCTGGGAGCAAATGTGGTTATGGGTGGATTGGTAACCAAGCTTAAAAGAACCCTAACACGGAAAAATGACCCAATGGCTTTTTTTACCTTGGCGGATTTAACCGGCAGTGTGGAAGTTTTGGTGTTCCCTAAAGTAATGGAAAAAGCCTTGCCCTATTTATTGGATGACAAAATTGTCCAGGTCTCCGGGCGCCTGTCAGACAAAGATGAAGAATTTAAATTAATTGCTGAAGATATTAAAGAACTGCCGAACGACGAATTGTACGGCATGGCACTTACCGAAATGGAAAAAAATAAGCAAATTATTTTGCATATGACCAGTTTGGCCAGTATGGAGGCGTTAAATAAAATAAAATCAATTTTAGAAAAACATCCGGGCAACGTGCAAGTATTTTTGTCCGTGGGTTCCGGCCGGGCGGCTAAAAAAATAAAAACTCAAACCCAAGTGGGAATGAGCAATGAGCTTATGACTGAACTTCGCGAGTTACCGGAAGTGGTAATGATAGACGTGGCGTGAGCTTTTAGGTTTTAGCTTATAGGAAACACAGACAGGAACAAATACAAACACGAACCATAAAAAAGTGAGCGCCGTGAAGGGGGTCGATCCCGTCACGGCGGTTTGTTGTTGGAGGTCATAGGGGCCTCCTGTTATTTGAGTCCGGCCCATCGGCGACCGGGTCTTCCGTTCCTGATGGCTGCTCTGCCGAAGATCCAGAGCAACGGTATAACTATCAGCAACAGTAGCCAAGGACTCATTGTCCCCTCCTATCTCCTTTTTTGCCTACGAGTTCGAACCGCATGCTCCAGCCCGTTGTAAATCGGTATCCCGAATGCTACAACCGCGGTGAATTTTGCGATGCTTGATCCTTGTGCAAATAGCACTCCTGTGGCTATTATGCACGTCCACACTATTAAGTCTTTCATACCCACCTTCCTGGCTTAAGGTATCATTGAGATACCTTTTTGTCAAAGGTTATAGTTATTAATTATTGTTTAATAGTTGGTTCCCAAAGCCCATGTGGAAAAGTGGTATTGCCAAGATTTTAGGCTTATATTATAATAAATGAAGTTCCTCAAGTGTTGATCTGGCCTACCAAGCCTAGGGAGCTTGAAACAATTGAATCAATAAATCTAAAACTGGTTCTAGAGACTGTTTTTAGATTAAAAGTCCGGTCTTTTGGTAAAAGGCCGGAAAACTGGGACGGAAACGTCTTGGAAAAAACCAAGGCCCCGGGATTTACTTATTATTTTTTATAATAAGTGGATCTCGGGGTTTTGTTATAGAGAGATTTAGGATTTAGGATTTAGGATTTAGGATTTAGGTGGTGCATAAATCTTTAATCTTTAACCTTAAATCTAATTCTATGAATGAAAACGAAAAACTCCAGAATATTCGGCACTCTTTGGCGCATCTTTTGGCTGCGGCGGTAATCAAGCTTTATCCTGGAACCAAGCGCACCATTGGTCCGTCAATAGATAACGGTTTTTATTATGACTTTGAGTTTAAAGAACCAATTACCGAAAAAGATTTGCCGAAAATCGAAAAAGAAATGAAAAAGTTGCTCAAGACTTGGAAAACTTTTGAGCGCAGAGAAATAACCGCCGAACAGGCCAAAGAAATTTTTAAAGACAACCCGTACAAGTTAGAGTTAATAGCTGAGTTTTCTCAAGAGGGACAGACTTTGACTATGTATAAGTCCAGCGAATATTTCGAGGACTTATGCCGTGGCGGACACGCGGAAGATATGTCGGAAATAGATCCGGAATCTTTTAAGCTTTCCAAAATGGCCGGCGCTTACTGGCGTGGTGACGAAAAAAACGCCATGCTGACCCGCATTTACGGTTTGGCCTTTGAGTCCAAAGAAAAGTTGGATGAATATTTGAAAATGCTTGAGGAAGCGGAAAAACGTGACCACAAAATTTTGGGTCCAAAGCTTGATCTGTTTGTATTTTCTGAACTGGTGGGACAAGGACTGCCTTTGTGGACACCCAAAGGCACTTTGGTTCGTAATTTATTGGACGATTACGTTTGGAAACTTAGAAAGCAAATTGGCTATCAAAAAGTTGAAATCCCCCACATCACCAAAAAAGATTTGTACGAAACCAGCGGTCACTGGGCAAAATTTAAAGAAGATTTATTCAGAATCAACACGCGCGAAGGCCATGAATTTGCCATGAAGCCCATGAACTGCCCGCACCACACGCAAATATTTGCCCGCAAGCAATTTAGTTATCGGGAAATGCCACAAAGATATGCAAACACCACAATGGTTTACCGCGATGAACAATCCGGCGAGCTGTCGGGGTTAGCGCGCGTTCGGAGTATTACCCAAGACGATGCTCATGTGTTCTGCAGATTTGGCCAAGTGAAGCACGAGCTGGGAGCGATTTGGGATAAAGTTGTAGTTCCATTTTATCAGTCTTTTGGTTTTGAATTACGTTTGCGATTATCTTTGCATGATCCCAAGCAGCCGGAAAAATATTTAGGTGGACTTGAAAGATGGACGCAGGCGGAAAGTGTTCTGCGCGAACTGGCCCAGGAAAGAAGTATTGAGTTTTATGAAGCGGAAGGTGAAGCAGCTTTCTACGGCCCGAAATTGGATTTTATGGCCAAAGATTCCATGGGTCGGGAATGGCAAGTTGCCACCATCCAGTTGGATATGAATATGCCGGAAAAATTCGATTTAATCTGCATTAACGAACAAGGCGAAAAAGAACGAGTGGTTATGCTCCACGCGGCCATAATGGGTGCGATTGAAAGGTTCCTCTCCATTTTAATAGAGCACACAGCCGGGGCTTTCCCGTTGTGGCTGTCCCCTGTACAAATTGCCATTTTGCCGATTTCCGAAAATCAGACCGCTTATGCCGGAGAAATTTACGCACAATTAATTTCCGCTAACGAAGATTTACGCGTTGAAGTTGATGCTCGGGGTGAATCAATTGGTAAAAAGATTCGTGAATCTAGCATGCAAAAAGTTCCGTATCAAATAATTATCGGACAAAAAGAATTGGATGCGAAATTAATTGCCGTTCGTACCCGTGAAGGAGCTGATTTGGGCCAGATGAGTTTGGAAAGTTTTATAGAGAAAATTCAAACAGAAATAAAAGGTAAGAAATAGTAAAATTGATTTAAATAAAAAGAAACAGGGCGCTCACGTGAGGGCGCCCTGTTTTGCGGTCGATCAGTTTTTGTCTAGTTGGTGCGGAGCTTTCTGTGCCCAAACCAAATCAGCGCGAGCCCGGCCGGAATCATGACGTACGAGCGTGGCTCGGGCACTGTGTTGGCAAATCCCTCGTAAGCAACACCAGCGACGTCACCGCCGACCTGATAGAGGTCGACGGCTAGCCATGCTTGGCTGTTCGGGTTGACTGCCCAGTTGCCAGACCCAGCTTCTTGGGGTTCACAGGATATAGGTCCGGCGGCGCAGGCGCCGTCCTGAACGGGGTTTGGCGCGAAGAGTAAGGTGCCAGGGCTCGGCAAGGTGTAGACGAGCCTAACCCCTGCCGTGTCGTCGGCCCGAGCTTTCCATGAGATTGCGTAGGTCCCCATTGGCAGTTTTTCGTAGAAAACAGCCGTTGGGGTTCCCGGCACAGTGGTGTTGGGAGGAGCGCTTCCACCGATGCCGGTGTTGGCGTAGCTAATCCAGTTGTAGCCCGAGCCAGCCGCTCCCCACACAGGGTGCGGGACGATGACAACGTTCGCAGCGGTTACTGAGTTAGACTCGTTCAGGCCATCGCCTGAACCGAAACCAATGATGGCCGCCGGCGCCAGGGCGCACAACAGCATAGCGAGCAGCATTGCTCTGATCATTTTTTTTGTCCTCCTAAGGACTATCCCCCTGTTCCCAGAGGTTGAAAAAGAATATCATAAAATTAACCTTTAGTCAAGAGAAAAATATTAAAATCTAAGTTGATTACAAGCAATTTAAAACACCCAAAAGCCTTTGCCTTTGGGTGTTTTAATCTGCGTAATCTGTCATCAGTCAGCGTACCTGCCTGCCGGCAGGCAGGTCTGCGGTCTTATGTTAAAATTCTTGCACCATTTTCGGTTATGGCAACAGTGTGTTCAAAGTGGGCGGATAAACAGCCGTCTGCTGTGCGAATGGTCCAGCCGTCAGAATCGGAATCCACAAAGTATTCTCCGTTATTTAACATTGGTTCTATGGCAATAACCATTCCCGGTTTTAACAAATCACCGGTATTTTTTTTGCCAAAACACGGCACAGCCGGTTCTTCGTGAACATCATAGCCCACTCCATGACCAACCAAATCCCGCACGGCAGAAAATCCTGCCTCTTCCGCGGTTTTTTGGATTATGTAGCCAATGTCCCCTGTCTTGACTCCCGGTCCGGCCACTTTAATTGCCAAATTCAGACATTTTTTTGTAGTTTCCAATAATTTTTTGGCCGTTGTACTGACTTCCCCAACCGCCACGGTAACCGCGTGGTCGGTATACAATTCTTTATACTCCATACCAATATCCAGTCCAACAATGTCACCAGTTTTTAAAATTGCATTGTGTGAAGGAATTCCGTGAACTACGACATCGTTAATGGAAGTGCAAAGTCCGGCCGGAAACGGATTATGTTTTGGTCCGTAATTTTTAAAACTCGGACGTCCCCCGGCCTCATAGATTAATTTTTCCGCAAAGTCGTTTAGCTCGCCTGTTGAAATGCCGGGCTTAACCAGGTTTGCAGTCTGCGCCAAAATATCGTGAAGGATTTTTCCGCCTTCCGCAATTATTTCAATCTCTTCCTGAGTTTTAATTAATCCTGTTTTTCCGCCAGAGGCGGATCCGCCTCTGGCGGACGTAGTTTTATTCATATTTATTCAAAACTTTTGCTAATCTTTTTTTGGCTTCGGAAATTGTTCCGACTGTGGAAATTTTTGTGAACGGATAAAGGGTTTTAAAATATGCTACAACCTCGGAAATGTTTTCTTGGTAGTAGGCCACGCGATTTTTAAGAGCTTTGTCATTGTCGTCCGGGCGTTTGGAAAATTTCCCTTTAAAATATTCTTTTCTGCCCGTCATTCGGCAAATAGTTTCTTTAAGTGGGATCGATAAATAAATAAAAATTACACGGGTTCTTTGTTCCTCGGTCAACCATTTGGTTACCAGTTTGGCTTCGCCGATCATTTTTGGCGTGCCATTAAGCAAAAGCCCTTGTTTTGCGGGCACAGAAGCAATCCGGTCGCGCAAAATTTCTCGAACTATTTTTGTCGGGGTGAGTTTGCCTTTGTTAAGGGTTTCGTCTAGGCGGTACTTCTTTGTTAGTCTAGGATTTTTAGAAATGGAGCGCAGTTCGCGCCCCATATCAAGATCATACATGTTAAATTTTTTCGCAATAAAAGCACCATGTGTAGCCTTGCCGGCTGCCGGGTCACCCAATAAAATTATGTTTAGTGGTTGATTAGTTTCTTTCATTGTAATATTTAAATTTCTAAAGCCTGGTAAATTTTTTGGGTAACTTCATCTACGTTTGGAGTGCCGTCAATTTCCACAAAACGCGTTTTGTCTTTTAAGTAATCTAAAACCGGTGTGGTGTCTTGTTTGTATTGTTCAAGCCGGAATTTAATTTTTTCTTCAGTATCATCTGCCCGGTTTTCTATTTGCGCCCGCTTAAGCAAACGGGACATGGTTTCGGCTTCGGGAAGACTTATATAAAGAGTCGCCAAATTAGTCTTGCCTTGTTTTTGCAAAAATTCCATTACGTGCTCTGCCTGAGCCACCCGCCTGGGAATGCCGTCAAAAATAATTCCGGTATCTTTGGGAATTAGTGAGAGTCGGCTGTCTACAACCTCGTAAAGCTGTTCGTCTGTAAGTAAAACCCCTTGGAATGCGATTGCCCGCCACCGTTGACGACCCGAACGCATGAAACGTGGGCGATATG
>CAYZEI010000001.1:0-135673 GCA_964477745.1 uncultured Candidatus Saccharibacteria bacterium | reverse complement strand
CCAGACGTTATTCTTCGTAACGAAAAGCGTATCCTTCAGGAAGCTGTTGATGCGTTAATTGATAATAGTATCCGTCACGGTAAAGAAGTCACCGCCAGCACCGGTCAAAAACGTAAACTACGTAGCTTGGCTGACATGCTTAAAGGAAAGCAAGGACGTTTCCGTCAGAACTTGCTTGGAAAACGCGTGGACTATTCCGGTCGTAGCGTTATTGTGGTCGGTCCGCACTTGAGACTGCATCAGTGTGGATTGCCGAAAATTATGGCTTTGGAATTATTCAAACCGTTTGTTATTTCCAAATTGATTGGTCGCGAATACGCGCACAATGTTCGGTCCGCTAACCGTTTAATTGAACAGGGTCGGGTGGAAGTTTATGATATTTTGGAAGAAGTCACCAAAGACCACTATATTCTTTTAAATCGCGCTCCAACATTGCATCGTTTGGGTTTCCAAGCTTTCCAACCGGTATTAATAGAAGGAAAAGCCATTCAATTGCACCCTATGGTTTGTGCCGCGTTTAACGCGGACTTTGACGGTGACCAAATGGCTGTTCACGTTCCGTTAACCGAGGCCGCACAAAAAGAAGCCAGAGAAATTATGGTTTCCGCGCATAACTTGCTCAAGCCAGCTTCTGGAGACCCTGTCATGACTCCTGACAAAGACGTTGTTGTGGGTTGTTACTATATTACCCGTCTTCGTGACGGCAGTAAGGGTGAAGGAAAAGTTTTCAGTAGTCCCGGCGAAGCAATTCTGGCTTACAACAATAACTACGTACATATTCAGGCCAAAATTAAAGTGCGCATGGAAAACGGTGAGATGCTTGACACCTGCGTTGGTCGGTTGATTTTTAACAAAGTCGTACCTAAAGAATTAGGTTTTAGAAATGATAATTTCGACAAGAAAAAATTACAAGGCTTGGTGCGTGAAGCGCATCGTTTGCTTGGTAATGACCGCACCGCGGAATTGATTGACGAAATTAAGCGTACCGGTTTTTACTACATGAAAAAATCCGGACTGTCTTGGGGTATGGATGATTTGCTGGTGCCTCAGGTCAAGTATGTCTACTTAAAACAAGCCGATGAAGATGTGGAAAACACTTCTCAGCAATATCGTGAAGGTCTTTTAACCGAAGACGAGCGATATAACCGCGTGGTAGAAATTTGGGCGGAAGTTTCCGAAAAAATTGCCAAGTCGGTTAACGGCACAGTTGCCGAACACGGAAGTGTAAACTATTTCGTGTCCAGCGGTGCCAGAGGATCTTTCTCTCAGATTACTCAAATGTCCGGTATGAAAGGTTTGGTGGTTAACCCGGCCGGTGATGTTATTGAATTGCCGGTTAAGGGAAGTTTTAAAGAAGGCTTAAACGTACTTGAATATTTCATTTCCACTCACGGTTCCAGAAAAGGTATGTCCGATACTGCGCTACGTACTGCCGACGCCGGTTATTTGACCAGACGCTTGGTAGACGTTGCTCAGGACATTGTGGTTAATGCCGAAGATTGTGGTACCGACAAGTTTGACTATATTACTTTGGAAGACAGTCAAAAAATGAACAAGCCGTTTGACCGCCGATTATTCGGTAGAGTAACGGCCGAAGATGTCAAAGACAAGAACGGCAAAATTATTGTGGAAAAAAATCACGGTATTGATGACCAGCAGGCCAAACAAATTATGGAAAGCGGCACGTTGGAAGTTAAGTGCCGTAGCGTACTTAAGTGTAAACTGTCTCGCGGTATTTGCAAACTTTGTTACGGTTATGACTTAGGCTTTAACGACATGGTGCGCTTAGGCGCGGCTGTCGGAATTGTGGCCGCTCAAGCCATTGGTGAACCGGGAACTCAGTTGACCATGAGAACTTTCCATACTGGTGGATCGGCCAGTGTAAAAGATATTACCCAAGGTTTGCCTCGCGTAGAAGAATTATTTGAAGCCAGAGAACCAAAAGGTATGGCTTACGTGGCAGAAATTGACGGGCAAGTTTATATTGCCAAGCCAAACAACAAAGAATATATTGTTCGCATTCAGGGTGCAGATGTAGAAAAAGACACCTATGAATTAACCGGTTCTCAATCTGCCATTAAAGACGGAAGTAAAGTTGAAGCGGGCGAAACTTTGTACATTAACGAATCCAGCCAGGCTATTAAAGCCAAAACTGCCGGCTTGGTCCGTTTGGAAAAAGATAAAATTATCGTGGTTCACGAAAGTGACCAGGTAAAAGAATGTATTGTTCCGGCTTCTTATTCCTTGCTGGTTAAAGACGGGGACTTGGTTACCCAAGGAGCCAGATTGACCGAAGGAAACTTAAATCCGAACCAGATTATGCAATTGCGCGGTCTTGAGGAAGCGCAAAAGTATGTGGTGAAAGAAGTTCAGGATATTTATGTTTCTCAAGGTCAGAACATTCACGACAAACATATTGAAGTTATTGTAAAACAAATGTTCTCCAAAATGCGAATTGTGGATGCCGGAGACAGCGAGCTGGTTGCCGGAGAAGTTACCGACAAATCCAAATTAAATGTCATTAACGAACTTTTGTCCCGCACCAACCAACGCCAAGCCACTGCCGAACAGTTGCTTATGGGTATTACCAAAGTTTCTTTGAACACCGAAAGTTTCTTAGCTGCCGCGTCTTTCCAAGAAACTACCCGTGTACTTATTGAAGCTGCTGTAACCGGTAAGACCGATTACCTCCGCGGATTAAAAGAAAACGTGATTATCGGAAAATTAATTCCTGCCGGTACAGGGTATAGCGATGAAATCGCCAAGCAAAACTTACAGCTGGAAACTTCTGTTAGTGAAGCTGCTGCCCTTGCCTTAGGAAAATCCGAATCCGCGGAAGTCGTAGAGATTGTAGAATAATCAAAGCAAAAAAACCCGTCCCGATTTATCGGGGCGGGTTTTTTGACATCTTTAAACTTATCAAAAGCGGGGATTTTTGCTATACTAATATAAACTCAAAGTATGATGTTGTCATACAAATCAGGAACATAATGAAAAAATTAGAAATTTCCAAAAGAGGTCAGAATGTTATTGCTTCCCCAATCCGGAAGTTTTTGCCGTTTTTACAGGCTACGGAAGCCAAAGGGGTTAAGGTATTTAAATTAAATGTCGGGGACCCGGACTTGGTTCCGCCAAAAGAATTTTTTAAAGTGTTGCAGAAATATAATCCCAATACTTTAGGTTACGCTCCGAGCCCGGGGATCATCGCCCACATGCAGGCTTGGCAAAAGTACTATAAACAGTTCGGCGTGAGCGTAGAATTAAACCAAATGCTTCCGACCGTGGGTTGTGCGGAAGCAATTATGTTGGCTTTGCAAGCAGTGGCGGATTTTGGCGATGAAATAATTGTCTTTGAACCATTGTATGCTTCTTATAAATCTTTTTCCGTAATTGCCGGAATAAAATTAGTGCCGGTTACTTTACCTATAGAGAAAAACTTTGTCATGCCGGAAGTGGCTGAAATAGAAAAAAAGATTACCGCCCGCACTAAAGCGATTGTTATAATAAATCCCGACAACCCGACCGGTAAACTGTGGAGCAATGCGGAGATTAATAATGTTATAAAGCTGGCCAAAAAACACAATTTGTTTATTATCAGCGACGAAACTTACCGGGAAATTCGGTTTGACGGTAAAAAACCGGTTTGTCTGTTAACCAAAAAAGAAGCAGTAGACAATATGATTGTGTGCGACAGCGTTTCTAAGCGGTTTTCCATGCCGGGTGCGCGCATTGGTTGTATTATTAGCCGGAACCCGGAAGTCATGCAGTCCATTTTAAAGTTTGCCCAGGCCCGCCTTTCAGCCGGCACGCTTGAACAATTAGGCACGGTACCGTTACTAAACAACAGCACGCCTTACGTGAATAAAATGGTAAAAGAATACCAGAGACGCCAAAAAATAGTAGCGATGGGTTTACAAAAAATTAAAGGTGCAATATTTAAACCGGCCATGGGCGCTTTTTATCAAGCTGTAAAATTACCGATAGATGACAGTGAAAAATTTGTTAAGTTTATGATTAGCGAATTTTCCTATAAAAATCAGACAGTAATGGTTACGCCAATGAAAGATTTTTATATTAGCCCGAACAAAGGTACTCAGGAAATTCGTATTGCTTATGTGCTGAATGTAAAGGATTTAACAACTGCTATGGATGTGCTCGCCAGGGGAGTGGAGGCGTACAACGCGAGCAAGTAAATAAGCATTTAAGTATACAAGTATATAAGCACATGAAGAAAAACACCACTTCGATACGTCCACGTATCGAAGTGGTGTTTTGTTTTAAGGGTTATTCTTGCCAGGATTTGAAGGTTTCAAAGGGGATGTCTTGGCTGACAAAATTTCCTTGTTCGTCTTGTCTGGAAAGGGTTACTGTAGGCTCAGCAGAGCCGTCCCTGTTATTTGTCCCGGTATATTTCCAACCACTGCCCTCAAGGCCAGTTGTTTTTATATTTCCTTTTAAGCCAGTTACATAGCTATCCATTTTTGCAGCGGAAAGATTATAATTTTCTGGATTAAATTTTTCTGGAGTCATAATTATTATTTAATTATAGTTTTTGGCCAATCGGCCACAATTAATAGGCTGTCATTTTTTAACAGTTTTTCTTCTCTTAACTTGCTCCAGAGTTCTTCTGTTACAAACGGCATGAATGGGTGGAGTAGTTTTAAAATAGAAATTAAGCAATGAAGTAGTATTGCCTGGGTATTTTGTTTTAATGAGGCATCCGTCAGTTGTGGTTTGCTGGCTTCAATATAGACATCGGCAAATTCTCGCCAGGTGAATTGGTAAATGCTTTGCGCGGCTTCGTGCAAATTAAAGGTGTTTAAATTATTGGTAACTGATTTTATTGTTGCATCCAACTTGGCTAATATTTCTTTATCCGCCTGGGTTATTGGTTCAGGATTTGAAATTGGGAATTGGGAATTGGGAATTGTTACGTTTGATAAAACGTAACGTGATATGTTCCAAAGTTTATTGGCAAAGTGCTTCATGCCTTTAATTTTATCTTCAGCTAAGGGAATATCATTACCCGCGGCAGAAGAGAAAATAAGCGCAAAGCGTAAGGCGTCGGTACCGAAAGTATCAATAACCCCAAGTGGGTCAATGACATTTCCTTTGCTTTTAGACATTTTTTGTCTGTCCTTGTCGCGTACTAGTCCGTGTAAATAGACAGTCTTAAAAGGAATTTGTCCGGTGTGATAAGTGGACATTAAAATCATTCTGGCCACCCAGAAAAATAAAATATCATAACCGGTTTCCATTACATCTGTCGGGTGAAAGGCTTTTAAATCCGGAGCTTCTTTGTCGGGCCAGCCCAAAGTAGAAAAAGTCCATAAACCCGAACTAAACCAGGTATCTAAAGTATCGCTGTCTTGTGTCCACTCTTCTCCTTGTGGCGCTTCAGTGCCCACATATTTTTCATCACCTTTCGTCCAGTAGGGGATTCTGTGTCCGTACCAAATTTGGCGGGAGATGCACCAGTCGCGCAAATTATCTATCCAGTGGAAATAAATTTTTTCAAAGTGTTCAGGGATTATTTTTATTAATCCCTCTTGGACCACATGGCGCATAAGTTGTTTTAAAGTAACCATTTGCCCAGACTCAATGCCGGCAATTTCCGAATGCTTAATGGCAAATTCCCGGTTTACATCTATAAACCATTGTTCTTTAACTTGCGGTTCAATAATTCCACCACCGCGGGAATTGGTGGCCAGGTTGTGAACATATTTTTCATCAACTTTTTCAATTAAACCTTTGGACTGTAATTTTTCTATAATCAGTGGACGGGCCTTTTTAATATGTTGACCGGCAAATTCCTGGGCAATGGGTAACAAGCAGCCGCGGTCATCTATAACTTGTTCAATATCCAAACCATGGCGTTTGGCAATTTCAAAGTCAATGGCCGAGTGTGCTGGAGTAATGGTCATCACTCCGGTGCCGACTTCCATATCCGCGGCCTCGTCTTTAATGACAGTGGCGGTTAGGGGACCGTTAATCCATTCCAATTCAATTTTTTGTCCGTGTTTGTATTGCGCGTAGCGTTCATCTTTAGGGTGCATTACTACGTACTTGTCGCCGAATTTGGTTTCCGGACGCACTGTGCCAATTACAAACGGGCCATATTTAAAATAATAAAACGGATCCGCTTGTTCTTTGTATTCTATTTCATCGTCGGACACTGTGGTTTTTAATTTCGGATCCCAATTAACAATGCGCGCCCCGCGGTAAATAATACCGTCGTCATACATAGCTTTAAACGCAGTGCGCACAGCCAAAGTTCGCGGTTCGTCCAAAGTAAAAGCTTCCCGGCTCCAATCCGCCGAAGCTCCAAGGCGCTTAAGCTGACCAATTATGGTATCGTGACTGGCCTGGGCGTAATCTTCCACCAGTTTTAAAAAGTCCGCGCGTTCAAAATCAAACCGGGTCTTTTTTTCTTTTTTATAAAGTTCGGCTTCCACTTTAGATTGCGTGGCAATGGCCGCGTGGTCAGTACCGGGCAACCACAGCGCGCGTTTTCCCTGCATGCGTTGATAGCGAATTAAAATATCTTGAATAGTGGCAAACAGCGCGTGCCCAATATGCAAAGTGCCGGTCACATTCGGTGGCGGCATAATTATGGTGTAAGGCTGACGGCTCTCCGCGCTTGGTAGTTTGTCCGGATTAAAATAACCGGACTCTATCCAAGTTTGATAAATTTTTCCTTCTGCTTGGGTGTGGTCGTAGGCTTTTGGTAATTCCATAAAGGTAGTAATTAGAAAATAGTAATTAGTAATTAGAAAGAAGCATTAAGACTTTGATGTTTGATTTTGAATTAGTTTTGTAGTCATTTTTTGAATTTCTGTAATTAAACTTAAAATATTTGAGTAGTCCAGTTTTGAGTACCTGTCTTTTGAAATTAAAATTTGAGTTTCTAATTCACAACAGGAGGCAAAAGAAATTTCTAAAAATCGTATAAATTCTAGCTTTCGATTTCTTGACCAACCTTCGGCAATATTTGAAGGGATAGATATTCCGGCTCTGAGCATTTGTGAAATAAGAATATGCTGTTCAGTTTTTGGAAGCTGATCACATATGTTATAAACCAGTTTTACTAGTTGCATGGATTTTTGCCAAACAATCAAGTCTTTGTATCCTGAAAGTTGAGTCATCTAATTACTAATTACTTATTTCTATTTTCTAAATGAAAAATAAAAAACACTCATAAAAGAGTGCTTGAGAACCCTCGCGGGCGGTACCATCTCAAATTTACTTAATTTAGATGCTATAACGGGCAATCCCGATCGGGTCTACTTTAATTAGTAATGAGTAGTTAGTAATGAGTAGTTAGTGTAAGGCACTAATCACTATTTTCCAATTACTACTTCCTAAGTGGTTCTTCCGATGCTTCCGCGCTGTCGGCGCGGATATTCCGGTGACGGCCGAAATGTAAGCTTGTGTATAGTATATAGCATTCCGAAAGCAGTTTCAAGCCTAAAAAAATTTGTGGCCAGACACCCTTTAAGTGATGTCTGGCCGGCCGGCTAGCGCTTTCAGCAAATATGAGACAGTACCACCTCTCCCGATCCGCGTTCAATTCGGGGAAAGAGGTTGTCCCAGTCTTCGTGTTCCAGCAGGGACACGATTTTTGATTCGTTGTGCTCTATCAGCACTTCTTCAAGCAGTCCGGGTACCGAACCGCTTGGGACGATGTAGTCTTCCGGAATAACCAGGCAGACCTGCTGTCCTTGGTAGACGGTGACTCGATCCCGCGCCGTTAAATGCGCTTCAGTAAAGCGCTGAGCGAAAGTCTCAGAAGAAAAACGCATAACCCTCATGGTCACTTACCTCCAGTGGATTTGTTCCCTCATGACTACCCCTTAGGGTAATCATCAATTAACAAACAGTTTTATTTTTTTATTTTAAACCAAAAAGACAAAAAATTCTTTATAAATGTAAATTGGAGTCGGCTTTGGCTTTTTTATAACTGACAGGCTTAAAACCGTTTTGTAGCATAAAGGCAGAAGCAATGCCAATCATTTCCGCATTGTCGGTGCATAAATTTTTGTCAGGGACAAAAAATTTAAGATTTAGGTTTTTAGATTGAAGATTTAATGCATCACGCAGGACTGCATTGGCGGCGACACCGCCGGAGAGAGATACGGATTTGGCATTGAATTGTTTTACTGCACGCATGGTTTTTTGTACCAAGACGTCCACGGCCGCGGCTTGGAAGCTGGCGCAGACATCCGCAGTAAAACCTTCATCTTTAATCTTTAATCCTTTATCTTTTACATAATATAGAACTGCGGTTTTGAGTCCGGAGAAAGAAAAGTCATAATTTTTTGCATGGATCATTGGCCGAGGAAAATTTATGGCGGTAGGATTTCCTTTTAAAGCCAGGCGCGAAACTTCCGGACCACCTGGGTAGGGGAGACCTAAGAGCTTGGCTACTTTATCAAATGCTTCACCGGCCGCGTCGTCTACGGTTTGGCCAAGTACTATATATTCCTTGGAATTTTCTCCGCCAGAGGCGGACCCGCCTCTGGCGGGCATTAATACCAGAATTGTATGACCTCCGGAAACTATCAAAGAAATATTAGGAAAAAAAGATTTATGATTTATGATTTCAGATTTTGGATTTTTTTTGTCATTGGAAATTTGGATTTTGGATTTTATTCTCCCAAAGGGAGAATAAAGGTGTCCAAGCATATGGTTAACCGGGATTAGCGGTTTGCCGGTGGCCAAGGACAAAGCTTTAGCAAACTCCACGCCAACAATTAGTGAAGGAATAAGACCGGGGCCGGCGGTGACGGCGATGTAGTCTATAGCTTCTAGCTTATAGGAGCTAGCTTTTAGGGCTGCAGTGACCACCGGGCGGATGTTTTTTACGTGAGCCCGGGCAGCCACTTCCGGTACTACGCCACCCATTTTACTGTGTAATTTAATTTGGGAATTTACTATGGACGACAAGGTGGTAATTTCCGGCCATTTGTCGCCGGTGGTTACTTCTAAAACCGCTGCGGCAGTTTCGTCGCAGCTGGTTTCAATAGCGAGAATCATCACTTTACTCTCTCCCTTTATGGGAGAGATGCCCCGCTTTTTGCGGGGCAGAGAGGGTTTATCGAGTATAATTTTTTTGGAATTAAGTTTAGACATAATCTATAGTTTCGGTTTCCGTAAGTATAAAGTACAAACCTCCCAGTAGTCCAGCAAGCAAACAAATCCAACCCAATACATTTATGGTTTGGGCAATTCCGGCGGTATGTCTAAGCTGTCCTAAATAAATTAACATCCAGTTCCAGTCATGAATGGAGCTGTCGCCCCCAAGGAGCGGGAGTTGCATTTTTAAGGCGTCGGCGGCATAAACCGAAACATTAATTAAACTTTGCCCCGCCCACATAAAACTTAAAGCCGCCGATACCATTTGTCTGTGCCACAAAAAATATCCGGCCACAATTAGCGGAATTAATACTTGGTTTAGGCTTCCGCCGGCAAAAGTTATAAATTCCCCAAAGGGCATAAATATCCAATGGCCGGCTTCGTGAAAAATTAAATTGGTGTAATCAATAAAGTGGAAAGTGCTTGCAGTTACCCCACAAGAAATTAAATACCCTCCAATTAAAATGAGTGAAGCTAGTTGAAAAGTTTTCTTCATAGATAGATTATTCGGTGGCCACACCGTCAAAATGTTCTTCGTTATTAATTGCTTCTTGTTTGGTAGCGCGAATGGTGCCGTCTTTATGTTCAGCCGGGGAATAAATTGTATATAGTTTTAAGTCCGCATCGCCGGTATTTATGACATTATGGTTGGCGCCGGCCGGCACAATTACCCCGCTACCGTCTTTGACCAAATGTTCTACTCCGTCAATTACCACTTTGCCTGCGCCTTTTTCAAACCGAAAGAATTGGTCTAGGGTGTGAACTTCGGCGCCAATTTCTTCACTAGGTTTTAGGCTCATAAGAACCAGTTGGCTATGTTTGCCGGTATATAATACCCTGCGGAAGTCAGTGTTGCTTATAGTAATTTCTTCTAAGTTTGCAATGTATCCGGTCATATATTTTTAGATTTACTTTTAAAAATTGATAAGAATTTTTGCCATAGGCTTGTTTCGGGTTGTTGAGTTTTATTGGTTTGGGAAATTGAATCGGTTAAGGCCGGCAAGGCTAAGATTGTTGCCCGGTAGCCTTCGGTAATTAGTTCCGCGGCTTTTTTAAAGTCCGAAGCGGAAAATTGTTCCAGGTGGGGTTCAATAATCATATCCGCCTGTAAGGCATCCAAATTCGTTTGCTTATGGGTTAAAATATCCAGGGCGCTAATCATAACATCCAATAAGTTATTTGGTTTTTTATATGTTCGCCAACGGGCTAAGTTCACACCAATGGTGAATTCTGCACCCATTTCATCCAGTAACGAAAGCGGGAGATTTTTTACCAAACCGCCGTCAACTAATTTTTTTCCTTGATACTCGGTGGGAACAAATAATCCGGGAATGCACACGCTGGCCATTACTGCTTCTGCCACGCTTCCTTTTTTAAAAATTATTGCCTCACCATTTTCAATATTGGTGGCGACAATTGCCAACGGGATTTTGGCGTCTTCAATGTTTACATCGCCTAAAATTTCTTTCATCATATTACCCACGCCTTGAGTGGTAATTAAACCCATGCGGGAGTAGGAAATATTGGAGAGTTTGTACCAGCTTAAGTTTTTGGCCCGTTCGGACATTTGCTCCGGGGTCAGACCAAAGGCCAAACCTGCGGCAACCACTGCCCCGGCACTGGTCCCTGACAGGTAGCTAATGGGGACATTATGATCAGCCAAGGCTTGCAGGGCGCCGACATGGGCAATTCCTAAGGCTGCGCCACCACTTAAAGCTAAACCAATTTTTGGATACTTTTTATTCATATACCTATATTGTATGCCCAAACTTTTAACAATGCAAAAATCCCGCTCTTTGTTTCCAAAGAGCGGGATAAATACTTGTAAATAGTAAAACTTTAGGCTACTTAGAAATTTCGTTTGCCAACTCGTTTATACCGATGCGTTTTTCCGCGGAGTAGGGGATTACCTTGCAGTTGCCGACGGAGGTTTGAATTTCTTTAATTTGAGCCACCAGGGAATTCTTTTTCATTTTGTCGATTTTGTTGGCTACAATTACCACATCCTTATTCCTATCTTTTAAGCTGTAAAGCATTTCCATGTCGCTGTTGGTGGCGCCAATGTTGGCGTCTATAATTAGGACCACTTTTTTTTGCTGGTAGTCAGATTCAAAAAAATACCAGTAAATTAATTTTTGGATTTGTTCTTGGGTGTCTTTGGAAGCTTTGGCAAAACCATAGCCGGGCAAGTCAACCAAGTAAAAAGAGCTCATTGTGCTTCCGCCTTTAGCGGAAAGTAAAAATAAATTAATTTGCTGAGTTCGTCCGGGCATGGAGCTGGTGCGCGCCAAATCCCTGCGGTTAGCCAGGGTGTTAATTACGCTGGACTTGCCCACATTGGACCGGCCGATAAAAGCAATTTGCGGAATGCCGTCGTCCAAAGATTCGTCCGGACCCACAATGCCTTTTACAAATTTTGCGGCAGTTATATTCATACAGGTATTATATCAAAATAATTAAAAAACCCCGCCGAAGCGGGGTTTAACTACTACGTATTAGTAGGGGCTTCCCTGGTTTTTAAACTAGATTTAGGTAAGCAACCAGTAACAAATTGTAACAAAAATTGGCTTATAAGTCAAGACTTTTACGTATAAAAGTCTTAAGCTTAGCTAACCAATTTATATGGAGCAACCCCAAATACGAACAAAATCATAAGCCCAGCTTACAGCATCATAATAGGCCTGTTCTCTTTCCGGTTTGATCGGGCTGGTGTTGAATAAGATGTAAACTGCGTAGTCACAATATTCTGTTGGCTCTGTTCCAAAGGCTTTGGCTTTTGGAGCAAAAGCCGGAGCAAACGCAAAGACACTCATAACGATTACCAAAAAGGAGGCAATGATTGTTTTTTTCATATGAATATATTTATTTGGTTAGTTTATAAATAAGTATTTAGTCCTCGACCAGGGACTATTTTTACCGCATAATTATAGCAAAAATTAGCTATTTGTCAATACTACCAACAAGACAAAAACACCCCGTTTAATCGGGGTGTTTTAATATTTAAATAATCAGGGTGCTAAAAACCCGCCTCATCCGCGGTCGGGCCGTAAATAGACGGTACCGGGATGTTATTTAGGCGCATGTAGACAGTCAGTTGGCCACGATGGTGAACCCAGTGACGAATGGTGGAACTTATGCTTTCATTTATTTTCATACTCATTAGTACTTGTTCCCCGGATTTTAAAGTAAAAGTTTTTTGCAAATTTTCGTCCGTTACCGTGCTCAAAGATTTTTTGACCTTGGCCATATTCTCGTCAAAGTGGGCAACCAACTCTGCGGTGGTTTTTGGTTGGGTATGTTTAAAAGTCACAAAATTTATTTCCCCGACTTCTACCATTTGCTCAATCCATAAAGGCATTTCCGCAACAAGCAGTGCTAAATAGCCCATGCCCATAGATTTTTCGTGAGGTTTGTAGTCAAATAAGTTTTCGGAGATTCTTTCCAAGCACTTGCGACTGGCTGTTAGCTCTTCTTCTAAGACTCTTAAAAATTCCAAACCCAAAGTATTTTTGTTCATATGTTTTTTAATTAATAAGGGTTACTGGGCTAATTTGGAAATTAAATCCCAGTTATTGTTAATTATATTTTTAGCCCTGGCGCGGGAAAAGTTATAGGATTGCCAAGACTGCGTAAGGTTTGTGTCATGATAATTTTTTAAAACCACAGCCACTTCGTGAGGCAGGGGATTGCCGTATATGTCTTTAGCCATTGGCATATTAAGTAGAGGAACAAGTTCTGGAATGGCGTCGGCCGACAGAATGGATAAATATTTGGTATCTAGTCTGCCGGTGCTCAAATCTTTAGCAATATTTTTTTTGGCAATAAAGGCATCGGGATTAAATAAATTAAATACTACAAAGAAAGCAATAACAGACAAAAATATACCAAAAATAAATTGTCTGGTTTTCGTGCCAAACATAATTTTATAGCTTAGCCATAAAAACACCACAGCCAGCCACAGAATAAAGCCTTGCACTAAAATTCTTTGGCGCGTAAAACTATAGGCTTGTTCGTAAATATTTAGCCGAGTAAAAGCCGAAGCAATAATTACCAGCACTAAAATTATTAGCAAGCCGGTTAGGCTTTTAAACAGAACTCCGGATCTGTTTTCTTTTCTCTCTATATATACATCTGCCAGAAAAATTATTCCAAAAGTAAACAAGGCAACAGTCACTAATTCCCCAAAGCCTTTGTGGGCGTAATCGGCGTAAGTAAAACCTAAAGCCGTAATAGCACTGTGCCCGGCAAACAAATATTTTATTTGCACTATTACAAAAGTTAAAAACAGAACATTGAGCGTAGTAAAAAGAATGCCCGCTTCAATATTCCCAAATCGGTAAGTGGGTACTTTTTCCACTACTTCCACGATCTCGCTACCATCTGAATTTTCTAAAATGTATGTACCGGCGCCAAGCCACACAAAAGTAAAAATTCCCGTCCACCAAATTTGAGGAATGGTGTTTTCGTCTAAATTAAAATTGAAATTAAACAGGCCGGAAACAAAATGGTTAAACGCTAAATCCGCGGAACTAAAGAGCAGTAAAAAGAATATTACAATGGGCACGGTAAATAGCACCCCTTTTACTATTTGGGATGAGTGTTGGTTGTCTTTTATGTTTTTGCCAACGGAAAGCATTCTCACTAAACCGTTAAATGCATTGCCAATAATTTTTAGCGGTAATAGTACAGCAGTTTTGGCATAATCCAAAATTAAGAAATTTTTAACGCTTTGCCCGACTAAATGGCTGGACAATAGCATAAGCAAACCCAAAGTCATTACAAAATTAAAGAAAGTTAAAAATTCATTGTCTTGCACGCTGACCATAAAGGAATAAAATAACAGGGGCAATAAATAATAGGCAATAATTTTACGGTTTTGTATTTTAAAATACGTCAGTAATCCAAACAGCCCGGACAGTATTAGTGCCACATAAATTACCAATGAAATTCCCGGCACTTTGTCAAAAAATAAATAGGTAAAAGCCAGCCCTAAAACAAGGGATATTAAACCTATAGAATATACATTTTTTGTTGAGAGTGTTGTCATTAGAATTTAGTTAACTTTAAAATGTTGATTATTGATTGGTTATCCATGATTCATTGAATTAGTGTTTTGTATTAAATCATTCCCCAAGAGTGTGCCATTCCCACCGGCGGGTAAGGCCGATTTGTAAATAATGAAGTAAAAGTTTTATTTTGATCATTCCATATAAAGTGCGTGCGCCACTGCGTTGTAATAGGCTTAGTATCTACCCCAAAACTAGGCCTATAAACCAAAAAGGGTTCATTTTTTGAATTATCAAATACCTCTTCAACCATTAAGTCCCCCTCAATGCTAAATTGATATTTATTTTTTTGGTCAATGTTAGTTGGTGCAAAATTTAAAACATTATAACCTTTAATTGCGCCTTTATTTTCTTCTCCTAAAATAGAATCAAAAGCCCTTAATGATGTATAAGGATTTCGTGGGAAAGGGTCGGGTTCTTTTCTAACAAATTTATTAAATTCAATGTTTAGATTTCCCAAATGTTGTTTTATCTCATCGGTTATACGCTCATTAAGTTTTTTAAGCTCTAAATTTAAAATTAGCTCCTTGTCTAAAAATAATTTTAGCTCATCTAAATTATTTACAAATTCAATATTGATTTTTGTAATTTTTTTAAATTCATCTGCGCATTCTGGGATTATAAAATCATTTGTATTTTCTGTGCAAAAAATATATTCAAAATCTTTTGACTTTTTTGCATCCTCCAAAATAGATAGCCAAATAATTGTATCCTTATAGCCTGAATCAGTATTTTTTTTCGAAAAAGGGGGAATCTTTCTTAACGAACGATTAATAATGTCATGATTTTTAATTTTGGGGATTGGTATTACTTCAATATTATTGGTACTTACTATATCCGCAGCCTTTTTTTTAAATGCTTTTTCAAGGTCGATTATTTCAAATTTTTTATTTCCAACTTTTAGGTTTATTGTTTCTAAACTTTTTAATGCTAGCATGCTATTTCTTCTAAATTCATCAGCCTTACGGACTTTCTGGGCAACCCTCTCCTTGATGACCATTTCCGGCAAACAGATCTGTACAGAAGCCATCAAATCATGTTTTTTTATAAATGCAGATAGTTGATTAAGATGTTCACTAAAAATAACTCCCAATCCGTTATTTTGGTCATTCCATATAAAATTTGTATCAAGTATTATTTTATATTTTTTTGTAGGCATTGTAGATTGTAAAATAAGAATCAAAACTAATTTACCTTAATTATAGGCCTAATTAAGAAATGCTACAATCATGCCAAAATTTTAGAAAACCATTCCTTTACCGATAAAAGCAAACTAAAAACCCCATTCCGGGGAATGAGGTTGTTAGTGGTAGCGCTACGGGGAATCGAACCCCGATTTAGTGGATGAAAACCACTTATCCTAACCGTTAGATGATAGCGCCATGATTAGTAAGTTTATGCATCAATTATAGAAGATGACACTATAAACGAATAACTTTTGATATTCTACCATAAATGCTCAAATTTTTCAAGGGTAAAATTTCCCCATGAATCCCTTATATAAGCTTTATTTACAACGATTTGGCTTAGGTATATACTGGATATGTAAAAATTAATATCTAAAATATGAAAAATATCTATAATCAAATAATTTTCTACTCAACATCGATTATTTTAATCGCTTTAACCATTTTTGTTATGTTTTCAGTATTAACTTTTTACCCTATAGACGGTGCTGAATCGATAGGTGCTAACGCCACGAGTATATTAATAGCAATTGGTTTTATCTACTTAGATTATAGGTTAATAAAATCTTCGTATAATCGCTTAATCAAAAATTAAAAGGATTAAAAATGAGTAAAGAATACGGCCTGGTTGGCAAAGACATTCATCCCGAACTAGAAAAAGCCGTGCGGGAAGAGATTGATAGAAAAAAAGAAGTAGGCGCTAAAATTTTGGAGGGAGAAACAAAAAAAACTCAGAAACAATTAAAGCTGATTGAGTTAGTGAATTTGTATTTGCAAGATGAGTTTAAAAAATTGGGGATTGCCACTATTGCGCCGTTCCCCCCTCACAGATTTCATTTTTTGAAGCCTACTGTATTTGCACAGCATTTTCCTAATCATAAAACAGTTGCTTTTTATAAGAGTTTACCAGAAGACGGAATATATGTTTATGATGATACTTTTGAAGGCTGGGATGAATTAGATATTTGTTCAACAATAATTCACGAAACAATTCACGCTTTATCACACCAGAAATATTTTGCTTCTCTAAAAGAGCAGAGCCTAAAACAGTACAGAGTGGGGTATGGAATTGAGCATCCAAAAGACAAACATTCACATTTTGATGGTTTTGTTGAAGCCATAACTACCAAACTCGAAAACGAACTATATCATAAACATGAAGAAGAATTAGTTTCCGAGTTAAAGCTTGAGCCTAAAGGGATTCCCAAAGTGTTAGACATTTATGATTATTATGTTGAAACTATAGGTGTTATTATAGGTAAGGTTGCTGAAATAAAAAATGAGAACCCCGAAAAAGTATGGGAGAGATTCAAAAGGGGTTTGTTTACAGGAGAAATGATGCACTTAAGGGATATTGAAAGGGCTTTTGGGAATGAATCACTAAGGGTATTGGCAGCTTTGGGGATTTCAAAGGATAATGAAGAAAATGAGCAGTTGGCAATTTTGGTTCGTGATTATTTTGAAACAAACGATTTTAATTTAAAGTCTTCCATAGTTGCCACTTTAAAACATAAATGGCCAGAAAATTTTAGGGCAAACAAGGATATGTTTGAAAATGGCTAACTATTTAAGACTAGTATCACCGTTGTTCATTATTGTATTTTCTTCATAAAGGTGTTTAGATTCTATTTATAAAAGACTACCACAAAAAACTTCACCCATCCGGGTGGAGTTTTTTTGTTTGAAATAAAATTGGTCATGTCCTCATTATCTTTTAAACATTTCGTATAGCGTCTTTAACTCTCTTTTCCATATAATTACTGTGTGTTAAGATTAAGCTAATTAAAAATATTATATGAGTGAAAAATATCCATCTCAAAATACGGAGCAATCCCAAACGGCTTCCGAAATACCAGGAAATAAAGAATTAAGAGAGTCACTCAACAATCCGCAAGTGGCTAAGTTTTGGAGCCGTTTTCAACGATTGGTTTTAACTGCGGGATTAGGTTTGGCAATGGCTGCGTGCGGTATTTCTCGAAAAGAAATAGAACAAATGCCGGAGACAAAAGTGGAAGACTTAGTTAATAACGGTTTAAATGCTTACCGCGATAAAGGTTATATAAAAACTAGGGGCATCCCAACATACCTTGGTCCTAAAGATGTAAAACGTTTTGAATTAGACAGTGCTCTGATTGGCAATTCCCGAGTATATTATACGAAAACCGTCGTTACAAGAACGGATTTCTTTAAATTACGTGCTAATCCTGAGCCCAATTCCCCTAGTATAGATATGATCGCAGATGGTGGTGAATCGCAATATGTCTTCTTAAAGGAAGACCCTAAAGGTTCTGGTCTAAAAGGAACTCGAGAATACCAAATTGTTGGCACAGTTGTAGATGCAGAAGATCAACAAGGCAAAAAAACACCCTTTTTTAAAGTTGACTCTGTTCAGGATAAAACAATAGAAGAGTATTCCGAGTCTCCTAAAAAACAATAGTTATAATCAAATCCAGATTCTTTATAATATTGTAAATCTAAAACAAATGGGGACATGGCCCATTAACCTCATATTTAATTACGTATTTTGGCGACTGGACAATTCGCGCGAATTGTCCAGCGCTGATTCGTATAAAAAAACTCATCCAATTTGGATGAGTTTTTTAAATTCTTTTTACATTTCCGGGATGGCGTCGAATGTGGCTCGAAAGCCAGCCATCCATTTTTCATTTTCTTCCGGACTGTTGCTTTGAATCTTTTGTCCCATTTCAGGGTGTGCTTGCATTACGTGGTCAAAGCCGTTTTTAACCATTTCTTCGGCAGTGTTGCCGGAGAGCGTAAAGCTACACTCTGCAGGTCCGCCCATTTGGGCACATGTCATTTGCTTCATAAATTTGGTACTCCTTTTTTAAAGGATAATTGTTAGTCCGTATATTTTACCACAACTTTTAGTGTCTTTGCCAAGAATGTGAATGGGGACATATCCCATCACTTACGTATTTTGGCGACTGGACAATTCGCGCGAATTGTCCAGTCGCCGGTAGGCAGGAATTAGCCAATGTGGAAAAGGGGACGTGATCCTTTACGTTTTAAAAAACACAATCATTTGATTGTGTTTTTTAAATATTATTTATTCGGGAGGAGTTTTTCTAGTTCCGGGATTAACCCTTTATAGTTATTTGCCATTTCTTCCCCCAAAGATTCTTTAATACGTGGCAGTTCTTTATTTATAGAATCTATTAAAGCAGTAATTTGTTTTCCCATTTCTTCCGGGTTATTCTGGTAACTTTTCATTCTAAGTATTACACTCTCATATTTTCCTTGGCTTACCGGCCCATCTTCATTGTCCATTAACGCTCCTAAATGACGATCGTACATTTCTTGTGGCTTTGACCTATCATAACCAGTGGGGTATTGAATACTCATATTTTTGATTTAATACTGAATTAATTTAAATATACCATGTATTTAAGCTTAATTCAAAATATTTCAAAGTCGCCAGATGGGTGATTTTTTGCTACTATTTATATAATTAACAAATAAATCTACGGAAATGAAACCAAAAAATATTAACGAGTATATTTTAGCAGCGCCAAAAGAGGCACAAAAGAAATTACGGGAAATGTTGGTTTGCATTCGCGCGGTAGCGCCGGGGGCTGTGGAGAGTTTAAAGTGGGGGATGCCCGCCTTTTCCTACAAGCGAATACTGGTGACTTTTGCCGGGTTTAAACATCATGTCGGGTTATACCCCACCCCTTCGGCCATAAAAGCGTTTAGTAAAAAATTGACCAAATACAAAACCGCCACCGGATCCATTCAGTTCCCGCTGGAAAAACCTTTACCCCTAACTCTAATTCGCCAAATCACCGCGTTTCGGGTAAAAGAAAGTAAACTGGAAGATAAAAAATGGAAAGAAAAAAATTAATTATTTAAAAAATAATATATTATTTATGAAAAAAATTTTATTGGGAGCTTCAATTGTTTTTTTGCTTGCTGCCGGATGTAATAAGCAGGTTGCGCCTTAAAATATACCAACGTCGGCTGTTACTCAGCCCTCCAACGAAAAACTTACCATCACTAATCCTAAAGGTGGCGAAGTTTGGAAAATTGGTACAAGTCAGACCATAGCTTGGACTTCTAGCAAACAAAGTCAGGAAACAAATAAACTGGTCAGAATCAGTATTATTGGCGAAAGGCAAAAAGGTTGTTTTAAAGAAAATGGCGAAATGGTCTGTGATAAACTTAATTCTTATGATCTTGTTAAAGGTATTGCGAATACAGGATCTTATACTGCCATGCTCGGTTCAGAAATAAATCCTGGTAAATATGTTGTTAGTGTATGGGCTTATCCTGGGGTGGGGATTGTAGGAGGAGACATCGATGAAACAAAAACTCAAATAGAAATAATTAATTAATAATTTATGCCAAAATATTTTAAAGTTTATTTAGTTTGGGCCATTCTGGTATTTGTCTTGGTTTTTGCTAAAGGTAAATTTTCTGCTGACAATGTTACCCATATGTTAATCTTGGGTTATTTGGCTTTAAGTTTGTGGGCGTATAAAAAGTTTGGTAAAAGCACCGCAACCAATATTCGCAAAGAGTTTATTTTATTTTGCGTAATCTCCGCCTCCATTGTAGAAGGTTTTTACATGATTTACAGCCCAATACTTCCGAGCTTGCGTTTTACCGCCGGAATGGCTGTCGGGGATATGGTAAAAAATTATGCCATTGATGTTTTGCTTACTGCTCCGGCTTACTATGTAATTTTCCGAGTGGTGTGGTATTTAATTAATAAGTACCAATACAATGCCTGGCAGTTTATAATTTTATTTGGTTTGGGCCAGGGTTTGGGTGATGGCAGTCGGTCTTTTTTAGCCAATCCTGGTTTGTTAATTTTTATTCCGTATGTGTTAATAAATTATCATGCCATGAATGCGGTACCATTTTTACGCATTCAAGACCGGTTACCCGCCAATCGCTCTAACTCCATTTTTAAATATTTCGCGCCAATTATAATATTGCCTTTAACCTATATATTTTGCGCCCTAATTATTTTTACCGTAGCTGGAGTGTTTAAAATAAAGTAGTTTTTTAAAAACACCCCCGATACGGTCGGGGGTGTTTTGATTTGTAGTTATTTCTCCAAAATCTCTTTCATTTTATTTAGCACCAAGGTCCAGTTTTGCTGACTGTGGTCTCGTTTTTCTTCGGTGGAGTTATTATCTTGCAGGAGGGTAAGCTTGGTGCCACCATCCACACTTTCCAACTCGTAAGTTAAAGTGTTGTAGTTTTCCGGCGCATCCGGCAAACCGCCCATACTGGACCAGTAAGTGGAAACTATTTTGGAAGGTGGAGTAAATTCCAAGACCGTTCCTTTGTCTTCGTAAGGCTTGCCTTCCCATTCACCTTGGTAGCTAATTGGCCCGCCAACAACCCAATCAGTTACCAAATTGGTGCCAAATAAGTACTCTTTTACTATTTCCGGCTTAGTTAAAGCTTCCCAAACTTTTTCCGGTGTTGCGTTAATCGTAAATTCAATTTTTGCAATAAATCCTTTAGGCATAGTATGGATTTTAATTATTGTTTATAAAGCATAGCAAACTATTGGTAGTTGTAAAGGATTGCCTTGTTGGGCTATAATAGATAAATGAACAACCTTAAAATAAGTTTTGTTATTCCGGCATACAACGAAGAAAATAATCTGAAACTTTGTTTAGACTCTATAATTAAAGAAACCGCAGGCAAAAATATTGCCGGTGAAATTATTGTAGTTAACAACGCCAGCACTGACCAGACTAAAAATATTGCTCAAAGCTATAAGCAGGTAAAAGTGGTGGATCAACCAAAAAAAGGTATAAGTTACGCCCGCCAAGCCGGCTTTAAAGTGGCAACCGGGGATTTAGTGGCCAACTTAGATGCCGACACAATTATGCCTAAAGGTTGGATCGAGACCGTAGAAAAATTTTATAACGAAAAACCCAATCTGGTTTGTTTAAGTGGACCGCACGTATTTTACGATATGCCGAATTGGTTTAACCGCGGAGTATCGGTTTACTATTATATAGTGTACGGGTTGTATTGGTTTAATCGATTCGTGTTGCGTAACGCTTCTATGGTACAGGGCGGAAACTTTGTATTACGGCGGAGTGCACTAGAGCAGATTGGCGGATTTAACGAAGGGTTTGATTTTTATGGTGAAGACGCGGACATTGCCAAGCGCATGAATAAAGTGGGGAATGTGTTGTTTACTTTAAGCTTGCCCATATTTGCTTCCGGCCGAAGAGTGAGAGCAGAAGGATTTTTTGCCACTCCGCTTCGCTATGGTTTAAATTATTTGTGGACAGTGTTATTTGGACGGCCTTATCATAAAAAACACGCGGACATTAGATCGGCGTAAAACTTTTTAAAAGACCAATGAGAAACTTAGACGGGATAAATAAAACCAAGCCAAAGACTTTAAAGCCCATTGTTAAAGTTAAAATACAGCCTACTGTGGAAGTTTTTTATACCGAATTTTTAGTGCCACCGAAACTTGGGAACAAGCATATACCTGCCCGCCATCAGCTGGAGCCTCAGGCGACTGCAGGCGGGGCATATAGCATCCAGCAAAGGGCTCAACAAAAAATTACAGGCATCTTTTATGCTTTTAAAAATAACCTAGCTCTGGTTATAATTGAGTTTAAAAAATTTAATAGTTTAAAAAAAGCTGTACCAGTGTACGCCATTATAGTGGCGCTAATTGTGGCCTTTGGCGGGGGCGCGTGGACAGCATTAAATACTCAGAAAACATCAGCCCAAGATTTTGAGCAAACCCAGGCCGGTTCAATCCCAATGCAAAACACTGGCAACTTAGGCCCGATTAGCAATGTCTCCAATGACGTGTTGTATAATATGACCATTGGTCAGTTGGAAAATTATTTAAATTCCATTGCCGAACAAAACAAACAGTTAAAAGAAGCCGAAAGAATGGCTTTGCGGAAAGAAAAATTACGCGCCTATTTAACCGCTAAAAAAACGCCGTTTGTGGAAGCCTCGGACATTATTGCCGAACAAAAACATTGGAAATTAATTTTGGCCATTTCGTTTGCGGAAAGTACTTTTGGCCGAAATTGTGTAGATAATAATTGTAGCAACATTGGGGTTAAACCCGGGCATCCATACTGGCATAAATATGCCACCTTAGGGGATTGGGTAAAAGATTTTAACCGGTTATTGGAAAGACGCTACAGTAATTGGACACTGGAACAAATGAATGGTGTTTATGTTCAGCCTAAAAATCCTAATTGGATGGCAGCAACCAGGCAGGTGCTGGAGGAATTACAGGAGTTGGGGATAGAGTAATTTAAAGATTTAAAAATAGAAAGATTTAAAGATTATGATACAAAATTACAAAAAAATCATTTTAGCTACTGCCGTATTAAGTATAATTTTTTTTTCAAACCAGGCGGTGAGTCAGAATATAAAATTAAATCCGATTAAACCGGGGGCAAAATCTGCCGTTGGAATTACCGATGAACAACAGGCCATTTTGGCCGTGCGAAAAGCCAAAGCCTCGGTAGTAAATATTTTAGGTTTAAGTAAATCCGTGCCCACCGTCCCTTCGTTTGGTGTGAGTATTAGTGTGCCGGTAAATACGGAAATTTCCGGCACCGGAATTATTTTAGAAGCTAATGGGCTAATTGTAACCAATAATCATGTGGTGGAAGATTTAAATATGGATTATTGGGTAATTTTGGCGGACGGAAAAAGATTCCCGGCAAAAGTTTTAGCTTTAGACAAATTTGACGACGTGGCATTTATAAAAATTGAGAGTTCAGGACTAACTCCGGCTGTCTTAGGGGATTCCGACGCACTAGAAACCGGGCAAACCGTGTTTGCCATTGGGAATTCGCTTGGGCGGTATCAAAATAGTGTTACTCGCGGAGTAGTTTCCGCGTTGGGCCGGGCGTTAAGTGAGGCCGACGGCAGTGCTCCCCGCATCCATAATTTAATTCAAACCGACGCGGCCATTAGCAACGGTAATAGTGGCGGGCCGTTAATTAATTTGGCCGGTGAGGTGGTGGGGCTAAATACCCTTATGGACACGGGCGGGTATTCTTTAAATTTTTCTATCCCGATAAATATTGTTAAAGAATCTTTACAACAGGTAAAAGATTTTGGCAAAATTTCCCGGCCGTTTTTAGGCGTACAATTTAAAACTATAGATCAAGCAAGTAAATTGACTTATAACTTAACCGTAGATGACGGGGCAATTATTTCCGCGGTGTCACCAAACACGCCGGCAGCACTGGCCGGAATTAAAGCGGGGGATATAGTAATTGCGGTTAACGGACAAAAATTAGGTTACAACAACGAATTGGATTTAATTATTCAAAAATATCAGGCCGGTAGTCAAGTGACTTTCAAAATTTTACGCTCCGGTGAGACTTTGGAATTGCCGGTGATTTTGGGGGAGTATAAGTAGCTGGTAACTAGGAGATAGCATATAGCATTTAGTAGATAGGAACTGAAACACCGCCCTTTAGAATAAAGGGCGGTGTTTGCAAATTCTGCATCAGGAACTTTTGGAAAAGTTTGCACTAAACATCCGCTACCGAGAAATCGGCGCGGGGAATTAGTGCAAGCCTCCTTCTGTTCCTGTTTTAGTTGCAGCCACTATTGCCAGTAAAAATAGGGCGGCGACTACATTGACCAAAGATACATGCTCAATGACTTTCAGCAACTCAGAAATTTGAGCGCAAATAATCAGCATGCCTAAGGCCTGGGGCAGTTTTTCCGACTTAACTGAGTGTTTACTCAGTACTTCGTGGAGCTTGGAGTTGTGTTGCAAACTCCAGAGCACCATGACGCCGGCTGCCAAAATCAGGAACAGCAAGGATTCCATAAGTTTCCTTTCTTCCCTCCTCACTAATTTTTCAAAGAACTTTTATCCACCCTTTTTGGCTAGGGGCTCCCAAAACTAGCCGGTGGACCGGTCAGTATAGAGAAATGGTTGACAGTCGTCAAGTTAAAAAGTATAGTTACTTAAGACCCCCAGGAGGGGGGTAGGAAATTTAAGATTTAAGATTGAGGATTTAAGATTTAACAGCAAAGTAATATGACGATAGAGAAGAATAAACAAGAGGTGGTAAAAAGGGTGCATTATGCCCAAGGGCATTTAAAAGCTGTGGAAAAAATGATTAACCAAGGCGCTTACTGCTTAGATATTATTAATCAAAACCACGCGGTAATCGAAGCCCTAAAAAAAATTAACCAAATGATTCTGGAGGGGCATTTGGGAATTTGCGCATGGGATGCGGTAAACAGTAAAAATACCAACAAGCGCAAAGCGGCGGTATCTGAATTATTAAAACTTTATAGTAAACAAAACTAATAAATATATGACCAATCAAGAAATCAAAAATGTAATCATAATCGGTTCCGGCCCTGCGGGGTTAACTGCGGCTATTTATGCCGGGCGAGCGGAATTAAAACCACTAGTTTTAGCCGGACTAAAGCCGGGTGGACAATTAATGGATACTACGGAAGTGGAAAATTTTCCGGGGTTTGTTAACGGTGTTATGGGCCCGGAACTAATGGATAATATGACCAAGCAAGCAGAGCGGTTTGAAACCACAATCTTGCCCGAGAACGTGGAGAGCGTGGATTTTTCTGCGCAACCGTTTAAAGTAAAAACCGGTAAAGGTGAATATTTGGCCAAGAGTGTAATAATTGCCACAGGCGCGGAAGCTAATTGGCTTGGCCTGCCCGGAGAACAGCGCCTTAGGGGTAAGGGAGTTTCGGCTTGCGCCACTTGCGACGGGTTTTTCTTTAAAGGAAAAGATGTGGCCGTAATTGGCGGGGGAGACTCAGCTATGGAAGAAGCCAACTTTTTAACCCGCTTTGCCAATAAAGTTTATATTGTCCATCGTCGGGCGGAATTTAAAGCTTCAAAAATAATGTTAAAGCGGGCGCAGGATAACCCAAAAATTTCTTTTGTGACCAATGTGGCAGTGCTGGATGTGGTGGGCGAGAACACAGTTGAAGGATTAAAGATTAAAGATAATCAGTCAGGCGAGGAATCTGTTTTGTCTTTACAAGGAATATTTTTGGCCATTGGCCACACCCCGGCAACGAAAATTTTTGCCGCGGCCGGCGTGGAGACGGACGCTAAGGGTTATATAAAAGTACAAAACAACACCCACACCAATATTGCCGGCGTGTTTGTTGCCGGGGACGTAAATGATCCGCGTTACCGCCAAGCCATAAGCGCAGCCGGTATGGGCTGTATGGCCGCATTGGATGTGGAGAAGTATTTAGCAGAAAGCATTTAGTATATAGTAGATAGGATAATACAAATGGAAGATATAACAATATCAGGCAAGGTTATACATGGAGAAAAGTACGGGCGGAAGATTGGTTTTCCGACTGCAAATTTGGATAGGCGCAGTTATTCGCGTCGGAAACAAAATATTAAGTTTGGCATATATGCTGGGCATGTAGAATTGAAAGATTTAAAAATAAAAAGATTAAAAGATTATCCCGCAGGGGTCATTGTCGGGCCGTTAGATAAATCCGGTCTACCCAAACTCGAAGCGCACTTAATTGGTTTTAAAGGAAATTTGTACGGGAAAAAAATTACCGTCACTCTGCAAAAATATTTAAGACCGTTTAAGAAGTTTAAAACTGAAGCGGAGTTAAAGATGCAGATAAAGAAAGATATACAGAGAATTAGAAAGTTAGAGAAATAGAGAAATAGTTAGACAAAATAATATGAAGATAAGTACATATAAAGAGTTAATTGTTTGGCAAAAGGCAATTGAGTTGGTAAAAGAAATTTACAAGATCGCCAAGCAATTACCTAAAACCGAGCAATTCATTCTAGTATCGCAAATGATTCGGGCGGCAATTTCCATTCCGGCTAATATTGCTGAAGGGTGGGGAAGGAATCATAAAATTGAATTTATTAGATTTTTAAATATTGCGTATGGATCTTCTACAGAATTGGAAACTCATTTAATAATTGCTAAAAACGAGTATCCTAAAATTACTTACGATAAGGCAGAAAATTTAAATTCAGAAATTCAAAAAATGTTGACCAGTTTAGTTTCTAAAATGAAAACCTCCCCAACTAAATATTAGCTCTGTGTAGTGATGTCCCTATCTTTTTCTCTAATTCTCTTTATCACTAAATCTCTATAATATTTATGACCCGTAAAAAATTATCGCCATTTATTGTTTTTCTTGCTTCGCTTCTTTGGGCCGGGGATGGACCGTTTAGAAAACCGCTCCTTGTCGGTGGCTTAGGCGTGGCCTTTGTTTCTTTTTTGGAACATTTGCTAAATGCCGTGGTGTCATTGCCGGGATTGTTTATGGCTCGCGCGCAAATTAAAAATGTGAGCCTAAAACAATGGCTCGGATTAATTTATATTGGCGCCGGGGCCTCGGCCTTGGGGGCATTAATGTTTGTCCAAGGTGCCGTGGTCATGAACTATAATTTTACTGTAGCGGCTCTTTTACAAAAACTACAACCGATATTCGCGATTTTTTTTGCCGTAATTTTTTTAAAAGAAAAATTGCATCCTAAGTTTTGGTTGTTTGCCGTTCCGGCTTTAGCCGGTGCCTATTTAGTAACATTTGGTTTGGCTTCCCCAGCGGTTTTATTAAGCTCAGGAAAGTTTACTTTAATTGGTCCAGGCTTAGCCGTGGGTGCGGCTGTACTGTGGGCCGGTGGCACAGTGGTGGGCAGAAGTTTAATGACTAATTTAAATTTACATTTGGTAAACGGGATGCGGTTTGTGTTTGGATTTATCTTTTTAGCCGGATATTTAAGCCTGACTTCGGGCTTCCAATTCTCCGCCATGACCCCGCTATTTTGGCGTAATACCTTAATAATTGCCCTAATAACCGGGTTTTTTGCACTCCTGCTCTATTATTATGGGTTAAAAAATACTCGCGCCTCAGTGGCTACACTAATGGAGCTAGGCTACCCACTGGCTTTGGCCGTGGTTAACTGGAAATTTTTAGGAATTAGTTTAAGTCTTTGGCAAATTGTTGGGACTTTAATATTATTGCTTTCGGTAACTTTGCTGGTCTTAGCCGAAAACCCGGTGGAAGAAACATCATAGTTCATTCAGTAATTAGAAATTAGAAAAAAGTAATTAGTAATTGACTATATGACCAACCCATTCAAGACAGCTCAAGCCCAACTTTTACAAGCCGCGGAGATCGCTCAGTTGGATAAGAATAAAATTCAACAACTAACCATGCCGGACCGGTACGTGGAAGTTTCAATTCCGGTAATCATGGATAGCGGAGAGCAGGAAATTTTTGTAGGGTTCAGGAGTCAGCATAATAATTCCCGTGGTCCGTATAAGGGCGGAATCCGCTATCACCAAGATGTGAACCTGGATGAAGTTCGGGCTTTAAGTTTTTGGATGAGTTTTAAAAATGCCGTGGTGAATGTCCCGTTCGGCGGTGGTAAGGGTGGAATTATTGTTAACCCGAAGGAATTATCGGTAGGGGAATTGGAACGTTTGTCTAGGGGTTTTGTGCAAAAGATTTATTCCGTAATCGGTCCGGAGTTAGACGTGCCGGCACCGGATGTAAACACCAACGGCCAAATTATGGAATGGATGGTTGATGAATATAAAAAAATTACCGGTAACCCAAAAGCATTGGCTACCTTTACGGGTAAACCGTTGGGCAAAGGCGGAAGCGAAGGCCGAGCGGAGGCTACCGGATTTGGCGGGGTGCATGTGTTTGAAGAAGCTGTAAAAAATTCCTTGGGTGGGGTTGTTAAAGGTAACACAGTGGCTCTTCAGGGTTTTGGAAATGTTTCCAGTTTTTTTGCCGAAGCGGCGCAAAAATTGAGTTTTGTTGTTGTGGCTCTTTCCGACTCCAAGGGTGGAATCTATAACGAAAAAGGTTTGGATTTGGTAGCCGTTACCGCGCACAAAAAACAAACCGGTAGTTTAAAAGATTTTGCCGGAGCAAAAAATATTACCAACAGCGAATTGTTGGAATTGCCGGTGGATGTTTTGGTGCCGGGCGCTTTGGAAAATGTGTTGACTGCGGAGAACGCGGACAAGGTTAAGGCCAAGCTAATTGTGGAAATGGCCAATGGTCCGACCACTCCGGAAGCTGACGTGATTTTTGCCAAAAAGAATATTCCGGTTATTCCTGACATTTTGGCCAATTCCGGCGGGGTTTGTGTAAGTTACTATGAGTGGTATCAAAATATGCATAATGAATCCTGGAGTAAAGAAGATGTGTTGGAAAAACTGTCCAAGCAAATTAAACAGGCCTTTGCCGATGTCTATGAATTACAGAAAAAATATAACACGACATTTAGAAACGCGGCATATGTGTTGGCGGCACAGAGGATAATAGAGAAAATGAAATAGCGATCCGAATACTACGAATTACATCCGAATAATCCGAATTTAAGACAGTATTGCAAAGCAATGCTGTCTTAATGCTATAATTGTATTGTGTCTATCTGCTGTATGCTAAATACTAAATGCTAACTACTAACCCATGCATGACATTATAATATTATGAATAAGCCGAAATATCGTTCAAAGATACGTTTGATAATCGGCAAAATGTATTTTCTTATTCGCAAGAATATTTATTGGCGGTTTTCTAAAAATAATTTTTCCAAAGAATTATGTAGTTTCAATATAGGGCAAGAAATTTTTCAGCATCAAAGCTTACTTATTAGGCCACTGAAAAATGTTGATATGTGGATGCAATTGAATAAGATAAAAAACTTAAAATTAGCAATAAAAAAATTGGACGGGTTAGTGATTAAACCCGGAGAAGTTTTTTCCTATTGGCTGCTTGTTGGAAAACCAACACGTTTAAAAGGTTATTTGCCTGGAATGGTATTAGACCGGGGCGGGTTTAAGGCAGGGATTGGCGGTGGTTTGTGTCAATTATCTAACCTAATATACTGGGCAACGTTACATACTCCGCTTGCGGTTATAGAGCGCTGGAGGCATTCATATGATGTGTTTCCTGATGTAAGTAGAACACAGCCTTTTGGGTCTGGTGCCACGTGTTCTTACCCAAATATTGACCTTCAAATAAAAAATGACACAGACTTAACGTTTCAATTAAAGCTTGAACTGACAGAAACTTATTTGATTGGTCGATGGTTATGTAATAAACCACTAAATATTAGATATTCTATAAGTGAACGCAACCATTTAATTAAGCATGAATGGTGGGGCGGTTATACGCGGAATAACGAGCTAGTAAGAACTATTTATGATATTAAAACTGGTTTAAAGATTTCAGACGAAATAATTGTTACAAATCATGCAATTATGATGTACCAGCCATTTTTAGAAAATTCAATAAATAAATGAAATTATTCAACAATTTTTCCTGCAAATATTAGTTTGTTAAATGCTATAATTGTATTGTGTCTATCTGCTGTATGCTAAATGCTAACCACTAACCTATGCATGACATTATAATCATCGGTGCGGGGATGTCCGGAATGTCCGCGGCGCTGACCGCCGTAAAATTAAAACTAAAAACTTTGCTGGTGGCAAAGGAATTTTCCGTTCTAAAAGTTGGAGCGACAGAGTTAAATTTATTCGATGCTAAAAAAATGCAAAAAGAATTAGTTAAAGTAACAGAAAACTCTGCTCAATTTTTTGAATTATACTTAAAACAGGAAGTAACTTCTTTGGAAAAAAACGTGATTAGTTTTTCTGTGGAAACAAAAAGCGGACAAACTTTTTATGCTAAAAGTGTTATTATTTGTAGCGGTGAGAATTCCGTAACTCATGAAGGTAATACAGCTTTTGATTTAACCGCATTTAAAGATTTTAAAAATAAAATTAAAGTGGACGCACAAATGGCCACCAATGTTCCCGGACTGTTTGCGGGTGGGTCTGTTTTGTCCGGGGCGCCGGGTAATTCAGTAACCTCGGTAGGGGAAGGCTCCAGAGCCGTGCTGTCTGCCAAGGTTTTTTTGAAAAGTTAGCAATGTGCTATAATACCAGCATAAGGCTAATATACTACTTATGAATGTTGCGTTTCCACAATCTGCAGATTTTGTAGATAAATTCCAAGAGAGCTTTGTATTAATATTAGTTGTTCGAACTCCTTAAGCCCTAAAAAGCCAAAGGAGCATTTTTTTGCCCACAAACCATAGGAGGTTAAATATGGGCTCATTCCTGTCCGTGATCCGGCGAGACAACCGGCGCGATCCGCATTTTCGCATAATGCCGACTCCCCCCGAATCTGGTCCGGTGATTGACCGGCTTCAGGCCAATCCGAGATTTCCTCGGACTGAAAGGCCAAAAGGCTCAAGTCACAAACCCACGGCAAAAACCGGAAAGCCCGCAAGATCTTTTGCGGCACGACACGGGGTCATTGACCCCAGGGGCATTTCTTAGGCCATTCTATTTTTGCCTGAGCTTAAGGCTAGCTCCGGCAGGTATCAACCCATACAGGAAAAGGAGTATTACCATGACCACGCACGATGGTTGTAATCATTTCCGAAAGGAGGTGATCTCCTAATCTCCGCCCCGGCTACGGTTACCGGGTTTGAACAGCTTGCCACCATCGGTGGTTAAAAGATGTTCAAGCAAAGGCCTCCACGCTTCGTCAGAAGTTTCCGGGGGCCTTTAAAATTGCATTGACGCTTGAGGGGCAAAAGAGTATAATATAAAGTCAAGAATTAACCATATAAATATATGACTAAATACATAAAAAGCCTTATTTTAGGGGGATTTGTTGCGGGTTTGTTAAGTATTGCCGGACCAGCATTAGCCTATTCCCCGACTCTTTCCGCTAACTATCAGGGTGGAAATGACAACGTCCAAATAACCGTTTCCAATGCGGCAACTTTTAGCCAAGTAAATTTGTCTTACCGACAATCCAGCACCCTGTGGACCACGGTCAACAATATTGGCCAAACCGATGGTAGTGGATATTTTACTCAAGTTGTGAGCATGCCTTCGGATTATAGTTCCAGCCAAGTTCAGCTGTATGTCACAGTTGGCGGTCAGCAATCGTCTACCATTTCAATTTATCCGGGTTCAAGCGGAACAGGTGGATGCGGATACTACGGATGTAGTGTTGGCGGGCTAACTATTAGCCCATCCAGTTTATCTGTAAGTGTGGGGCAAAGTGCTTCTTCCTACGTTTCCATTGGTAGCTATATTTATAGCGGTAGTTATTATATTGCTTCCAATAGTAACTCCAGTGTAGCCAGCGCCAGCATTTCCGGTAGCACAATAAATGTTTATGGTCTTGCTTCCGGAAGCGCAACAATTTCCGTTTGTTCAACCGGGTCTACTTGCTCCTATTTGTATGTAACGGTTAGCGGAGGTAGTAATTATGGCGGAAATATTTATTTTTCTCCATCTTCGTTAACGCTTACCGCGGGACAAAATTCTAATGTCTCTATTTATAACAACAGCGGATATTCCTCCGGGAGTTATTATATTTCCAGTAATTCTAACTCTAGCGTTGCTTCGGCTTATGTGTCGGGCAGTTCTTTGTATGTGAGCGGATTGGTCAGTGGAAGCACCAGTATTAGTGTTTGTCAAAGCAGTTACTCCAATTGTGCCACTTTGTATGTTACAGTTTCCGGTAGCAGTTACGGTAGTTTGTCTTTGTCCCAAACCAGCGTCTCGATGACTGTCGGTCAAAGTTTAACCGTTACCGCGTACAATGCCCCGGCGGTTTATATTTCTTCCAACAGCAGTCCGTCGGTTGTAACTTCTTCCTTGGATGTAAATAAAATAAATCTTTACGCAAACAGCGCCGGCAGTAGCACTATTTATGTTTGTGCGATTAGCTCGTCCACGCAGTGCGCATATATTTATGTCACGGTTTCCGGAAGCGGAACCGGCGGTTACGGGAATATTTATTTTACCACTTCCAATGTTAGTTTAACCGCGGGACAAAGTCAGACAGTAACGATTTATAATAACAATAATTATAACTATAATAATAGCTATTATATTTCTTCTAACGGCAACCCAAATGTGGCCACAGCCAGTATTTCCGGTAGCTCACTTTATTTAAACGGTTTAGCCAGCGGTTCCACCAGCATTAGCGTGTGTCAGAATAATGTTAGTAGCTGTGCCACTTTGTATGTTACCGTCACCGGTTCCGTACTTGGCTCTAATACTAACTTGTGGTTTAGCCCGGCCAACCCGAATTTATATGTTGGTCAAAGTTTAGCAGTATCCATTAACAGCAGTGCATATGCAGCTGTTTATCCGTATTACAACAATACCTCTTATTATATTTCCAGTAACAGCAATTCCAATATAGCCAGTGCCAGCATTTCCGGCACAGTGCTGAACTTGTATGCTTACCAAAATGGTTCCACCAGCATTAGCGTGTGTCATTCTTCTTTGAGCTATTGCAGTACGCTGTATGTTACAGTTGGCGGGGGTTCTTCCGGTGGCAATTTGTCCGTGTCGCAGCCCAGCGTCACAGTTGGTATTAATCAAAATGTAAATGTTACAGTATACGGAAGCGGAAGTTATTATATTTCCAGTAACAGCAATTCCGGTGTAGCGACGGCCTCCCTTTCCGGCAACGCTTTAAGCATTTATGGTCGGCAATATGGAAGTACCACCTTGTCTATTTGCCAGAGCGGTGGTTACAGTGCCTGTGTTAGCGTATATGTGACAGTGAGTGGTTATTCTAACGGCGGGGGACTTACGTATCCCGGCGTGTTGGGAGCCAGCACTTATGCCAACGGTCAATTAATTTCCGAAAATGGTACGGTATATATTGTTTATAAAAATACCAAAACAGGATTTGTCTCCGCCGGTGTGTTTACCGGGTTAGGTTATAAATTTTCTAATGTGACCGAAGTGGGTAATTCCGGTTTAGTTGATTCCGGTTATGCTATTCGCACAAACTATTCCAGTCACCCATGGGGCGCTTGGGTAAAGAGCGGTGTAGCCGTTTACATGGTGCACGAGCAAGGTTTAATTCCGGTTCCGGATTGGAACACCTTCTTAAACAACGCTGGCCAAGCCGGCTTTATTGTCTCGGCTAATTTGTACGATTTAGCCTTACCTCGTTTGTCTCCCATGACTTATGGAGATGTGAGATTACAATAGATTAGCATTTAGTAGATAGCATATAGTAAATAGGAAAACACACTGTCCTTTGTAAGGACAGTGTGTTTTGATATAATTACTTCATTATGATGTTTACTCTATTGTCGTGGAATGTGCAGGGCCAACAGTTTCGTCACGGGCCGGTTACAAAGTTTTCAAAAATTTTACCCTATTTACAAAAACAGCAAGCGGACATAATTTGTTTGCAAGAGTTAACCGACGCTGCAGAAAAATTAGAAAATTTAAAACAGTATCAAATTTTTGTGCCGGCCAAAAATACGGCATCGGTCAGAGTTTATGGAGCAAACCATAATGTCATTCTTTCCAAGTTTCCGATTGAAGAAAGCAAAGAAATATATTTTCCTAAAAATTTGGTTCCGGCGAAAGCGGTGGTGGAATCGGCCAGTTACTCGCGGGTAAATATTCACGGAGAAAAAGTGCATATTTATAATTGCCACTTTCCAATTATTGATGTTGGGCCAAAGTCCCGTTTAAAAATGTTAAAATATTTATTTTTTCATGCGCCTAATAACGGCGAGCCAATAATTTTTTGCGGAGATTTTAACGTTACCATAGTAAGGACGGGTTGGACCAGAAAAATTATTCAGTGGTGGCATCGCGAACCAAATTCCGAATTGAATTATGAAGATAAATTTTTGTCCGAGGACGAACGGATTATTTTTAATTCGGTAGCGGAAGAAAATAAGTTCAAGGAAGTTTTTGAACTAGACCTTCCTACCTGGTCGCCGTTTTATACAAAATTTTGGGAACTGTTTAAATTAAAATTAGACTGGGTGTTGTGTAAAAATTTGGTAGTCCAACTTGCGGAAATGGGACCGTATATTTCCGACCATCGCCCGCTTGTAGTTAAAATAAAATCTTGTAAAAAAAAGTGAGTGACCCGAAGTGTCTCGGGTCACTCGAGGAGAAAGCGGACTGCCGAAAGGCAGAGGCTTTTGATTTGCTCGCTGTAGCGGACGGCCACGGGGTAAGCCATGATCGCAAAAAGTGCGCAGTGGATGTAGCGCGAGTTGGGCTGGCCTAACCACCGTGTGGGGTAGTAGTGGACCATACACGATCCGTGGTACGTTGGCCGGCCTTCCAGTCTGCGGTAGTGGTTTTCTAGCCACGTAAGCGGGCAACCGCCGAACACCATCCACGATGCTAAAGTTAGGACCGAGGCAAGTCCGAGGCCGTAAATAAAAGTTCCGGCAAAGAACTTGGGGTGGGTGTGTTTAATGAACTCGGAAGCGAGCGAACTCGCAACCAAGGAGAATAAACAGCAACAGTGCAGTAGAAAAATCAGTCGCGATCTCATTCACCCTCCTTGGGTAAATTACCTAGTTTAGTTACCAGGCTCACATAAGTTTAAGGGTATTTTGGGTTTATGTAAAGACTGCCCAAAACAAAACACCACTTCGATACGTGGACGTATCGAAGTGGTGTTTTTCTATCTACTATATGCTAAATACTATCTACTATTCTACTGACTCGCTCTTTCCACGTATTCACCGGTGCGGGTATCTATTCTTAGCGTGTCACCTTCTTTAATGAACATTGGTGCATCTACTTGCAAACCGGTTTCCATTTTTACCGGCTTGGTTACGTTGCCACCGCTGTTGCCTTTGGTATCCGGGGGAGCTTCCACTACTTTTAAATCTACTTTAATCGGCAGTTCAATGGAAACAGGATTGCCGTTAAAGCGCATAATAGAAACTTCAAAGCCTTCTTTTAAAAACGCTTCTTGTTCGGCAGTGGACTCTTTAACCATATCAATGGTTTCAAAAGTTTCCTGGTTCATAAAGTGAGTGCCGCCTTCGTCCGCATACATAAAGGTTGCTTTTTCGCGGGTCACGTCGGCTTCATCAACTTTTTCTCCGAACTTGAATGAGTATTCAATAACTTTGCCGGTGATTACGTTGCGAAGTTTGGTTTGCATAACCGGTTTTCTCTGGGCGGTGCGCATGCGGTTCGACCAGATAATTTGCCACGGTTCATTGTTATACATCAGAATAACACCGAGTTTGATGTCTGAAATATCCATAATTCAAAATTTTTGTTAATAAAATTTTGAATAAACTCGAAATCCTAATTGCTAAATTCTAAACAAATTTTCAAATCCAAATGTTTAAATATTGGAATTTTAAATTTAGGTATTGTTTAGAATTTAGAGATTTAAATTTCGGATTTATTCTTTACGCCGCTACGAAAGGTAAAAGGGCCATATGTCTGGCTTGCTTTAAAGACTTGGTTACCATTCTCTGGTGCTTTGGGCAAGTGCCGGTGCGGTTGTGATTTAAAATTTTTGCATGCGGAGACATAAACCGGCGCAAAGTGGTGGTGTCTTTGTAATCCGCAGTAGAGATTTTATTGGAGCAGAAATAACACTGCTTCTTTACTTGGGGGGTGTTGTTAGTTGGTCTCATAATATAATTTAAATGATTGATCAGGATTGAACATGATTGACATGAATGTTCTGCAGATTGCAGTTTAGTCTTGCCAATCTTTTAATTCTTTTAAATCTTGTCATTCCCTTTTTAACCTTTGGTTAAAAAGGGATGTCTTCTACATTAATGTCTTCGCCTTGGACAATGGTTGGGAGTTCTTCGGTAATTGGAGCCGGAGCACCACCAAAGTCTTGGGAAGTGGAACTACTGGCCTTAGGAGCTTGGCTTGGAGCACTGCTTGGGGCGGAGTAACCACCGGTAGCGGAAGAAGTTCCGCCGGAGGATGGTTTGCCCAACATAATCATGTTGTCACCAATAATTTCTGTGCGGTAGCGTTTGGCGCCGTCTTTGCCATCCCAGCTACGGGTTTGCAAACGGCCTTCAATAAACACCTGAGCACCTTTTTTTAAATATTGGTTGGCAATTTCTCCCAATTTTCTCCACAATACCACGTTATGGAATTCAGTTTGTTCTACCTTCTGACCGGTAGCCTGGTTGGTGTAGACGTAAGAAGTAGCTACGCCAATTTGGCAAACGTTAACGCCGGAAGGAGTACTGCGAAGTTCTGGATCTCGGGTTAAGCGCCCGATGATCATAACTTTATTTAAGTCCATATGAGTAAAAATTAATTTTTACAAACTCTAAATCCTAATTTCTAAATACTAAACCTATTAGAATTTGGAATTTGTGATTTGTTTAGTATTTAGGGTTTTGTAATTAGAATTTATTTAGTTAGGTCTTCACTCAAAGCTTCTTCGATTTTTTTATCCAGTTCTTCCTGGTTGATTTCGGCCAATACTACTTTTTCTTTTTTGACCGCTGGTTTGGAAACTGTTTTGCGAACCGGTTTTTCCGCTACTACCGGTTTGGTAATTAACGGAACACCAATTGGAGCATCTTCTGACGGAGGACCTTTGCGCACAATCTTAGATTGGGCAATGCGGTCTTTTTCCATTCTGGCCAAATGTTCGTCCAAATTTACAATCAGGTAGCGGATAATTTGCGTATCCTGAGTGTGGATTTTCGCGTCAAAGGCATTAATGTTTTTGCCGTCCATAGTAAAATTAACCACAACATAATGACCGTTGCGGGTTTTGCCAATGGGGTAGGCGAGTTTTTTCTTTCCTAATTGAGTCTCTTTAATGTCAGTTCCGCCAAAGTCTGCAGCAAATTTTAATATGCTTTCAGAAATTTTCGGCACTTCATCGTCGGCAACTTGGCTGCCAAGCAAATACATGAGCTCATATTGCGGCATAGAAAGTAACCTTTCTATCTCCCTGTCGGGAGAATATGAATTATTAAGTTGTTGAAATTATAGCATTTACTTGGGTTTTTGTCGATAGGGCATAGATATTGACAAAGTACTTAAAAAGTGCTATAATATACAGAATTCTTGGCTCAACCAAGAATAAATTTGGCAAGCCCAAGGAGGGCCATGATTCTCATCTTTTTAGGTCTTTGTGTCATCCTGTTCTCCACAGTCTTGTGGGGAATCCCAATTCTTAGCCAGTCGTTGAACAACACTGGCTCAATCGCCGGAATGTATCAGACACTGTGGGATGGGTTTCGGAAAACCTGTTCAAAACCCCTGTTCTGGGGGTGCAATGCCCTAGCGGCGTGGTTGATCATCATCGGCTTCGTCAAAGGAGCCTAAACAACCCGAGCTTGCCCGGTTGGCATGCAGAACGCGGACCTCACGGCTCGCGTTTTTCTTTTGTTAAAAACCTTTCTCCATGTACTGGAGAGGGGAGCTATGAATTTTTAAGCGGTGAATCTAAAGTGAACTACATCGCCGTCTTGGACAACGTATTCTTTGCCTTCTACTCTAAGCCAACCTTTTTCTTTGGCGCCAACGTATCCTTTGGCTTCCAGCAGTTTGTCCCATTGAATCACTTCCGCGCGAATAAATCCTTTTTCAAAATCGGTATGAATTTTTCCGGCCGCTTGTGGGGCTTTGCTACCCGCGGTGCAAGTCCAGGCTTTACTTTCTTTTGGCCCGGCAGTTATAAAAGTAATCAGGCCTAAAGTTTTGTAGGCAGATTTAATAATTTTATCCAAACCGGATTCCGGAAGGCCGAGTTCTTTGAGGTAGTCGGCTCTTTCTGCGTCTTCCAGTTCCGCCAGCTCGCTTTCAATTTTTGCATCAATTGGGATTGGATTAGCAATTGGTAATTTAACATTGGCAATTTCCGAAGCAAATTGTTTTTTCTCTAAATTAAATTCGTCATTTACCACATACATAATTGGTTTATTGGTCAGCAAAATAATATCTTTGCTGTGTTCTTTTTCTTCATCGGTTAACATTACGGTTCGCACCATTTCACCTTTTTCCAAAGCTAATTTATATTTTTCCAAAACTTGTTTTTTTACCACCGCGTCGCGGTCGCCGGATTTGGCCAGTTTACTTGTAGTATTTAGCCGGTTGTTTACATTTTGTAAATCCGCCAATTGTAGTTCAATGGCAATAGTTTCCATATCGCGGTTTGGGTCAACGTTGCCGTTAACGTGGATAATATCTTTATTTTCAAATACCCGCACTACTTCCAAAATCGCGTCCACTTCGCGGATGTGGCTTAAAAATTTATTGCCCAAACCTTCCCCCGTGGAAGCGCCTTTTACCAGCCCGGCAATATCTACAAATTCTATGGATGTAGGCACAATTTTTTCACTCTTTTCTAATTCCGAAAGTTTTGCCAGGCGTTCATCCGGCACAGCAACCACGCCAACGTTTGGGTCTATGGTGGCAAACGGATAATTGGCAGCTTCTACTTTACTTTTGGTAATAGCGTTAAACAGGGTGCTTTTGCCGACGTTAGGCAGGCCGACGATGCCGATTTGAAAAGACATAATATGATACTGATATACGGATTAATACAGATGAAACGGATAATACTGATATCAAATTTTAATGATATCGGAATTTCTCAGCGCCATCAGCATGCATCAGTATATCAGTATCTCTAACGTTAGCCAAGGAGAGGCTTTGACAAGATGGTTTATGTAGGAGTAATATTTAAATTAAATTCGGCGTTCAAATTTTCTCAGGACGGCCGGAAATATTATAGACAAAAGAGGATTGATGAGCAAACACACTGATCGTTTGACGTTCTCTTCAGGTGCCAGTTTGGCCTCAGGAGATGTAGCTCCTCGAGATATTGTCATCAAGCCGTTGGTAGGGGAAGTAAAATCCTGTGATGTCGCGGAGTATCTCCGTGCTCACATGGATTCTTGTCCTGAGCTGAGAAATCCCCAATTGGCCTTTGGGGTCTTCGCGAAGCGGTTTCGTCTGTGCGGTAAGGCGCTCCGGGAACAGCGAAACCAAGGAACGAAGAAAGGTGACGGGTTCACCATGGTTCAGTGCGAGCCTCAGCCAGAAGAGGGGTGTGTCCAAATTCTGATCGAACACGCCTTTGATGGCGAAGCCATCCGAAAGGCGGAGGTCACATTTTCTCACCTCCAACTCCTGGCGTGGATACATGGTCCGTTGGTAATGCAACGGGCCGGGCTCGTCCCTTCCGCATCGTCTGCTCATGCCTGAAATAGTTCCCCCGCAAGCACCCGCCCACAACGCGATGTGCAAGGCGGCCTGGTAACCCTGGGCCGCCTCTTTCTTTTATTAAACTTATTTGTTATACTGCTCAAATCTTGGGGCGATTAATTTCGCCTTATGAAAAATACAGACTTGTAGGAGGTGAGCCAGTGGCTCTATTTCTGAAAGATCCGTCAGGAGGACGTGTAGATTTGTGCCACGTCCGGTTGTGTCGAGACCAGGTGCTTCTGGTTTATATCCTCGAACTTCTAACCGAAGCCGGGGTGTATGGTTTTTACGCCCAGGAAAAGTCCTGCTGGGCAGGGCAATCGCGCAAGCACAAAATGTCGTACGACAAACTGGCAGCCGAATGGCGCCGTTTGGGGCGTCGTCTCAGCGTTGAATCAAGCGACTCGGAGTTTCGGGTCTGGGACTGTCGGAAGTTGGAGACCGATAGACCCTCCGGAAAGGTAGGGGTGCTGGCTCTATTGTTTGAAGCAAATGTCGCCGGCCAAAAACGGTATGTCGGCTACTACGGCACACTGCCAGAGCTTGCCGGCTTGAATCGGTAGTTCAGAAATCATCAAGGGCGCGGTCGCGAGTCAATTCCCAATGACTCCCCGCGCCTCTTTCTTTTGACAAATTCCGACAACGGGATTAATATTTATATTAAATTCGGTTGCCTAAATTTATTTTCAAGGTCACCGAAATCCAGTTCAAAGGAGTGAATTGTATGAGTGGTCATGGTCAGCCACGAATTAGAACCGCGGCAGGCGGAATGGTAAAAGGTGGGCCAAAAGCCGCCCGAAGGCGTAAAATGAAAGGTGCTCCCCGTGGGCGCGCAGCCGAGGCGCTTGTTTCCAAAAAAGAGAGAGAGTTGCATGATCGTCAGGCCGATCGTGAAATGCGCTCGTTCCTCTTCGCGCGCACCTACTGACCGTTCATGTTCATCCGCCATAGGCGACAGGTTTGACGTATTCTCCATACGTCCCTGTCGCTTTTTCTTTTGCCCAATTTTATACGTAATTACATATAAAATTAGACAAACTCGAAAATTGACTTAAAGGGGTTGAGGAAGTAGAATAAATTTATGGAAAATCGAAATATAACTAGAGGTTTTTTAAGCAATAAAGCCGAGGCTGCAAGAAATGTGGAATTTTCAGGGAGTATTGTGGTAAGTTTGGCATCCATCGAGAATAATAACCATGTTGAGTTGGCAGAGGTACATAAATTATTTGCTTTGGCTGGGTTTTTTCCGGAAAAAAGCGTAAAAGCATTATCTGCCGAAGAGTTAGGGAAAAAATTTGTGCCTTTTGCGAAAGTAGAAGTTAGAGGAAGGGAATTAGTTGTAACAGTGGAAAGTAATGGCAAAAGTTTTGTTTATGTTGGTCTGCCGAGCGAGTTTTATAGCAAGTTTTTTAAATACGATAAAGTTTCAGCGCAACACAAAGGTTATAATCATAAAAATAATAAAATTTAATTATGACTGAAAGACCTAAAGGCACAAGTCCATATATAGCAAAAATTGCAGGGGGTGAGCCTCCTTTTAAAGCTGATCGTGGAATAGAATACGAGCATCTTGTTGGTCCGGAAGTTGGCTTGCAAGAACGACAGATTAGTTCATTAAGCCCTAGGGAGCTTTTGGAATTAAAGCAATATTTAGGCGTAAAGGGAATTGATGTTAGACAAGCAAAATTACAACAAGGGCAGGTAACTGCAGGGTATGCAAAGTCTGGTGCTATTCAAATGGCTGATGGCAAAATTGCTTTTAGACCAAATCAAAATAATGAAATTATTACCGGTGCCCCACAAGAATTTTTAGATGCATTAAAAACTGTAGACGAAACTTTATGACCATAGATCCATCCATATTTAAAGCATACGACATTCGCGGAATTTATCCGACGCAAATTAATGCTGAGTTGGTGTATAAAATTGCCCAGGCCTATGTGCAGTTGTTAGAAATAAAAGATAAGGGATCAAAGATAGTTGTAGGGCACGACATGAGGCTTTCTGGAGAAGAGTTTAGTGAAGCGGTCATTAATGCCTTAACCGATGCCGGGGTGAATGTAATAGACATAGGCTTAGCTTCTACTGACCAGTTGTATTTTGCGGCCGCTACTTTACCGGTAGCCGGCGGAGTGCAAATAACGGCAAGTCACAACCCAAAAGAGTTTGGCGGGCTCAAGTTAGTGCGGGAAAAAGGGGCGCCGATTTCCGGGGACTCGGGCATTTACCAAATTAGAGATTTGGTAACCAGTGGCAAGTGGCAAGTGGCAAGTGACACTACAGAAAACCCAAAAGCAGGAAATAACCCTTCGACAGGCTCAGGGCCTAACGGGGGGACAGTAACGAAACAAGATATCAAACGGGAATATTTTGACCATGTGTTTAAATCTTTTAATATTTCTAAAATCAAACCTTTAAAGATTGTGGCCAATACAAATTTTGGTATGGCCACGCAGGCAATAGATGAATTAAAGAAAAGGTTGCCAATAGAATTTTTGGAAATAGTTAACCCAAACCTAGACGGGAATTTTCCTAAAGGCCCTTCCGACCCGTTGTTGCCGAGTAATCGCGGAGAAACTATTGAGGCCATAAAAAAATTAAAACCGGATTTAGGCGTGGCTTGGGACGGGGATGCGGATCGTTGTTTCTTTTTTGACGAAAACGGTGTTTTTGTAACTCCAGCCTATATTAACGCGCTACTAGCCGAGTACTATTTGCAAAAACATCCGGGTGCGAAAATTTTGCACGACACTAGAGTTGTGCGGGTAATAGATTCCACTATTGAAAAAAACGGCGGAATTTCCATAATGACCAAAGCCGGACATTCGTTTATAAAAGAACGTATGGCTAAAGAAGATGCGGTTTTCGGCAATGAGACCTCCGGTCATTATTATTTTAAAGATAATTTTTATTTGGACAATGGATTGTTTCCGTTTATAGCAGTATTGGAAATACTATCCACTCAGATTCCCTCCCCAATTCATGGGGAGGGTCAGGGAGAGGTTATAAAAACTTTCTCTGAAATTTTAAAACCATTCCGCGAGCAGTTTTATATTAGTGAGGAAATAAATTTTGAGTTTACAAATCCGAATGTGCTGGAGAGTTTAAAAGAAAAATATAAAGATGCGGGAATAGACGCAACCGACGGTTATAGTTTTAGCTATCCCTCATGGCGGTTTAATGTCCGTAGCTCCAACACTCAGAGCCTTTTACGTATAAATTTGGAAGCCGACTCCGCTGAACTATTAAAACAAAAAACCGACGAAGTCGTCGGGTATATAAATGAAATAAAATAGTTGTTAGAAGTTTGAGGCCGTCGTGATATGAAAATCGCGGCGGCCTCTTTGTGAGTCGGTACTGTTGCGTTGTTCGTGGTCAACTTTTTCCCCCGAAGAGGGTCTCAGGATGAACCTGAGTGTTGTTATGTGCCAAGAGTTCCTGCCTGGCAATATGGAAGTCGCCCGAGTGGGCGAAAACTTTGACCCCCCTGACGTAGGTAGGGGTTTCTTCTGGCTTGAATTGGCCACCCCAAGTCAACGCGATGACCACATTCTTACGATGGACCTCTACTGGTCCATGGGTGGGAAAGAGTCCACACCAGGATTGTAGGCTTGGCCATTGGTCATGAAGGAATCTGGCATATGCCTCCTCCTCGCATTCAATAAGAACCACACTAGTCGCAAGCACTGATTGCCTCCTTTTAGTCACACAAAAAGACAGCGAAAAAATTTAGCTGTCTTTTTCTATAACTATTTTTAATATCATAATTTGTTTTAATTTAAAAAAAGACTACTCATTTAGAGCAGTCCGATTTTTTCTTTTACTTCAATTAGAGTCGCTTGCGCAATGGCGCGGGCGCGGGAGGCACCTTGTCCCAGCACTTGGGCAATATAGTCCGGTTTGTCCAATAGCTTCTGTTTTTCTTCTCGGAACTCCGCAAAGTAGGTGCTAATTTCTTTGGCTAAGGTTTCTTTTAGTTCGCTGAATTTCAAATTACCGGCTTTTTGCTGGTCTTTAAAGAACGCGACTTCTTCTTTAGTGCCAAATTGTTCCAGTAAGAAAAATAAATTATCCACTCCCGGTGATTTGCTATTGCCTTCGGTGGCGGTAACGGCTTTTTTTAGTTTGCGGGTAATTTCGGCAGGGGAGTCATCCATTAAAATGGCTTCGTCACCGGTTTTGCTCATTTTTTTCTCCGGGTCAGTGAGCGACATTATGCGCAAAGGTTTTTGCATAAACGGTTTTGGCTCGGGAAAAGTTTGACCAAACCTGCTGTTAAATTTGCGGGCGATTTCGCGGGTTAATTCCACATGCTGGATTTGATCTTCACCCACAGGCACTGCCGTTGGCTTATAAATTAATATATCCGCAGCCATTAGGGCCGGGTAGGTTAGCAGTCCGGCATTGATGCTGTCTTTTTGGGTTTTGGACTTATCTTTATACTGGGTCATCCGCTCCAATTCCCCAAGTGGGGTAATGCAGTTAAAAATCCAAGCCAAGGTCGCGTGTTCAAGTACGTGATTTTGTAAAAAGAAAGTGGACTTTTCAGGGTTTATACCGGCAGCTAAGTAAGTAGCAGCCACATCAAGCGTATTTGCCGAAAGCTCAGCCGGTTTAAACGGGGTAGTCATACCGTGCAGGTCGGCAATAAAAAAATAGCAATTATGGCCCTGGTCTTGCAGTTCAATAAACTGCTTTAAGGCCCCCAAATAATTGCCGATGTGAAGTTTTCCGCTGGCTCTGATGCCGGAAACAATTGTTAACGATTTTTCCATGCAGTTATTATAGCAAATAGTTTCAATAAATAAAAAGGTGGCCACGGACTTGGGGGTTCGTGGCCTAAATGAGGGCCGCTTTGGGGCGGGTTTTAGAAATGTTCAGAGGGGGTAATTTCATCGGCTGTCAGAGTGATGATTTCTTCAGCCGTGAGAGTTGGTTGTGGAGCTGGTGAGGCTGATGCCGGTTTGGCGGTGGTGGAATCTGTGGTTCCATTCGCCGGAATAATAGTTGAGCGCGTTAGTAATCCCGAACCCAGAACCCACTGAAACATCGTGGATTCCTCCTTCGTTAAAAATTATAGCATAGCCCTGCTTAATACCCAAGAAGCAGGGTTATTAGGATATGGGCTTAACGGACCCCAAATTTAGACAAAACAAAAATTAGTAGGTTAGACATGACCAGGGCAAGTACAAGCAGGACGAACATGGTCAGGTAATTTTTTTTGCTTGGTTTGGGTCGAGGGATCAACATAAATTTTCCCTGCGTCAGCAAAAATGGAATAGTTGCAAAGGACCCGTAAACCACAAAAATAAATAACCAGATTAATGGATTGAGTGCTCCATACAGTAGGACAGCTTCAAACACCACTCCCCAAATTCCTGTCACCCAATAAATATCCCAGGTTGAGAAGTTATATTTTTTTAGCATAAAATACCAAGCAACAATAACCCAAAAATAAATAGTCAGGGCTTGGATGAAATGACTAACCGGATTTGGGCTGAAAGATTTTTCAAAGCCTTCCATTTGCACAAAAATTTGGGTAATTCCCCCAACAATAATTCCCAAGCCAATAAATTGCATGGTAAGGGGAATGGGCAGTTTAGCGGAAACACGCTGAAGCCCGGTCCATAAAAATACCAGGACAAATATTGAAAAAATCAGAATGGAAGAAACCCCGTCTTGAGATAAACGGATTATTGGCAATAGGCCGGCAATAATTAATAAAAATGTTAGTAGGCGATTTTTCATTTGCGAATTAACTAGTTATTTAATGGTAACAAAAACCCCGCTCTTTGTGAACAAAGGGCGGGGTCTAATGATTTTGCTAGATTTCTATTACGACTGGCAAGACCATTGGGCGTCTTTCCGTTTTTTGATAGAGGTATTCGCCGATTTCATCGCGAACGATGTTGCGCAAGTATGCATAGTTTGGTTCCAATTTTTCTTTGCCTTTGGATTCCACTAACTTTCGTACCTCGTGTTTTACTTCGCGGATTAAATCGTCATTGCCCTTCATATATATAAACCCTCGAGAAATAATATCCGCTTGGTTTATAAGTTTTCCGGTGCGTCGATCCAATGTCATAATAATAACAAACATTCCGTCTTGCGCCATTACTTGGCGATCGCGAATGACCACTTCGCCGACATCACCAATACCCAGGCCGTCTATAAATACATATCCGGTGGAAATTTTGGAATCGGAAGTAACCTTGGCTTCTTGAGCGGAAGTAATTTCCAAAATTTGTCCGTTGTCTAAAGCAAACACCCGGTCTTCCGGAATGCTCATAACTTTGGCCAATTCCGCGTGAGCCACAATCATATGGTGTTCACCGTGAATTGGCATAAAGAATTTCGGCTTTACCAAAGCCATCATCAGTTTTAATTCTTCTTGGTGCGCGTGACCGGAAGTATGAATGTCTAAAGTTTTGTTATAAATAACGTGACTGCCCAAACGTGTCAGGTTGGACAACATAGCGGAAATAGCGCGTTCGTTACCCGGAATTGGGGAGGCGGAGACAATAGTAGTATCACCCTTTTTAATTTTTACAGTTTTGTGGTCACCACGGGCAATTCGCGCCAAGCCGGCCGCTTCTTCCCCTTGGGCTCCGGTGGTCAAAATTAAAATTTGGCTATCCGGAAACTTCTTGGCTGCTTCCGATTTGATAATAATTTTTGGTTGGATCTTTAAATAATTTAAAGACAACGCAATTTCAATATTATTTACCAAACTGCGTCCGGTAACAATAACTTTGCGGTTATATTTGGCCGCAGAGTCAAACACTTGCTGAATACGGGAAATGTTGGTGGAAAAGTTGGCAAAAATAATTCTACCCTTAATATCGGCGAAGGTTCGGTCAATGGTTAAGCCGATTTCACGTTCAGAAGCGCAGTAGCCGGGTTTAGTGGCATTGGTGGAATCGGACATTAAAAGGGTTACTCCTTCGGCGCCAAATTTGGCAATTTTATCAAACTCGGTTGGTTTGCCGTCAGCCGGGGTGTGGTCAAATTTCCAGTCAGTGGCATAAATTATTTGTCCGACCGGAGTAGTAATGCACAAGCCGACAGAGTCGGGGATGCTGTGGTTAAGCCTAAAAAAGCGAATTTTAAAATTACCCAAAGCCAAGACATCGTCTTTGGTTAAGGTGTGAATTTTTGAGCGTCCAAGTAATCCGAATTCCTCCAGGCGTTTTTTTATAAACGCAGCGGTCAGACCCATGGTGTAAACCGGCGGGTCACCGATTTTCGGCAAAATGTAAGGAATGGCACCAATGTGGTCCAAGTGACCGTGAGTAATAATTACTCCACGGATTCGGCGTTTGTTTTCTTCCAGCCATTTTGTGTCAGGAATAATATAGTCGATTCCCGGCATAGTGTCGTCCGGAAAGGCCAGTCCCATGTCAATAACAATTAAGTCATCGCCAAATTCCAGCACTGTCATATTTTCTCCGACTTCTTCCACACCACCCATAGGGATAATGCGTAAGTTTTGTCTGGAGGCGGTATAACGACTGGTATTTAAAGTTGTTGGGGCTTTGGCCGGAACCATATCCGTGGCTTTGCTAATTAGCATATCCAAACGATCGGTTTTGGCCGGCGCCGGGTTGCCGGAATAATTGCTCGGCCGATGTTGATGGCCGGGTCTTGTGTGTGAGTGATCTTGTCTTTTCATCATTCTGTTTTAGTGCATTAACCTAAAGTAATATTACGTAGGTTAATGGAATTCTTTCAAGCAAAAAAGCTTGAATTAGTTATTAATTTTTTTGTCTTTTGTTCTAAGTGGAATCTATACCGACCTAAAACAAAACTTGCTTGAAATGAAGCAATTAACAAATTGCAAACAAAAAGGAACTTTTTAACTGCAATTTACCAACTGATTTTACTTTTGTTTCTGCGGGGAATTAAACTATTTCCTTAATTATATCATTTACGGCTTTTTTTGTCAATTTGGGTTTAAAATATTTGGTGCCGCGGGAGGGACTTGAACCCTCACGGCCTTGCGGCCATACGCACCTGAAGCGTACGTGTATGCCAATTCCACCACCGCGGCGTGTTGTTAGTATAGAATATTTTCAAACCAAATTAAAGTTATATCGATTTAAGAAATTGGGATTATTCTGTAGGCTTCCCCGCCTGCCAACGCCTGCTTGGAAAATCAGTGTTAATTTTTTTAGAGTCTATTTTTTAACAAAGGTTAGTCTACTAGTCAGGTAAGGCATGGCGGGCAGGTGTAGTACCCCCACTGTAGTATTATTTCCAAACCCTTTTTGTATTTATGTACCAGTTTTGTAAATTGTAAAATCGCATTGCCGGTTCTGGTAAAAAGCTTATATTAATATTTTTTATATTTTTATCTAGGGCATAAACGTATTCAGTCTGGTCTAAAAATATCACCGGAGCTTTGTCCAAAATAATTTGATTAAATTGCTCGTAGATCCCTTGCCTGGTTTTTCGGTCTGTTGTGGTTCTGGCATCGGTAATTAATTTATCTGCTGTCGCATCTTGAAAGCCTGTCAGATTAACCCCAGGATCTTTGGCTTGGCTGGAATGCCAAAATAAGAATGGGTCCGGGTCCGCGCCGAATTTTTGCGGGAAAAGTAAAACATCAAAAGTTCGAGGTTTAATTAAAGTATCGGTTAGTTGTTTGCTGGGTAAAATAACCAAATTTACTTTAATATTTAAAGCACGCCATTGGTTGGCTAAAATTTCCGCGGCCTTGGCATTGGTTAAGCTGTCGCTTGTCGCCAGAGAGATTTCTAAAGGAGTGCCTTTTTTACTGGTTCTGAGTCCAGTTTCCGAATTTACGGTCCAACCGGCGGCGTCTAATTGAACTTTGGCCTGTTCCGGATTCGTTTCTGTTGTTGGGGTTTGGAAATTTCTTTGTTCGGCAAATAGAAAAGGAGAAGAGGGGAGTAAGGCATTGTTTTTAAACACCTCTTCTATAATTTGTTTTTTGTTGGTGGCCAAAGATAGAGCCTTACGAATGCTCTGATCTGCCAAAATTTTGTTATTTAAGTTAAAAAATACAACCTGGTACTGAGGCAAGGGAATTTGAAAAATCTGGCTGCTGTCCTGCTCTTTGTCCAGGTATAAGCTACTGCCTAATGGAATAAATCCAAAGCCCAGAATTTCTCGACTATGGAAGGCATTGAGCATATCATCTTCGGAGTCGTAAAATTTTACGGTTAACAGGTCAATTTTTGGCCGGCCGGCATAGTGTTGGGCATTGGCCTGAAGGGAGATTTGTTCAATTTTACCGCTGGATAATTTTTTAATTTGTTTAATTACATAAGGGCCACTGCCGATAGCTTCCAAATTGAATTTTGAAAGAAGGAAATTTTGGGAATCGACCTTACTCCAAATATTTTTTGGCAATAACGGCAGAGTCAAATTTTCAATAAACGGCCCGGAAATATCTTTGGTGGTAAATTTTACGCTATAATCGGACAGTTTTTCCACGGTGGTGGATTGCCAAAGCGGTCTGAGCGGGCTTTTGTAAGCAGGGTCCTTTAAGAGCTGAAAAGTGTAGGTGACGTCGTCTGCGGTTATTGGCTTGTCGTTATGCCACTTTGCGTCACGTCTTAAATTAATGGTGTATTGTTTTTGATCCGGGGAGATTTGGGGCATGCCATCGGCCAAATCCGAGGTTAGTTGACCGGTAGAATCATATTTATAAAGACCGGAAAAAACTAATTTTGTTAAAGCCAGTTCTGCTTCTTGGTGCGCCAATAGGGGATTTATATAAGTTGGTTGGCCAAGTAGTCCTTCGCTATATGCTCCGCCAAAATTAGACACCGGGTTGGTGTGGTTTATATAAAAATTTCGGCCGGACCAAATCAGACTAATAATAGCCGCTGCCAGCAAGGCAAAAAGAGTTATTTTTTCCCGTTTGCCCATTAAAGAAAAAACTTTCCGCAAACGGGAAAGGCTTAGATGTTTTAGCTCTTTAACGCCGAGGGTTGCTGACTTGGTGTAAGAGATTAAATTGTGAGGAAAACCGTTCATTACAGTATAATCCTAATGCTTTAAATGTTTATCCGAATGTTCCTAAAAGGGTTTCGGGTCATTCGGATAAAATTCGTATATTTGGATTATTATGACTTAAACAAGAAGCCGATGTTAATTAAAACAAAAAGAATTCCTAAAGCGATTGTGGCGTAAAATAGCCATTTTTCAAAGCCTCGTCTGGTTTGGACAATATTACCGGCTCCGCCAAAAACTGTAGACAAGCCGGATGATTTATTTTGCAAGGCAATAACAATAATCAGCAAAATCATCACTAAAATGTTGAGAAACTTGAAGATTGGTCCAGAAAACATATATTTTTTAAATGGTTGATTATGAAGTAAATTGCTTGCCCATTATACAAGAAAATGGCTGGTGGTGTCAATTGTGCCGGCAACTCGGAGAATCGGAATGCCGGAAGTCGGAATTTTTTGGTTTTTGGTTTTCTGACTTTTTAGACTTAAGGTTTATAGTCCTTGTTGAATAATTTTCGCCAATTTTTCGCCCACAATTGCCGACAGGTCGGCAAGAGGGGTTTTTTTTATTTGTGCCACTGTGCCAAATTTGGTTTTTAAGAGTTTTTTTGTTTTTGGGCCCACTCCGGGGATATCGTCGAGTGCAGATTTAACAGCTTGTTTACTTCTGAGCTGGCGGTGGAAGGTAATGCCAAAACGATGGGTTTCATCACGCAGGCGTTGGAGCAACTGGAGTGCCGGTTGGTCGTGACCCAAAATAATTGGCTCCTCTTGGTTAGGTAAAAAGATTTCTTCAAGCCTCTTCGCGAGTCCAATAACTGGAATAGCGGATAACGGATAGCGGATAGCGCGAAGGACTGACAGGGCAGCATTGAGTTGACCTTTTCCGCCATCGATGACTATGAGGTCAGGAATGGGCCAGGTTTTGTTATTGGCCTGCCCGCCATCAGCTGGAGCTTCAGGCGACTGCGGGCGGGAAATTTGGACTTTGGTTTTGTCGCCGATGCTTCTCGCGAGTCGACGAGACAGCATCTCTTTCATCATGGCAAAATCATCGGGCGTATTTTTCCCCTGAATTTTAAATTTCCGGTATTCAGATTTTTGAAATCCAAAATTTTTTCCGCCGGAGGCGGATCCGCCTTTGGCGGAAAATACCACCATACTACCGACCGGGTTGGTCCCCTGAATATTGGAAATATCATAACACTCAATGCGGTTTGGCAGGCTAGGTAAATTTAAAGTCTGCTTTAATTGTTCTAGACTTTGGTTAATTTTATCTAAATTACCTGCCTTGTCCGTTAGCCAGGTTTTTAAAAATTCGTTTGCATTCATACCCCCCAGTTTTATTAAACTTAGGGACTTGCCTTTTTGTGGCAAAATAACTTTTATTGTTTTATGAAATCGGGATTTAATTATTTGTTCCAGAATTTTTTCGTTTAATAGTTTTATTTGGGTATAAATAATTTTTGGGGCAAAGCTGGTTTCTTGATAATACTGTTCAACAAACCGTTGCATAATTTTTCCCCCGTAGATTTCTGTAGTGCTAATTGTTTCTTGTTCTGAAGTTGGAAGTTCGTAGATAAAATTTTCTTTATCAAATAATTTCCCCCCCCGGATCTTAAATAAATTTACGCAAGAAAAGCCGCTTTCTGTCGACAGTGAAATAATATCCCAGTCAACTTTTTTCGCTAAAATGACATTTTGTTTTTCATTTAGTAGTTCCAAGGCTTTAAGTTGGTCACGCAAACGAGCTGCGGTCTCAAAACGTTTATGATTCGCGGATTTTTGCATTTCCGCCTTGATTTTTTTATATACGCCGGCGGTGTCGCCCTGTAAGAATTTGGCAATTTTTTCCAGGTGCTCCCGGTACTCCGTCAAACTAATTTTCCCCACGCAAACACCGGGACAGCGATGCATGTGGTAATAAAAACAAGGCCGACTACCGACTTTGGTATTGGCACAGAAGGAAAAAATTTTTCGCACCAAGTTTAAGGTGTTGCGAATTTTATAGGCTGCGGTGTAGGGACCGAAGAACAAGCTTTTAGGAGCTAGCTTATAGCTTATAGGCGGGTCGACAGAACGAGTGTAAGTGATTTGGGGGATTTCGGTTGAGAAGTCAATTTTTATAAAGGCGTAATTTTTGTCGTCTTTTAGGTCAATATTAAACCGCGGATGATGTTGTTTAATTAACGTGTTTTCTAAAAATGCGCTTTCCAATTCGCTGTCTACTACCGTATAGGTAACGTTGGTTGCTTCGGCCATTAAAAAAGGGATTTGGGGACGGCTATCATCGTGACCAAAATATTGCTTAACTCGCACGCGCAAATTTTTGGCTTTACCCACGTAAAGAACTTCCCCGCTAGCGCTTATAAACTGGTACACACCAGGTAGCTTTGGGAACTCGGAAGCTTTAGATTTTAGTTTAGTGTCGGAATTCATAAGTAGTTAAATTATATCTATCCGTTGACCTTGTGTCTATAAAGTGATAATTTACTGGTTATGATCAAGAGAAATCTTGTTTTATGGACCCTTGGGTCCATTGTGGCATTGCTTGGCATGTTGTTTCTGTGCGAACGGGAATGTCGTCGCGGTAATGCTTGGTGCACTCAACCTCCGGAATTTCATGCCGGGGAGGAAATAAGATAGGGGGGTGTATGGAGCTCGAGTTTTTTGTTGTCCTCGATGGCAAAGTTCACGCTGTCTGGAGAGTGTTTGCCATCGGCGTCATTGTGTTGGCTTTTGTGGGTTGCGGAGCCATTATTTCGTGGTTCTTGGCTCAGCCCAAGGATATCCAACAGGCTTGCGCTTGCTGGGTCGCCTGGACGGTTGTAGTCCCCCAGGCAAACAAACTTCGAGACGTAGAAAAACCCTCTCTGCCTTGGCCAAGGGGTAGTTCTTGAATCAGGCAACTGGGATTCTTTGTTCTTGCCCCGCGGCATATGTCGCGGGGCGCTTTAATTTAAGTCTTAGCCCCTTGCCCGGTCTTGACATAAGTGGTAGAATGATGACTAGCTTGTTGCTTGATTTGTCTAAATGAACCACTACAAAAAACTATAAAAATGGTTTGACTATTAGATTCTGTAGTTTTCTGTAGGTATTTATTTATAATTCCGTAGCATATGTTAAAAGACATTATTTCCATCCGGGGAGCCCGGCAACACAATTTAAAGAATCTAGATGTGGATTTACCCCGCAATAAGCTGGTAGTTTTTACCGGTTTGTCCGGCAGTGGTAAGAGTTCTTTGGCGTTTGATACAATTTACGCCGAAGGACAAAGGCGTTACGTGGAAAGCTTGTCTGCTTACGCGCGCCAATTCATTGGCTTAATGGATAAGCCGGACGTGGATAAAATTGAAGGTTTGTCTCCGGCAATATCCATTGACCAAAAATCTGCATCCCATAACCCCAGAAGCACGGTCGGAACCGTTACGGAAATTTATGACTACATGAGGCTTTTGTGGGCGCGTATTGGTATTCCGCATTGTCCTGTTTGCGGGAAAAAAATACAAGGGCAAACCATTGCCGCTATGGTAGAGCAGATTTTGGGAATAAAGCCGGGCACAAAAATAATTTTATTGGCGCCCTTTATTAAAGATCAAAAAGGAGAACATCGGGTAATTTTTGAACAAATCAAAAAAGCCGGGTTTGCTCGTGTGCGCGTAGACGGCACAGTGATGGACTTAAACGAAGCCCAAAATTTAAATTTGGATAAACAAAAGAAACACAGTATTGATGTAGTGGTGGACCGCCTGGTGGTAGACCGAAGCGACAAGGGCCGAATTTCCGAAAGTTTGGAAAAAGCCTTGGACTTGGGTGACGGTTTAGCTATGGCCACAAAAATGGAAGGCGACAAGTTAGGTGCGGACATGCTAATGTCCCAAAAGTTTGCCTGTCCGGATGGCCATATGCAATTGTCTCAATTGGACCCGCGGGATTTTTCTTTTAACAGTCCGCACGGTGCTTGCAGTGAATGTAAGGGGTTGGGACATAAATTAACAGTTGAACCCGATTTGGTTATTCCAAACCCGCGGTTAACTTTGGCCGAAGGCGCAGTCCGTCCTTGGAGCAAAACAACATCCCGCCTGTCTTGGTACGGCCGAATTTTAGAAGCTGTGGCCAAAGAGTATGGCTTCTCTATAAATACTCCCATAAAAGATTTACCGAAAAAATTCTTGGATGTAATTTTATATGGTACCGGTGATAAAAAAGTAAAGGTCTCCGGAGAATTTGCCAGCCGAGAAGGTGAATTTGAAATGATGACGGTATTTGAAGGAGTCATTCCAAATTTAGATCGTCGTTACAGAGAAACCGATTCCGAATATATGCGCAGTGAAATTGAAAATTATATGCGCGTGCGCCAATGCCCGACTTGTTTGGGGCGCAGGTTAAAACCTGAGGTTTTGGGTGTAACGGTAGGCGGTAAGGGGATTGTGGAAGTCTCCGCTTCTAATATTGAAGATGCCAGTGAATTTTATAAAAATCTTTCCAAATCTTTAAACCAAAAAGATTTAACCATTGCTAGGCAGGTGTTAAAAGAAATTAATGCCCGCCTGTCATTTTTGTTAAATGTCGGTTTGTCATATTTGTCACTGGATCGCGCAGCCGACACGCTGTCTGGTGGAGAGGCTCAACGTATTCGTCTTGCTACGCAAATTGGCAGCGGCCTTACCGGCGTCCTCTATATATTAGATGAACCGTCCATTGGATTGCACCAGCGGGACAACTCCCGGTTGTTGCAAACCCTTAAGGAATTACGCGATTTAGGTAACACGGTAATTGTAGTGGAACACGACGAGGAAACCATTCGCGAGGCGGACTGGGTCGTAGATATCGGTCCCGGTGCCGGGAAGCACGGCGGAGAATTGGTAGCCGAAGGGACTCCGGCTCAGGTGCAAAAAAACCTCAAGAGTTTAACCGGTCAGTATTTGGCCGGTAAGGAATTTATTGAAGTACCGAAAAAACGCAGACCCGGTAATGGCCGAAAAATTTCTATTTTGGGCGCCAGTGAATTTAATTTAAAAGACATTAATGTAGACATTCCTTTGGGAAAATTTGTTTGCGTTACCGGTGTGTCCGGTAGCGGTAAGTCTACGCTCTTCCATGATATTTTAGCCAGGGCGCTGTATAAATATTTTTATAACAGTAAAGACGAGCCGGGCAAGCACAAGAAAATTCTTGGTATTGAGCATATCGATAAAATTATCAATATTGATCAAAGCCCGATTGGGCGCACTCCACGAAGTAATCCGGCTACTTATACTGGACTATTTACGCCGATTCGCGATTTATTTGCGGAAACCAAAGAAGCAAAAATGCGCGGGTATCGCGCCGGGCGATTTAGTTTTAACGTTAAAGGCGGACGATGTGAAAAATGCGCGGGCGATGGCGTGATTAAAGTGGAAATGAATTTTTTACCGGACGTCTATATTACTTGTGAAGAATGCAACGGCAAACGTTATAACGCGCAGGCCTTGGAAATTCATTATAAAGACAAAACCATTTCCGATGTGCTGGAGATGACTGTTGATGACGCGAAAATTTATTTTGCCAACTTACCGCAAATTTATAAAAAGCTGGAAACCTTAAGTCATGTCGGTTTGGGTTATATGCGACTCGGACAAAATGCCACCACCCTTTCCGGTGGGGAAGCTCAACGTATAAAGTTAGCCACGGAATTGTCCCGCGCTTCCACCGGTCGCACCCTGTATTTGTTAGACGAGCCGACCACGGGCTTGCACTTTGCCGATGTTAAGAGATTAGTGCAAGTCCTAAACAAGCTTGTGGACAAAGGAAATACTGTGGTGGTGATTGAACATAACTTGGACATGATTAAAACCTCGGACTGGATTATAGACCTCGGTCCCGAAGGCGGGGACAAGGGCGGGCAGTTAGTGGCAGCCGGCACCCCGGAAGATATTGCCAAAGTCAAAGCCAGTTACACGGGGCAATATTTAAAAAATGCCCTCTAAAGAATAATCTTTTAAAAAAGGAGCCTTAAGTTAAGGCTCCTTTTTTTACTGGGCGGAAATTATTTGTAATTTTCCGTCATTGGAAGTTACAAACAGATTTTCATTTTCACAATCTAAAGCATTTCCTGTGTCGGTTAGTGGGAGTTCCGCAAAGGGAGTGAGTTGGCTATTTGTGAATTTAAAAATTTTGAATTCTTTACCTGAGTCGTTAGTGGCCAAAAATATTAATCCGTCCCGAACGAAAATTTTATTTATGCTGGCATTTAAATCGAAATTTGCCGGCGGATTGGGAATATTGGTCTTCTCCAAAATATACAGTTCTTTATAACCCAAAGCCGGCAAACCACCGGCGCGCCCCAAGAAAGCATAATCACCAAGGCCGGCAATACTTTGACCACTTTGACTTAAAGCTCCCGGCGGTGTGTAAGAATTAATTTCTTGAATATTATAAGGGTTACTAAAATCAAGACCGATTATTTCTTTGCCCTGAGCCAGTGCCAGATAGGCAGTGGTGTTATGCACATAAATATCATTTACAGCGGTGTTTAATTCAAAAGAACCTAAAGGGGTTGGAGCTTGCGGATTGGATACGTCGTAAATAAAAAATTCCGGCCCGGAGTTTTTAACGGTTCCGACAAAAAGTTTTTGTCGGTAATAATAAATGCTTTGACCGATTCCTAAAGCAATGTTGCCTAAATAGTCGGTTAGTTTTTTTGAATTTATTAGGGTGGCGGTAGGAGGATTGGTTGACCGATTAAGTTTGATTATTTCCAGCTGTCCGTTAATGCTGGAGTTGGCGACAAAGGCGTAGTCTCCCGCAATATGCACGGCGTTTAAGCCGGGGCCGGTATTTAGTTTGGTGACTTGTTGCGGGTTGTTAATGTCGTCTACTTTAAAAATAAAAAAATCCTCCATCGCAGAGGTGTTTCCATTAGCTGATACAAACGCCAAATTTTCATTTACATCTATATCGGTTATCGGTTCACTTACCGACAATTGGCTAAGGCCTTTTGCTTGCGGGTTTTGCCAATTTCCTTGAAAGAATAAAGCGCAGGTGTCATTGCTCGGTCCGTTTTGCCAATCAGCCAGCAAACTATTTAATTCCACAACTTGTGCCCTGGCTTCGGAAGTGTAGCTGGTTTTGCTTATAAAGGCTTTTGCGTAATCCGACAGCCATTTGGTTTCCAAGTGCTTTTGGAATCCGTTTTCAACTTCGTCTGCCGGAGGGACAAAATAAAAACCTTCCGCCCGGGCTTCCTCCATACCGGTAGAAGATTTGAACAAAGCTATCTGATTATTTTCGGTATCTACTATTAGGTATTGGTTAGTGAACACTAAAACCATTACCGCCAACGTAAGGCTGCTGATTAAACATAAACTCAAAACTATTTCTAAACTTAAAAAACCCGCATTTTGGTTTTTAATCTGGCGCATATTTTTGCGCATTATCTTTTTAAACCCAACTCGTCTTATGGGTTAAAACCGGGAATTTATGAGAATATAATAACAAAACATATTCATTTTTTCAAATTTTTCTTATAAATATGCTTCTTTATTTTGCCAAAATAGCTTTGTGTATTGGGTTTTTATCTTAATTAAAAGGATTTTTTTGTCAGTTATCCTATTCTTTTCAACGTCTTCTTCACATTTTATCCACTCATGGCTTTAATTAAGCCAAAATTTTAGATTTTGACTATAAAGTATTAATATGGCATTTTAAGTATACACATTTTTGCACAGTAGATTTTAAGGGATTTGAAACTAAAACTAAATTTTAAATAGAATACGGATTTCTTTGGGATTGATATTTATACTATGTCATTATTGCTTTCAAAAATTAAGGAAGAAATAAATAAGCCCAGCCAAGTATCTATTATTAATTTAGTCCAAGATATTGTGGCCTATGCCAGCGAAATCCGTTCCTCGGACATTCATATTGATCCGGCAGAAAAAAATGTTCGGGTTAGACTTCGGGTGGATGGAGTATTAATAGAGACCTTATCCTTTCCAAAAAGCATTCACGGAGAAGTTATCTCCAGAATTAAAATTCTTTCCGGTCTACGCACCGATGAACACCAAGCTGCGCAAGATGGTCGGTTCCGTTTGCAATTTAAAGACCAAGAACCCTTGGATGTTCGCGTTTCCATTGCCCCGACTTATTACGGCGAAAATGCCGTAATGAGGTTATTGTCCGCTCAAGAAGAAAGCCATACTCTGGAGACCTTGGGTTTTTCCGAACCAAACCGAAAAAAAATTCTTAGGGCAATGAAAAAGCCTTACGGAATGATTTTGGCCACCGGCCCGACCGGCTCGGGAAAAACAACAACTCTGTATACAATTATTAAAATGCTTAGTAAACCGGAAGTCTCTATTATTACCATTGAAGACCCAATTGAGTACGCAGTGGCCGGCATTGAACAAATAGGTGTAAACCCCAGAACCGGCCTAACTTTCGCCAACGGCCTTCGCTCTATATTAAGACAAGATCCTAATATAATTATGGTGGGAGAAATCCGAGATTCTGAAACAGCCGGAATAGCGATTAATGTCGCGTTAACCGGACACTTGTTACTTTCCACTTTGCATACGAACGATCCGGCCACCACCTTACCACGCCTACTGGATATGGGGATAGAAGCCTTCTTGGTTGCTTCCACGGTAAATGTAGCCATTGGTCAAAGATTGGTAAGAAAAATTTGTGGCAACTGTAAGGCGGAGTATAAATTTACCCCAACGGAAATAAAAGCGTTGTCCGAGGAAATACCGGTCGGAATATTAAAAAAGTATAAAACATTTTATAGAGGCAAGGGGTGCGAGGATTGTAATCAGACCGGCTACAAGGGGAGAGTGGCGATTCACGAAGTATTGGAGATAGATGATGCAATTCGTGAGGCGATTTTAAAAAAAGCCACCGCCTCAGAGATTAAAGAGATTGCCATTACTCACGGTATGATCCCAATGGGGCAAGACGGTATGGAAAAAGCCGCGGCCGGGATAACCACAGTGGAAGAAGTTTTGAGAGTAGCTCACGAATAAATTATTTTATTAGTTTATTTTTATGAACAACGTAACCGCAGACACAAAAAAATCTTTTTCATGGTTTAACACACCGCGCTTTTCCAAACAAGAACAGGTGTTGTTCGCCAAGCGGCTGTCTTTTTTAATGAAGGCCGGAGTGCCAATTTTGGAAAGTTTGCAATTAATTACCAAGCAAATTAAGCAAAAGTCTTCCCGCGTAATTTTTGAGTCTATTATTTCCGATGTGGCTAATGGGCACTTTTTGTCTACCGCAATGGAAAAATTTCGTCGGGTATTCGGAGATTTTGCAGTAAATATTATTCGGGTTGGCGAGCATGGCGGAATATTGGCGGAAAATTTGCAGTATTTAGCCGAGGAACTGAAAAAAAATCAGGCTCTACGAAAAAAAGTTCAGGCCGCTTTAATTTACCCGGTTTTTATTGTTGTCGCCACAATCGGCATGATCGGTCTTTTAACAGTAGTTGTGTTCCCGAAAGTGTTGCCGATTTTTGCCAGTATTAATGTTCCGTTGCCGGTGTCCACAAAAATTTTAATAGTGGTAAGTCGGTTCTTAATTAGTTATGGTTGGTTGGTTCTTTTATTGTTTATTGCCGGAATAGTTACGGTTTATTTTTTAATGCGAAAACCCTGGTTTAAAAAACCGGTCCAAAATTTTATATTAAAATTACCCATAGCCGGGACTATTGCTCAGGATTATTACTTGGCAAATTTCGCCCGAACCATGGGCTTGTTGTTAAAAGGGGATGCACGGATTGACGAGGCTTTGTCCACTACCGCCACGACGACAGAAAATTTGGTTTACCGGGAGCAGTTTGAATTTATTAGCCAGGCAGTCAGTCGAGGTCAGCCGATTTCCAGTTATTTAATTACCCACCCTAAATATTTTCCGGACATGATGTCTCATATGGTGGCAATCGGAGAGACCGCGGGAAATTTAAGCGAAACTTTTTTGTATTTAGCCGAAATGTACGAAGAAGAAGTGGATGATTTAACAAAAAATTTATCCAGTCTAATTGAGCCGGTGCTTATGGTATTTATGGGGTTAATGGTTGGATTTGTGGCGATTTCGATTATTACGCCGATTTATTCCGTAACCCAGAAATTACATCCCTAGTATGAGAATTTTTAATTATCAACCCGCAAGGGAGATTAAAGGATTTACCATAATTGAACTTTTAGTGGTGATGGGAATTATGTCTGTACTCGCCACTTTGGGTTTGTTGGTAACTTTAGATCTTTACCGCTCTTATGCCTTTAATTCCGAACGCGACACGCTGGTTTCAATTTTACAAAAAGCCCGCAGTAAAAGTTTAAACAATCTTGGTCAAACTGCTCATGGGGTATATTTTGAAAACGATAAGTATATTCTTTTTGACCGCTCCGGTTATGGAGGCGCCAATTCTCAAGATCAAGTAATTCCTGCCGATACTTACATAAACCACAGCAGTCCGGGAGAAATAGTATTTGCTCAAGTGTCGGGGAATGTGGTTGCCGGCGCCGGGACAATTACACTTGGTGACGGGAAGCGAAGCACTTCCATTGTCATTGGGGCAAACGGCAGAGTGGATTGGTAATATATTTTGAATAATTTTAATGTAAAGCAAATGAATAATCAAAAAAACTCAAAACTGGCGGGATATGGAACTTTGGAAATGCTGATTGCCTTTTCAATTTTTTCCATTAGTTTAGGCGGAGTAGCGACCCTGGCTTTTGGCAACCAATCCATTTCTGTGGACTCACAGCGCAACAATGAGGCCTTACAAATTGCCCAAGAAGCCGTGGAAAGTTTTCGTTCCTTGGCTCAGACCAATTTTGACGGGATTAAAAATATTTCGGCATATGCTTGTGGGACGGCAATGGATTATAGTTGCTCATTGAGTGTGATAGACGTTTCTAGCGATGTAAAAAATGTTACGGAAACGGTCTCGTGGGTAATTGACGGGCGCAACCAAAATGTTGTGCTATCCAGCACCCTGGTTAATTTGAATCAGTGTGTGGCTCAAGGCGGGTGCGGTCCTAACTCTGCGCCACCGGCGACTTGTCCCAGCATTCAAACAACAGGAAGTCCGTTAAATTTGCCCAGCGGGAGTTTTGCAAACGGTTTGGATGTAATCGGTAATACGGTATATTTAGCCGTTAGACCGAGTGCCTCTTCGGGAGACGATTTTTATGTAGTTGACGCAAATAATTTTCAGTCTCCAAGTGTTTTAAAATCTTTGTCCACGGGCAGTGGTAGCGTAAATGCGGTTGATACGGCAACAGTTGGTCCACATATTTATTCCTATTTAGCTACGGCCAAAAGCACCGGACAATTTCAAATAGCAGATGTCACCGTTCCGGGATCGGCTTCAATTATTTCCGGCTCGACTTTTGCTTTGCCCGGAAATGCTATGCCAGCTACCGCTATTGTGTACTACAAAAACCCTAACAATAATCATGACTATGTTTATATCGCTACCGAGAATAATTCAGTCGGACCGGAATTTTTTGTGGTAGATGCCACCGTGCCCGGCAGTCCGGTGTTGGTGAGCGGAGGGTCTTATGAAGTCGGCTCCAGAGTAAATGCCATATATGTTCGGGGAGATTATGCTTACTTGGCAGTGAATAGCAGTGCCGCTCAGGAAATTGTTTTAAACATCGCAAGTGGTGCTCCTGTGTTTGCCACGCAATTTAGCGATCTTGGTGCAGCCGGTGGGCAGTCACTTTATTTTTCCGGAGGAAAGTTTTATTTAGGAACGTCCCCGGGGCCGGTTGGAGGTTCAGTGCTCCCGCGTGGCTTTTATGTATTAGATAATTCTGCCGCGCCGATCTTAACCAAGCTTGGTGCCAAGACTTTAAGTTACGCGGCTAACGGGATTACCGTTTCCGGGAACTATGCCTTTGTGGCCAGCAGTCTGTCGTTTGTGGGTTTCCAGGTGTATAACGTGTCATCCCCGGCATCCATACCCGCAGCCTGTACCACCGCATCGCTGTCCGGCGCCGGCGCCGGGATTGTTTACCAGAACGGCTTGGTTTATTTGGCCATTAAATCTCAAGAAGGTTTGAAGATATTAAAGATGCAGTAGAGTAGGAGTATAATCTTAAAAAAGATTTACCGTAAATATTTATGAAATTCAAAACTGCCCGCAGTTTAACATTTGCCTGCAAGCCTTCTGACGGGTTTACCTTAATTGAGACATTAATTTATATTGCATTTTTTGCTTTGTTGGTTGGGAGTCTGCTGGGTGTAACTTTTCAGACAATTGCTTCTGCCGATCAGGTGCAGAAAAAGATTGTGATTCAACAGGAAGGCAATTTTATTTTAAAAAAAATCGGTTGGGCTATGGGTTCCGCTTCTGACATTTCTGTGCCCGATCCGCAACACTTAACTGTCACTCGGTATGCGTCACCGGTTTCAATAACTTTTGCCAATATCGGTAGTAATGTTCAAATGGACGGCCAAAATTTAAATAGTCAAAATGTGCAAATTACAGATTTTTCGTTTGTGAGAAACACCAACGGAATTCAGATTTGGTTGACGGCATATTTTAAAATTAGCGGACAAGATTTTAAATTAACAAAATATATACGTAAATGATAAGTACCGCTAAAAAAACACACGGCAAAAATACCGAGCGGGGGTACATTGCGGTTACTTCCGTAATTATTATTACGCTTTTGTTGGTTACCGTTAGCTTTGCTTTAAGCAGTATAAATTATTTTAGCCGGGTAAATATTTTAGAAAGCGAATATAAAGAACGAAGTTATTCTTTAGCACAGGCTTGTGTAGACAGGGCATTGTTGAATTTAGTAAATAATTCGAGCTATAGTCCGGCCGGAGGCGGTGATAACGTTTTAGTTAGTGCCGGACAATCTTGTGTAATTGCCGGTGTGTTCACTAACGGCGCTTACAAAGAGGTCAGAACCCAAGCGCAGTACCAAGGTAGTTATACAAATTTATTAATTACAGTGGATCCGGCAAATAATTTTAAAACTATTTCATGGGTAGAATGCCCAAAATTTACCGCCCCAAATTTTACGGATGTTTGTTCTTAAGTTTATAAATCGATATTTTAAGTCTCTTAAAAATTAAACGGTCGATAAGAGACAAAATTTCCCCTTTATTTTGCAGAAAAAACTTAAAGTTTGGCATAAATAAAGGCTGGACATTTTTTATAGGACGTGATATAAATTCTGTACATTATTAAAGATTAATTTTGACCGCAGTTTGGCCAAAAATATAAAAGTTCAAATTTAGAATTAATTAAATTTAAAGGTATGACTAAAAATATGAAGAAGCTTTTAGCTTCAAAGCAAGAAGGGTTTACCCTTATTGAAATTTTGGTGGTTATCGGTATTATTGCCATTTTGGCGGTAATCGTATTAATCGCCATTAACCCGGCGAGACAATTTGCTTTATCCAGAAATACTCAAAGAACAAGCAATGTAAATGCAATTTTAAATGCAGTCGGACAAAGGATGGCTGACAATAAAGGAGTGTTTACAGGGACTGGTTGTACAACTGATATCCCGACAGCAGCAACAAGGATGGGTAATTCTGCCGGATATGATATTGCTCCATGTTTGGTACCGACCTATATTTCAGCTTTGCCTTTTGATCCAAGCACAACAACACCTGCAGTGGCTGCTTATGTTAGTCCGACTTCTTATGATACAGGCTATCATGTATTTAAAGATGCAACTACTGGCAGAGTTACAGTTTGTGCTTACACAGTTGAATCTTCTGTTGGAAATCCGCCAATATGTATTACCCGCTAGTTTAAATTTTTAAAATCCCTTCTCCGTTTATACGGGGGAGGGATTTTGTTTTTTAGGGAAAAATAAAAAAGCCGGAGTACATACGGATGTACTCCGGCGAAAGCCCAATTAAGGGTAAGTTAGTATCCTCCTAAAAGTTTGAAACGGCTCCTCCTTCCGTTCCAAATAATTCTACCGCCGGAAGCGGGAGTACAAGATTGCGCCGATTCCGGCGCCAACGAGTCCGACGCTGGCAGGTTCCGGCACCTGTCCGCCCGGATCGTTGCCGCCACCGCCACCTCCATTACCACCGCTGACAATGTGGACAACGTAGGAGGCGTCTCCAACGGTGTAGGTGCCGCCGGAAGAGGTTCCTGTGAAGGTGGTGTGGGGATCAATCAACACTTGGGCAAGCATTGGCATGGATGCCCCGGTTAGCAATTTAACGTGGTCTGCAAGACCCGCGTCAGTTCCTCCAAGGTCAGGGAAGATCAACGCGAACAGCCACGCTCCTGTGTTGTTGATGTTCGGGTCCGAAGACCCGATCGCGTATCCAGAGACCACTTGGCCACTGGTAGCGATTGGTGTACACGTCGTGCAAATCAGCCCGGTGGCTGTGTTGTCCAACGTGTTATAGAGATTGATTGGCGCGCCTGTGGCGACCGGGGCGCAAAGCACCACGGCAACCAAGACGAGAGTGAATATGGCTACCGCACGGTAACCACTCTTCTGGGGATGGATCATCTCCAGCCCTCCTCCTGGTTCGGAATAGAGGATTCCTGGGCTCAATTGAGAAAAGCTACCCAGGACATTTCTTGCCGTCCGAACATTCGACAAGATTTATAATTTTACCAAATTTTTTGTGGTTTGTAAACCCTTCTTAAGGGCAATTTCGCTTTTAATTATAAGCATTTTTAATTAGCACCAATCATCAACAGGTTATACACTAAAATGCTTGTAAGTTACAACATAATTGTGATAAAATTGTCTAACAGACATTAGTATTGCTTATATTAGTCACTATTAATAGTGGCTTTAGGCAATTAATCAGTTAAATAAAACTTATGATAAAAAAATCAAAAATCACAATCAAACATACCAAGCAAGGGATTGCAGTACGAAGAGTTTATGGTGATGCCGTAAGGAATTCTTACGAGCCTATTGCTTGGAATAAATTAGTCGGCGGGTTATTAATTGTCGCCTTAATAGTTATGTACGGACGAACTCCGGTTCAGGCTGTTGCCGTGTCCAATTTAACGGTGGTAAAGCATGTGGTAAATAATTTCGGCGGTACCAAAACTGCCGGTGATTTTAATTTGCATTTACGATACATCCCAACTATGCCGGGAGCTTTAATTGTGAATCAGGATTTTGTCGGTAGCGAAACCGGTGTGCCGTTTAATTTTTCACTGAACGGAAATTATCGGGTTACTGAAGTTGCTGTTCCGGGCTATATTACATCTTATGATAATTGTTCCTCTTCAATCACTCTAGGGGAAGACACTAAAACTTGTACCGTAACCAACACGGCATATGCACCCAGTGTAAATGTGTTGGTGAACGTTACCAATAGCAATGGCGGAACCAAAACCGCCGGCGATTTTACTTTTAATGTTACGGCCACCAATCCTAGCTCAGCATCTTTTCCCGGCTCTTCCTTAGGGACGTTAATAACCATGGATGCCGGTGCTTACGATATTTCCACGTCAGACGCAGGGTATGATTTTACTTATTCTTCCGGTTGTAGCGGAAATATAGCAGTAGGAGATATTAACGCCTGTACAGTGGAAGCTACCGATAAAGCCAGCGGTGGGGGAGAAGGCGAAGGTTCAACCGGAACTTTGAAGGTCTCAAAGTTGGTTGTTGGCGGAACAGCAACTTCATCTGATTTTAGTATTCATGTTAAAACTGTCGGAGAGGTTTCTGAAGATGTTGTCGGCAGTCCTCAGCCCGGCTCGGTTACCGGCACTTCCTATACGCTTACTGCGGGCCGATATGCCGTTAGCGAATCCGGACCGGAAGGGTATGCAACAACTTTTAGTGAGTCTTGCGCGGAGGGTTCGACAAGAGTATTGGTTGATTCTCAAACAGAGTGTGTAATTACCAATACTTGGAATTTGGAAATTTCCGGTGAACAATTGGGAGAAGTTGGTCAAACTTCGGCCACAATTACTTGGACCACAAACCATCCGGCAACCAGTCGCGTAGTTTACGATACGGTTTCTCATTCGGTTTTAGGAAGTGATGCTAATTATGGTTATGCAAATTCTTCGGTAGAAGATGCGAGTTTAATCACCACTCATAGCGTAGTTATTTCCGGATTAACCGCCGGCTCAACTTATTTTTTCCGCCCGGTTTCTCACGGCTCTCCGGAAGTCACTGGTGTTGAGCTAAGCGTGTCCACAATATCAGGTGGCGGTAGCGGAGGAAGCGGCGGGGGAGGAAGTAGTGGTGGAAGTGGAATTCCTTCCGGTGGCGGTGTTACTCCAACTTTAGTAACCACGGGGTCGCCTATGGTATTAGGAGCATCAACAGATGTTCCTGCTGTGGCAACCAGTAATCCGGTTCCTCAAGTATTAGGAGCTTCCACAACTTTACCGAGAACCGGAATGCCGGTGGGCTACATTTTGTTGATATTCGGCATCGCCTTGGTTTTAGCGGATAAAAAACTTAAATTGGTTTAACCTGAAAATTTTAAAAGTCCGCCCTGATAATATCGGGTCGGACTTTTAAAATGGTATAATTAAAACTATGGGATTATCTAAAAAAAGAAAAATAGGTATTTTAATAGGTATTTTACCCGTGGTGATTTTGGTTTTAAATTTTAATTATTTTTTAGCAAATTTTCGATACTTGTTTGGCGGGAGAACTTATGTTTATGTATTTTCTGAATCCTACAAGCGTATCCCAAAAAAAATGCAGGCAAACCGATTGGAAATTTCAAGTCTGAATATTTCCGCGCCGGTTGTTTATGTTACCGAAAATTCGGAAACGGTATATCAAAAAGCATTGGAGCAAGGGGTTGTTCATTTTCCGGGGACTTCTAATCCCGGGGACTTAGGTAATGCATATTTTTTTGGTCACTCCTCGGATTTTTTTTGGAATCAGGGCAAGTATAAAACGGTGTTCGCGGTTTTGCCATCCATTAGTCTTGGTGCGGAAATAAATATTAGCGATGAAAACGGAAATAAATTTACTTATGTGGTAACAAGCAGTCGGCGAGTTTCGGCGAACGATCTTTCTGTCTTAGACCAAAAAGGGAATACTAAAAAGTTGATTACCCTGCAGACCTCATATCCGGTCGGTACAGCCTTGGCTCGCTGGGTGGTAACAGGGGAGATTCAATAAAAGGGTTTTTTCCGAATAATTTGCCTTAAAAACAGAGGTAAATTTTAATAGAATTATCACTTGACACCTTAGAGTGCTAAATGCTAAAATGCATTTAGCACTCTTTTGTATTAGTTGATATTTAGGAATATGACTAACGAAATTACTCAACGCCAAGCAAAAATTCTAGCTGCAATTGTGAAGGAAAATTGTGACAATGGCCAACCCGTGGCCAGTGGTGATTTGGCGGAAAAATATAATTTTGGCGTATCTGCCCCGACCATTCGCAATGAAATGCAGGAACTGGAAAAATCCGGGTATATAAAACAACCGCACACTTCAGCCGGGCGAGTGCCCACAGATAAGGGTTTCCGGTTTTTTGTAAATGAATTAATGGATCGGGTTAAGCTGACCTTAAAAGAACAAGACTCTTTAAAACGTGAATTGGTAAAACTCCAAATGGTGCATATGGAAATGGGCCGGCGTTTAACCAAATTACTTTCCGATCACAGTCAGTCAGCCAGCTTTGCGCTTTTTGACAACGAAATATCCACCATGGGCATGTCCAATATTTTAAATAATCCGGCCTTACCTTCGGAAGACGCGCGGGAAATTGCCAAGTTTTTTGATAACCTGGACGAGCACGCGGAAAAAATGATGCATGACTATTCCGGCAAAGGGCCAAAGGCCATGATTGGTAAAGAAATTGAACTTTCCAAAACCAGTGATTACTCTATGATAGTTTCGGGTCTGCAGTTACCTTCCGGGAAAAAAGGAATTATCGGTTTGGTGGGGCCAAAGTCAATGAAGTATGAAAAAAATATGAGTTTAATGGAGTATATTGCCAAATTACTTGGTGGAGGAGCGGCAGTAATAATGTTTATTTTAACAAAGTAACATCTTAACATTTTAACAAGGAAAGCATTGTTAAAATGCTAGTATGATAGGAAGTTAGCATGGCAGAAGAAAATGAAGAAATAACAATTGAAAAACTTCAATCGGATTTAGAAGACACCACAAATGCATGGAAGCGTGCCATGGCGGATTTTGAAAACTATAAACGGCGCAAAGAGGGGGAAAATAAAGAATTGGTGGAATTCGCCCGTGAAGTTACAGTAGCCAAACTCTTGCCGACATTGGATACTTTGGAGCAAGCTCTAAAACATATGCCGGAATATCAGAAGTCGGAAGTCGGAGAATCGGATGGAGATTTTGGTAAAAGATATTTGAATTGGCAAACAGGAGTAAATGGAATAATTATCCAGTTAGATAAAACTTTAGAAGAGTTGGGAGTGAAAAAGATAGAGGCAATAGGTAAAAAGTTTGACCCGCACTTTCACGAAGCTATTCGCGAACAGGAGTCGGAAGAAGATGACGGAATTATTTTAAGCGAATTACAATCCGGGTTTGAACTAAACGGCAAAGTTATTCGTCCCAGCCAGGTGGTAATCAGTAAGCAAATAACAAATAACAAATAACAAATAACAAATAACAGGGAGCAAGTAATCAGTAACAAGTTTTTAACAGTTAGTAGAAAGGAATTTATGTTGATCAAAGAAATGTTTGAAGTAGGCGGAATTATGGAAATGGACGACAAAGCAAAAAGCATAAAAGTGTTAGATGATACCGACTGTGTAATTACCGGCAAAGCGCTAAACAAGAATAAAATTATTTTGCATATGAAGCGTAGCATTGACGGTAGCGAAGGAAATGTATTTGTGTACTTAAAAGACGAATTTCACGACCAGTTTCCGATTTCCAAAAAGTTATTTGCCAGCAAAAAAATTACCGGTCTAACTTTAGGGCAATTTAAGAAATTGGATATAGAAGAACTGTAAAAACTAGTAGCTAGTATATAGTATTTAGTAGATAGAATTAAGGTGCTTGCACTTCGTAGCTTTAGCGAAGTAGTGTCATTCCGGACCTGCCTATCGGCAGACAGGCTTGATCAGGAATCAAGAAAAATTTAAATTATCAAATTTATATCACCCTCATCTAACCTCAGTCCTTAAGGGAGAGGAAGATTGCAGGGGACAAGGAGAAAGAATTATGAGTAAAATTATTGGGATAGATTTAGGGACTTCCAACAGCGCTGCAAGCGTTATGGAAGCGGGGAAAGCGGTAATTATTCCGGCGGCTGAAGGCGCTTCCTTAGGCGGGAAAGCTTTTCCGTCTTACGTGGCTTTTACTAAAGAAGGTCAATTGCTCGTCGGGGAACCGGCCAGAAGACAAGCGGTAACAAATCCGGAAGGCACTATTTTTGAAGCCAAACGTAAAATGGGTCAGAAGTTTAATTTTCATGTGAATGGAAAAGATTATACCCCGGAACAAATTTCTGCGTTTATTTTGCAAAAAATAAAAAAAGACGCCGAAACCTTTTTGGGTGCACCGGTTTCTAAAGCGGTTATTACTGTTCCGGCTTATTTTGATGACAGCCAAAGACAAGCCACCAAAAACGCCGGAGAAATTGCAGGACTGGAAGTGGTTCGCGTTATTAACGAACCGACAGCCGCGGCTTTTGCCTATGGCTTGGATAAAACTTCTTCTAAAGATCAAAAAATATTAGTGTTTGACTTGGGTGGTGGAACCTTGGACGTGACGATTATGGATTTTTCGGAAAGCGATGGACAAGCGACTTTTGAAGTTCTTTCCACTTCCGGAGACACTGCTTTGGGCGGTAAAGATATGGACAAAGCGTTAATAGATTATTTAGTTGCTACTTTTAAAAATGAAAGTGGAGTGGATATTACCGGTGATAAAATGGCCATGAACCGAATTCGCGAAGCCGCGGAAAAAGCCAAGATTGAGTTATCTACCACTATGGAAACCGACATCAACTTGCCGTTTATGACCGCCGACGCCAATGGACCGAAGCATTTTGCCATGAAGATTACTCGCACTAAAATGGAAGAGCTAATTAAACCTTTGGTGGATAAAATGCGTCATCCGGTGGAGCAAGCAATTACCGACGCCAAATTGTCTCCGCAAAATATAGACAAAATTATCTTAATCGGCGGACCGACCAGAATGCCTTCTGTAAAGAAATTTGTGGAAGACTATATCGGCAAACAGGCCGAAGGTGGAATTGACCCTATGGAAGCGGTAGCCAAGGGAGCTGCCATTCAAGCCGGGATTTTGGGTGGTGACGTACAAAGCAAGGAAATTTTATTGCTGGATGTCACTCCATTGACTTTAGGTTTGGAAACTTTAGGCGGTGTGCGCACTCCGTTAATAGATCGCAATACCACTATCCCAACTTCCAAAAGCCAAACTTTTTCTACCGCGGCCGATAACCAAACCTCTGTGGAAATTCATGTACTGCAGGGAGAGCGCGAATTTGCCAAAGACAACAAAACTTTGGGCAACTTTATTTTAGACGGAATTCCGCCGGCGCCTCGGGGAGTGCCTCAGGTGGAGGTAACTTTTGATATTGATGCCAACGGAATTTTAAGCGTGCATGCTAAAGACAAGGCAACCGGTAAAGAAAATAAAATTACCATTCAAGGCTCTTCCAATTTAAACAAAGATGAAATTGAACGAATGAAAAAAGAAGCCGAGACTCATGCCGCCGAAGATCGCAAGCGCAAAGAGACCGTAGATATGCGAAACCAGGCTGATACTTTAATTTCCGTTTCGGAAAAAACCTTAAAAGACGCCGGGGACAAAGCCAAGGCCGAAGACAAGACCGCGGTAGAAGAAAAAATTAAAGCTTTAAAAGACATTAAAGACAAAGACGATGTGGAAGCTTTAAAGAAAGCCATGGACGAGTTATCCGAAGCCGTACAAAAAGTCGGCGCGGCAATGTACGAGACCGGAAAATCGGAGAATCAGAAGTCGGAAGAGGCACCGGCAGATTCTGCAAAAGCAGGGGAGCAAGGGCCGGTAGACGCAGAGTTTAAAGAAGTTCCAAAACAATAGTCAGACAAAAACCTTAAATAAAAATCTATGTCCTGGAAAACCTTTTTGCTCCTTATAATAATTTTGATTTTAGGTGTATTTATATACCTAAAAGTTCAAATTTTAGGAGACGTAAATAGTAGCTTTAACAAAACGTATCGGTATAAGCTGGGTTCTTCTCAGTTTATGCGAAGTATTTTGGGGATGCATAATTACGGAGATGCCAGAGATTGGTATTTAAAAGGTAATTCTTCTATTGTGGTTGAAGTTGTGTCGGCCAAGAATATTGATATTGATCAAAAGGCTCTGGATAATTTTGCCGAAGATATTCAAAAATATATCGGGAGGTATGCCACAGTATTCAATTATGAAGAAGTGCCAAATGGAGTTTTGACCGATGCCGACATAGGAAAAGAAATTGCCCTGCATCGTAAGCAAACTATTTCCGGACAGCCGAATCTATTTATAATTTACGCGGATGATTTTGAGCGCGAAGGCACAGAAATTGCAAAGACGTACAATGAATACGCAATGGTTTTATCCAATAAAAGGGTAAAGGAAGTTACTTCCGGTTATCCGGGGGCAGAGACAGAATACGTAGAATCTACTTTGCTTCATGAGTTCGGCCATCAGCTTGGTTTGGAGCACAACGAAGAGTTTGGCTGTATTATGAATGAAAGTGTGGAAAAGCCCGTTGCTCTTTGGGGTCAAAGCATTGATTATATTAAAACTAAGTTTTGTGACTTTGAGTTAAACCAGTTGAAAGCTAATCAAGCCGCAGCTAACAAATAATATTATGACAAATATAAATAATCAGGGAGCCGGTGATCAGCAAATCCAAGTGAAAGTTTCCGACGAAGTTTTGCGCGGAGCTTATGCCAATATGGCACAAATTGCCCATACCGGTGAAGAGTTTATTTTGGATTTTGTGAATATAACCCCACCATCCGGTAGCTTAGTGGCGCGGGTCATTGTTTCTCCGGCGCATGCCAAGCGATTAATTGTAGCACTGCAGGACAATGTCAGTCGTTTTGAAAAACAATTCGGCACTATTTCTTCGACAACGGTGCCGGAGCAGAAGATTGGGTTTAAGACAGAATGATAATACTAGCATTTGTTATTTTGTTAGAATGATAGAATGTTAAAACGTTTTCATGAACAAAGATTACTACGAAACTTTAGGTGTCGCAAAGTCCGCTTCGGCCGACGAAATTAAAAAAGCTTTTCGAAAAAAAGCTCACGAATTTCATCCGGATAAAGGCAACGGCAACACCGAAAAATTTAAAGAAGTTAACGAAGCCTACCAAGTCTTATCCGACCAGAACAAGCGCGGGCGCTATGACCAGTACGGTTCAAATTTTGAGCAAGCCGGCGGTTTTGGTGGTGGTGGACAAGGTAATCCTTTTAGCGGGTTTGACTTTAGCGGTTTCGGTAACCAAGGCGGTCAGGCCTCGGGCTTTGATTTTGGTTCAGACTTGGGCGATATTTTTGGCGATATTTTTGGTGGTGGACAACAGCAGGCAAGTAGGCGTAATCGGGGGATAGATTTAGAAATGCGCATTGCCATAACTTTTGAAGAAGCAGTTTTTGGCGTAGAAAAAAATGTTACTTTAGAAAAACAAGATACCTGTAAAACTTGTGGAGGTAATGGAGCAGCTTCGGGTAGTAAGATAGTTACTTGTCCAAAGTGCCACGGCCAGGGGCAGATTCGCACCACCAGGCGCACTATTTTTGGCCAGGTAGCCTCTTCCATTGCCTGTGACCGTTGTAATGGTATGGGAAAAATTCCGGAAAATCCTTGCAAGACTTGCAGTGGTAATGGAGTGTTACGTCAGCAAAAAACTATTTCCGTAAAAATTCCGGCCGGGATAGATAATGGTCAGAGAATTCGGATTAGCGGGGAAGGAGAAGCGGGCTACCGAGGATCCAGTGCCGGAGATTTGTATTTGGTTGTCAGTGTCAGCCAGGCCAAAAATTTTTCCCGCGACGGCGTAACCTTGCTTAAAGAGTTGCCAATTAGTTTTACTCAAGCGGCTTTGGGCGCAAAAATAATAGTGAAAACTTTAGACGGAGATATTGAACTAAAAATTCCGGCCGGCACACAAAGTGGTACAGTATTCCGCATAAAAGGGAAAGGCGTGCCTTACATAAACGAGCATAACCGTCGGGGAGATTTAATGATAACCACTCATGTGGTAATTCCAAAAAAACTTTCCAAAAAAGAAAAAGACCTACTTAAAGAAATAGCTGAAGAGCGAGGCGAAGTGGTTCATATAGACGAAAGCTTATGGGATAGTATAAAAGACAGTTTTAAATCATAAATTCATAGTTTAAAAAAAGAGCACTTTTTGACGGCCGTCAAAAAGTGCTCTTTTGGGATTGAAAAAATAATATTATAACATAAAATCAGTTTGGAAGAGGGGACACCTCTTCCAAACTCAATGAACTAACTGTTGACTAAGCCGGCTATTAACCTTATAATTTGCTGTAAGTAGGTTCGAATAGAGTTATGAATAAGGAGGTTCCCGATGTTGGCGAGATACGAAACAGCAATTGTGTTTGATCTCCCCCCAGGTTGGACAAAGTGGGAAGGACACATCTTCGACACAAAAGTTCGTCCCATAGTCCCCGGGACGTGTGATTCTTTTATCAAGCAAGGCAAGACTAAGCTCATTGTTGCCGGTGAGGGATGGAGGGTTTTTGAAGAACTCTCTAACCAGATGGTGGCATTGTTCCCGGGCGTTTCCTGGAAGATTTACAAGGGTCCTGAGGACGATGAAGCCATCAAGAAACATACCACGTAGAGACGGCCTCCCAACAGAGGGCTTCTCTCAACAGGTGCCAGAGAAAGACGCACACGCGTTCGACTTTGGCACCTCGCTTTTTTTACGGAATGCTTTTTTAGCAGTTTTATGCTATAATAATTAAAATTACACGTTAGAAATCAATACAAAATAAATGTTATCTGCCGCTGATGCAAATCAATTAATTCAAAGTTTCAATTGGCACACGCCAAGTTGGGACTTGTTTATTATTTTATTTTGGGGCGTTGCCTCGGTGTTTTATGCATTTTCCGCCGGCAGGGGACGGATTATTAGTTTGCTTATGAGTTTGTATATTGCCAAACTTTTGGTTTTACAGGCACCGTGGTTAAGTAATGCAATAAACCAAAAATTACCCAGCTCCCTTGCTTCCTTACAACAGCTGGTAAGCTTTTTAATTATTCTTGTTATTCTGTTTGTATTACTGTCCCGCTATGCCTTTCGCACCTCCGTGGATGGACGACATTTTGGTTCTATTCCATTTGTATTGGTGTTTGCAGTATTGCAAATTGGGTTGTTAATTAACACGGTCTTAGGGTATTTGGCAGTTTCCGGCAAGAGTTTTTCACCGCTGGTTACCCTGGTATTTTTATCTAGCTCCAGTAGTTTTATTTGGCTAATTTTACCTTTAATATTCTTAATTATTTTAGGTCGGTCAATTGCCGATCGTAATGAACTTTAGCCTAGCTTATAGATGTTAGGTAATAACTTATAGCTTAATGACCCACGGAATCATTACATCGTATAAGGAGCTGGTGGTTTGGCAGCGGTCAATGGAACTAGTGACCGAAGTTTATTTGTTAACAAACAAGTATCCAAAATCTGAAATATATGGTTTAACCTCACAAACAAGAAGAAGTGCAGTTTCTATTCCATCAAATATTGCCGAAGGAAGAACCAGAAATAGCAGAAAAGATTTTAGACAATTTTTGATCATTGCCTTTGCTTCTGGTGCAGAGCTGGAAACCCAAATAGAAATCGCCAAACGCTTAAAGCATGCTGGAATTGTAGAGTTTGAAAAAGTAGATGGTTTATTACTGGAAGTCATGAAAATGTTAAATAAGATGACCCAGTCACTAGCTTAAAAATTAATTACAAGCTACAAGCCAAAAGCTAGTAGCTATTATCTAGTATATGAAGCATACAATTTTAATGGTTGATGATGACCCGTTAATTTTAAATACCTTGCAAAAACGTTTTGCTACTTGGGAAACAGATGTTTATACGGCCACTAATTCAGAAGAAGCAAAAAAAGTTTTAGCTAAAATTATTCCGGAAATAGTCGTGTTGGATTTGTTGTTGACAAAGGATGATGGATCCTCGGGAGTATTGGATTACATGCACAGCCTTCCTCAATTGCAAGATGTCCCGGTAATTGTCCTGACAAATTTAGATAAGCCGGAATTAAAGCAAATGTTGCTTTCTCAGGGGGTAAAGGAGTATCTAATTAAAGGGAGCATGACTTTGGATGATTTGTATAATAAGGTGTTGAGTTATTTGGAACCGGCTAAGAATTGACCATAATTAACAAAAATAGACTGCAGTTTGCAGTCTATTTTTGTCAATTTTAAATTATGGTCAATTTTGGTCAATTCATTTGCTCCACCTGGCGAATATTCCGGTAGAAATCATTCGGCCGGATTTTTGTTTCAAACATAACTCTCCACATTCAATTTTACCACCCAAATTTTTCCCCGCATCTTCCAGTAAGTTATTTAAAGCCAGGGACGAAGAGTTGGTGGCGTAACCATTGATGAGTAAAAACTTTGCATTTGGTGAAAGAAGTTTTACGCAGGATTCCAAGAGTCCGGGCAAATCGTCGTTAAATTTCCAGGTTTTACCTGTCGGGGAATGTCCAAAGGCGGGCGGATCCATAATTATGCCGTCGTAAAGCGAACCTCGTTTTACTTCCCGATTTACAAATTTTACTGCATCATCCAAAATCCAACGCACGGAATCTTTTGGTAGGTTGTTTAATTTAAAGTTCTCATTTGCCCAGGTAATGGCAGGTTTGGATGCATCTACGTGTGTAACTAATGCTCCGGCTTTGGCTAAAACAACAGTCGCCCCACCGGTGTAGGCAAATAGATTTAGGATTTTAGATTTAGGATTTATGTTATTTGCAACTGACTTTAATCCAGCATCTTTAATCTGTAATCTATCTAGCATCCACTCCCAGTTGGCTGACTGTTCGGCAAAAATCCCGGTGTGCTTAAAAGGGGAAAGTTTTAGTAAAAACTTAACTTCATTAAAAGTTAATGTCCAAAGTTTTGGAATGGCTTGGTTAAATTCCCATCGGCCTTTGTCTCCGCCGGAAGGGGACTGAAAAATTGCCCAGGCCTTTTGCCATTCTTCGGGAGGCAGAGACCTTGGCCAAATAATTTGTGGGTCGGGACGTTGCAAAATTACTTTGCCCCAGCGTTCCAAACGAAACCCTTCACCGGAATCTAATAACTCAAAGTCCGGGAAATGTTTAAATGTTTCTAGTATCATAGTTTAGTTTTTAGCTTATGGCTGTTAGCTTGGGAACTATAAGCTAGTAGCTAGCACTTATAAGCTTGTTTTTTATTCCTGTTCGGCTACAGTAATATCCCCTAAAACAAAATTTTGCCATGATCCGGAATAAGATACCCGAACTTTTTTACCCACCAAGGAGCTGTAATCGCGATTGGTTTTAATATAAATAGTCCGTTCGGCTGTTACTAACATTAAGTTGCCTTTGCTTGGTGTGTCAGAGGCTTTTAGATTGCCTACCCACACATCGGAATTGGTTTTCGCCGGGGCTATGGTTTTTTGCTCTTGCTGGGAAGTGTTGGTATTTTGTTGTTCATTGGCCTGGCTATCTTTATTGTCATTGGTTTGTTTTACGCGAATGACCCAAACAATAGCTATAACAATTATAATAGCACCAACCCAAGCGATAATTTGCTTTGTTTTTTTATCCATAAAGTTATGGTTAATAATACCCTTAGTGTCGCCCTTTTTTAGTTTTTTGTAAAGAGGGGGCTTGAAATTATAAAACCTCCAAATATTTGGAGGTTTTATGGTGGGTCCGGGGGCGCTATTAACTCATGTGGCTAAACCACCAATGATTGAGCGTGAAATATTTATCTGAAAGGCGAACATTTAAAGTTTACTGTAGTTGTTTTCTTAAGTCTTCTGTTAGCATCTCATTAGCACAAACGCCGTAATTGTTCTTTTGATGAATATCTGCGCCATTTTTTGCAAGCAATTTTATAATGTCTAAATTTTTCCCGCCTTTCCAATTGGTTAAGGCGGTCATAATTGGGCTATTACCATTTTCGTCTTTAAGATTGGTATTGGCCTTATTTTGAATTAGAATATCAGCAACATCGAACCTTCCTTCTTGCGCTGAAAATTGTAATGCTGACCATCCACCGCGATCTTGAAAATTGACGTCTGCTCCATTTTGTATGCACCACTTTAATAAGGAAATGTTCCCGTAGAAGGCGCTGTTAATCAAGACCGTTCTTTTGTAATTATCAAAAGCATCTACTCCTTTTTCTTTCAATACCTCTATAACTTTATCGTTATTGCCCTTTTCAATATCAATGAACAATGTTTCTAATATAGAATCTACCTTTAGAGTTCTCCCTGATTTTGTCATAAATAATAATTTAGGACTTAATGTTTTTTCGTGGTGGGTTTCCCAGAATCAGTTTTAACTTAAGAAAAACCACCATCTAAGAAATTTATTAGTTTCTTCATTTGGACCATCATCTATATCAGCTACACTATCCTCGTCGTAACCATATACATCAACTTCCATTAGCTTGTTTTCCTCGGCGATTTTTCTAAGACCGAGCAACCTGGTATCTTTTGACAAACTTGCAAACTCATAATCTGACCAGGTTATTTCATAAGGCAAACCGACTTTATACCACCAGGCAGCTAATCCTGTGTCGTTATTTTTTAGTGCAATATTAATTATTTCTGTTGCCAAATCTATCATTTCCATTTTTTTGGGCGGTTCCGCATCTTTGCCCGTGAACTTTCCTTGCTCTACCAATTTTTGCCAACATTCAAGGCCTGCTTGGATATAAAGGCTTGGGCCGGTTGTTCCTCTTTCTTGAGCAAACTTTTCACCCCATTCTTCTTTAATATCACAAAATTCACAACCAGTCTCTGGATTGTTTTCGCGATCCCATTCTTCTATAGGGTTTCTAAGAATATATGAGTGTTCTTTAAGGCTGTCAAAATAGCTTTTATATTTTTCATAATTAGGATGTTCTGTGACAGGGAAAACATATACGTAATGATTTTTGATTAAAATATCTATTGCCCGAAATAGAGTACCGCCTGTATCAAACTTTTCTTGGTATCTAAATAAGTTCCAAAATACAGAACGAAGATCTAACGATGAGCCCTCGGGTGATTTATCTAGTAATCTTATGGAACTTTCTACAAGACCCTCAATTTCATGCATGCTCATATAATTGATTAAAGTTAATTGACTTAATTATATCACTTTTAAAAAAAAGCACCCAAGTAATTCGGTGCTTTTTCGTGGTGGGTTCGAGCCCCGCTGTCATCTATAAAAGAAACTGCCCCATCCGCGCAAGGCAGGATGAGGCATTTTCTTTATGGTGGGTCCGGAGGGGATCGAACCCTCGACAAACGGCTTAAAAGGCCGCTGCTCTACCAACTGAGCTACAGACCCACAATCGTATCCTATATGTAATCCTTTACTATCCGGAAGATTTAGGAAGCAAAGACTATGTAACTTATAAGGATTCTTTGATATTCTACAATATTTAACAGATTTTATCAAGGGCTTCCAATTTCCCCTAAGTTTATCCACATTGTTTTTTAAATCAAGTAGTTGTATAATAAATGTATAAAAAGTCATGAAAAATAAAAATCAACAAAATAATTCCGGCTTTACTTTAATAGAGCTTTTGGTTGTGGTTGCAATTATTGCTCTATTATCTTCTGTTGCTTTGATTGCTTTTTTGTCTGCCAGACAAAAAGCCAGAGACGCCAAACGTTTGGGCGATATGACCCAAATGAATACGGCGTTGGAGCTTTACTATTCCTATAATAAAGGATATCCATCTTCGCCGACTTTAGGAATTCCTGGCGGGGTTAGTCCAACTTTTGCAGCGACTTTGCCTTCTTCTCCACTGCCTGCGGATGGTACTTGTGCCACTGTCAGTTACGACTCTTTTGATTCCGGAGCTCCTGCAGGAATACTTGGGAATACTTACTATTACTATCCGAGCGGAATATCCTATGTTATTAATGGGAATACCCTCTATTCGGACTATTCGTATTATTTCTGTCTTGGAAAGCAGACCGGAAATTTTCCTGAAGGCATGCATAAAGTGACTCCTAGAGGCGTTAGATAAATTGTTTATTCAAACCCCTCACAGCTAAAGGGCCGTGAGGGGTTTTTTATTTATCCGACGCAGGTTATAATACAATCGGTATGAACGATATTAATCTTTTAAAATCATCAGTGTTTGGCAGGCAAAAAGTCTTAGCACAAATCTACGCTCAGCAGGGTTCGACGTCGCTTTTTGATTATGTTGGGGGGTGGAAAACAGGTTCCGGTTCGGTTCATAAGTCGGTGACTTCCATAATTCAAGATTTGGTTGGAAAGAGCATGAACCAGGATCAGGCGAAAGAATTGTTGTCTCAAGTTCATAGTTGTCCTTTGGTTTCCACAGTGGACCATCACGGTATTTTTGGTCACCCCTTCTTTTTAAATGCCAATTTACTTTTTTCTTTACGAAAAGAGTTAGAGTATTTACCGGTGTTTCCCACCAGCGGTGTTTCTTTAAATAACTCTTCTTGGCCGGGTTGTTTAGTTCTGACTAACCCCAAGACCGGTTTTTTAGAGAGACTATCTTTTTTTCACGATGGTCATAAAACAAAAACCGTGTTTGGTGCAAATAAAATTGGGCTAGAGGAAGTATCAAGAGTTTTACAACAGATTAAGAATTTAAGTTTTTTAAATGGTAGCCAGAAAGAAAAATTAACCCAGCTGGTTCAAAAGATCTTTTTATCGGCCCCGGTATTGGGACAAAGTAATTTTTCCGACCAGGCTTGTGTAATTAGCCAAATGCTGTGGCAGGAAGTTTTTCCATCTGCTCCAAAATTAATTTATTTACCACTTGAAGATATAGCTTCACAAATTATAATTAAAGATATCGCCATAAACCCTGACCACATTTTACATAAATTATTTTTTACTCCAGAAGGGTGGCAATTAACCGAAAAATACTTTTTGGGGCTTAGAGGTGCTTTTGGCTTAGGGCGTGGTAGTTTTTTGTTTTGGGGCGTGGACGGAGAAGACAGGCGAGTGGCTCTGCATCGTAAAGGATTAAAGATTAAAGATTTAGGATTAAAAGTTGAATATCATCTAACGTCAGAGATTATTAGTAAAGTCCTTGGAAATAGGACTGTTTACCCCACCAGTTTAGTGTGCTTTTTGGTAATGCTAACTTACAATTTTAATTGTTTAGGTGGTTTTAATCAGACCACTTGGCTTACTGAAACTAAAGAAAAATTTATTGCCCTGCTTACGGAAATGGGGGAGAGCGGACTGGTTGGGCAAGTAAATAAAGTGGTCACAGATAATTTTGCGGAAACCCCATTGGCTTTTGAGCAAGTTAATGGCACTTTAACTAAGTCGTCATTGCTCGATTTATATTTAAATAATGTGAATTATGAGGATTTAAAGAATCGGGCGCAAAAAATAACACTGGCTCAAAGTTTGGAAACCGAACTGCCGGAAATATACAAAATTGCCGTACCTCAAGCAGACCGTTTGGCCAATTTGTCTGCCATTACCCCAACCCAAATAGCAGGGAAAAACGGTTTGACAAAGATATTGGGTTTGCTATAATACTTTTACATATGAAAAGAATTGCTCAAAATTTTTGGTACTTTTATTTTACCCCGATCGTTGAGACCGGAAATTTTGAGTTGAAAAAAATGTAAATCACTTCAACTTATTATTCCCGAGCTCAACGGAGCCTCGGGATTTTTTGTTTGCCCTGAAAACGGGCAAGCTAGTGTGTACAATCGAAATGAGCGTTAATTACGCCAGGGGAGGACATCATGAAGTGCAAAAATTCTGGGTGCCAGACAAGACTCACGGTTAAGGGTGACTTGCTGACTTGCTCCAGTTGCGGATTTTCGATTTCGAAGTCCGTGGCGAAGAGTGTTTATGGATTTGATGCGGATAACCCAAGACCCGCTGAAATTCCAGAAAAAGTTCATATCGACAGAAGCCCAAAAGGACGGGAGCTTGGCTATTAGTCATCCCTGTTCCAAGCGGGCGAGGAATTTAATCCTGCTAGGGAGTATTTTCCTGGCCCTCTTGGGGGCCAATGCAGTTACTCTATAAGGGGGGTCGAAAATGGACAAAGTCTGGTTTTAAGTCCCTGAGCCGAAACAGGGCAAATACTATTTCGGCAGCCGGTTGCTATCTTTTGCAACCGGCTCTTTTCTTTATTGACAGCTTGTAAATTTTCATGTATGATAAGTATGTATTATCATACATAATTTAAAAAGAGGTCCAAATGGTAAAATACTTAGTTAATTCAGACATGCATAAGCATGACAAAATGTACGGAACCACCACAATGGGGGCACGTGGCCAAGTGGTAATTCCGGCCCAAGCCCGGAAAGACCTGGGGCTAAAACCCGGCGACCAACTAATGGTTATGGGGAAGTTTGGCAAAGTACTTGGACTTATGAAGGCTGAACAGCTTTCCGAGGTTATAGATACTATTATGGAAAGTGTGGACAGTAAAGAGTGGAAAAAAGAAATTAAAAAACATATGGAAAAAGTTATTGGTTCAAAAGTTATAAATAATTAAGTTTTCTAAAATAACATTTATGAATATTAAAGGATTTTTTACAAAGAAGAAAATAATTTGGACAGTAGTAATTTTACTGGTGGTTTTGCCGATTGCTTACTCAATTTTTAAGCCAAAGGACAACAGTGCAAATATTTTAACCGACACAGTAAAAAAGCAGAATATTAAATATACCGTTTTAGCCACCGGACAGGTGGTTTCCGAAACCGATTTAAATTTAAGTTTTAAAACCAGCGGTATTGTTCAAAGCGTCAGAGTAAAAGAAGGGGATAAAGTCAAAGCCGGACAGGTACTGGCCAGTTTGGATCAAAAAGATCAGTTGGCTAATTTAACCTCCGCTCGTGGAGCTTTGGCTTCGGCTCAGGCAAATTATAATAAAGTTTTATCCGGCGCCAGCAGTGAAGAAGTGACCGTTTCTCAAGTAACTTTAGATAATGCCAAAAGTGCCTTGGAAAATACAATCAAGCAACAGGAAGTATTAGTAGAAAGCGCTCGAAAAGCTTTGTTGAATTCCGGCCTGTCAGCAATTGCTGCCAGCGGGAACACCGGTTCGGTTACCGCCACCATTTCCGGAACTTATACCGGCACAGAACTTGGAGTCTATAAAATTAGTATTTATTCTACCGGTAATGGGTTGCGATTTCAGGTAAATGGATTAGAAAGTGGCGATGGTATTGTAGATGTAACTCCACAGCCGGTCGGGGTAAAGGGTTTGTATATTCAATTTTCTTCTACAAGCGTCCCAACTAATAACGTGTGGACTGTTACAATCCCAAATACTCAATCTGCAACTTACGTAACTTATTTTAATGCCTATAATTCCGCATTAGAGACCCAGAGAAGCGCACTCACTGCAGCCCAGAATGCTGTGGCTTCCGCTCAGGCAGCCTTGGATTTAAAAAAGGCTCAGGCCAGGCCGGCAGATCTAGAAGCGGCTCAGGCGCAAATTCTTAGTGGTCAGGGTCAGGTATTGGCTGCACAATCGGCTTACGATAACACAATGATTAAAGCTCCGGCAGACGGAACAATTACCACAGTTGATACTAAGGTCGGAGAACTTGCTTCGGCTTTAAAGACGGTTGTGATTTTACAAGATGTCGGCAATCTTCATGTGGAAGCCAATATTAGTGAAGCAAACATTGCCGCTTTAAAAACCGGACAAGATGTAGACATTACATTAGACGCTCTTGGAGCCGACAGACATTTTGTCGGTAAGGTTCAAACCGTAAACCCGGGCGCTACCGTAGTATCCGGTGTGGTAAATTATAAAGTTACAGCCAGTGTAGACAATATTCCTGAGGTGAAGCCTGGGATGACCGCGAACATGACAATTTTAGTAGAGAAAAAAGATGACGTATTGGCAATGCCGTTACGTGGGGTAATTTCAAAAGACGGCAAAAAATATGCTCGTAAAGTTACAGATACCAAAAAGAAAACATATTCTGAAGTGGAAATAAAAACCGGCCTGGAAGCAGACGAAGGTTTGGTTGAAGTTGTTTCCGGTTTGAATTTAGGTCAGGAAATAGTTACTTATATAAAACAATAATCATTTAAACATTTTATCATTTTAACAAGCTAATAATTCTGATTAGCATATGTAAATGATAAAATGTTAGCATGCTAGGATGATAAAATGTCTTTAATCAAAGTTCAAAATTTAAGTAAAGATTATATTAATGAAGACGTAGTCACTTCGGTACTGCACGGCTTATCTTTTAGCATTGAGCCGGGGGAGTTTGTGGCAATTATGGGTCCGTCTGGGAGTGGAAAGTCCACACTGATGCACATTTTAAGTTTTCTGGATCGTTCCACCGGAGGTTTATACGAGTTTAAAGGTCAAGATATTAAAAATTTTGACGACGATTATTTGGCCACCTTGCGCAATGAGGAAATTGGTTTTGTTTTTCAATCATTTAACTTATTGGCTCGTACCTCAGTGTTGGATAACGTTAAGTTACCGTTAATTTACAGCACCAAAAAGAATCACGACGAGTTGGCAAAGAAAGCTTTAGACAGTGTCGGTTTGTCACATCGGTTAGAGTATTATACCAATCAAATTTCCGGTGGTGAGAAGCAACGTGTGGCCATTGCCCGCGCTTTGGTAAATAATCCGGCGGTAATTTTTGCCGATGAACCGACCGGAAACCTAGACAGCAAGAGCGGAAATACGGTAATGGAAATTTTGCAAAGATTAAACAATGAAGGCAGGACAATTATTTTGGTTACCCACGAAATGGATACGGCCAATCATGCCAAAAGAATTATCCGGGTGAAAGACGGGAACATTGTCGGCGATGAAAAAGTAGTTACCAGAACAATTGCCTCGGTCGGAAAAGAATTGGTTAAATAAGCTTTTAGCTACTAGCTTCTAGGTTTTAGGCCTAACAGCTATAAGCTAACAGCTATAAGCTAAATATGAACTTTATAGGTACCATCAAATTAGTATTTAGAACCCTGTTGGCCAGGAAAGGCCGATCGTTTTTAACGATTCTGGGAATTGTTATTGGTGTTGCCGGAGTAATAATTATTATTGCTCTTGGAGCCGGTGCTCAAAGTTTGGTTTTGGGACAAGTCACAAAATTAGGAACCAATTTACTTTCGGTTCAGCCGGGTAAGAGTAATGAAAAAGGCCCACCCGCTCAAATATTTGGTATTGTCATTACTTCACTTGTGCAAGAAGATGCAGCTGCCTTGCGTGATACCGCTCAGGTTCCGCATGCTACGGCAGTAGCTTCCGCTGTTCGTAGCGGTGCTACAGTAATTTGGCAGAATAAAGAAATAGACACAAATTTTGTCGGCACGGATTATACTTATCCGCAGGTAGTTTCAATTACAATGAAAGAGGGCAGGTTTATGAGCCAGCAGGAAGAACAGGGAAATGCCAATGTGGTTGTTTTAGGCTCGGCCGTGGCCGATGAGTTATTTACCGAGAGCGGTGTTGACCCGTTGGGTCAAGTTATTAAAGTAAAAAGTGCTTCTCAAACCGAAGCCGGTGGAATTCCTTTGCGGGTTATTGGGGTCATCTCTCCTCGTGGAAGTGCATTTTTTCAAAACCAGGACGACCAAATATTTTTACCTTTAACTATCGGGCAAAAACAATTATTGGGCATTCATTATGTCCAGTCCATAAATGTTAAAGTGGACTCCGCTGATAATGTAGACCAAACCCTTGCAGACGTGAAGTCGGTATTGATGCAACGTCATCGAATAAAAAAAGATGTGGATGCGGATTTTACGGTACGAAATATTGCGGATGCGGTAAAAATTCTTAGTACTATTACCGATGCCTTAACACTCTTTTTAACCGCTATGGCAGCGATTGCTTTAGTGGTCGGAGGGATTGGGATTTTAAATATTATGATGGTTACCGTGGCCGAACGAACCAGAGAAATTGGTTTGCGAAAAGCGGTCGGTGCAAAAAATGCCGCGGTGCGGAATCAATTTTTACTGGAGGCCGGAGCTCTGACTACTTTAGGCGGGTTAATAGGAATTGTAGTTGGTATTGTTGTAGCTTATTTGGTTTCCTTGCTAATGAAAAAATTGGGTTATGATTGGGCTTTTGTTATTTCCATAACCTCTGTTGTGCTGGCTGTTGGCGTTTCTATTTTAACCGGTGTAATTTTTGGTTCGTATCCGGCATATAAAGCTTCTAAATTAAATCCGATTGACGCCCTTAGATACGAATAATGTAAAGTAAGATGTCAGATATAAGATTAATGATTTTAGACTGAATTGAATATCTTACATCTTATATCTTAAATCCTAAATAGTTATCTATGTTAAACGCTTTCAAACAATCTACCAAAGCTTTATTTGCCAATCCGGCCAGAACCGGACTGACGACTTTAGGCATTATTATCGGTATTGCCACGGTAATTTTAGTGCTTTCCGCCGGAGAGGGTTTTCGAAGTTTAATAAATGCTCAAGTTCAGGCCTTTGGGACCAATACTTTATTTGTGGAAACTCGAGTTCCACCAACCACAAAAAACCGTGCCAACTCTGGTGCGGCTTCGGCAGATACCGGAAGAGCCGGAAGTGCGGTCGCTGTGACAACTTTAAAAAATCGTGATTTAGAAGATATTAAACGTTTGCCAAACGTAGGGAATGATTATGGCGTGGTGGTTGGTTTAAAAGTCGTTAGTTTTCAGGACGTGGCCAAAAGCGTTATGTTCTATGGCGCTTCGCCGGAGCGGTTTGATATAGATAAAGGAACGCTCAAAGCAGGTAGGTTTTATACTTCCGGAGAAAATTTGGGTGCTGCCCAGGTGGTAATTTTGGGGAGCAAGCTAGCGGAAGATTTATTTTTACAGAATGATCCCATAGGCAAGTTTGTTCGAGTGGGTGATATTAATTTTGAAGTCATTGGAGTCTATAATTCCCGCGGGGGACTTGGCGGTGACGAAGACGGCACATTATATATGCCCCTGAATACTGCCCAGAAAAAAATTCTTGGGATAGATTATTTACTGTTTTCCGTGGTACAAATTAACGACACTAATTTAGGCGATGCCACGGCCGAAGATATACGCGCGGTTTTGCGTCGGAACCATAATATTTCCGATCCGTTTAAGGATGATTTTATGGTTCAAACTCAAGCGCAGACTTTGGAAACATTTAATACCATTTTTAATGGGATTACGATTTTACTTATTGCCATAGCCGCTATTTCTTTAATTGTCGGTGGTGTGGGAATTATGAATATTATGTACGTGGTGGTTACCGAGCGGACTTCAGAGATTGGACTTAAAAAAGCCTTAGGCGCCAAGCCGGCGGATATATTAGCAGAATTTTTAATTGAATCAATATTAGTTACCGTCATTGGCGGAGTTTTCGGTATTATTTTTGGTGCGGGCTTAGGCTGGGTAGTGTCACTTATTGCCAAGGCCAGCGGTCTGGAGTGGGCCTTTAGTGTGCCAATTTACGCCATAGTGATTGCTTTTGGTGTCTCGGCGACCATTGGCATCCTTTTTGGGGTTTTGCCTGCCCGCCAGGCCTCCAAACTCGATCCGATCCAAGCCCTTCAATACGAGTAAGCAAAAGTAAGCTCATAAGCTAGTAAGTACATAAGTCTGTAAGTATGCAAACATAAAAGAAGGCTTCCCAAATGGGAGGCCTTCTTTTATGATATAATTAGGTTAGATAGTAATTGGCTTGAAACAAAAATGACAAAAATTGTAATTATTGGTGGAGGTTTTGGGGGGCTACGCACGGCTCTGGATTTGGAAAAACAGTTTCAAAAAGATCCGAGCATCCAAATTGTTTTAGTTGATAAACGGGATTACCATTTATTTACCCCGAATCTTTTTGAAGTGGCCACGGCAGATGAAGAACTCACCACCATAAAACAAATTAAAAAAAGTATTACTTTGCCGTTTGCGGAAATTTTAGCCGGTAAAAAAATTCAATTTGTGCAGGGAGAGTGCCTAAGTATTGATAGCGCTCAAAAAAAAGTTTTATTACAAGGTAGAACTTTGCCTTATGATTTTTTAATTTTATCCTCCGGAAGCGAAAGTGACTATTATGGTATTTTAGGCGCAAAGGAATTTGGGCTACCGTTAAAAACATTGCCAGATGCTTTGCGGATTCGTAATAAGATTGAGTTTGCATTTCAAGCTAAGGCCATGGATTTTAACAAAAAGAATTTAAGTTTTATTATTGCCGGCGGTGGTTATACGGGTACGGAAGTGGCAGGGGAGCTTAAAGGGTTTTTGGATTTTCTTGCCTGGAAATATCAATACCCGCGCGAAAAGATTGAAATTTTAGTGGTGGAGGCATCAAGTAAATTAGTGGAAGGTTTTGATGATCGGTTAAGTCATGATACTTATAATCGTCTGCAAGAGCTAGGTGTGCATGTACGCATCTCCAGTCGAATTTCTAAAGTGGACCAAAATTTTATTGAACTAATGTCCGGAGAAAAATTAGCTTACGATGCGTTAATTTGGACCACCGGAGTTAAGGCCTCAGTTTTAAACAATGACGGCATTTTTGCTCAAGACCGTAAAGATCGCATTAGTGTAAATGAATTTTTACAGGTCGGGGCAATGGAAAATATTATGGTTATTGGTGACGCGGCTTGTGTATTTGCCAAAAACGGTAAACTTGTTCCCGGAACTGCGCAAGATGCCGTAGATCAAGGTAAGTATGTGGCCCAGGCCTTACCGTACTTAATGAAAAATAAAAAACCGCCCTTGCCTTATAAAAATAAACCGCATGGATATATTCTTTCTCTGGGCGGGAAGTGGGCGATTTTAGATTATAACAATTTTTATGTTACCGGCTACTTTGCCTATGTGGCTGGCGTTTTAGCCCACCTTCGATATTTTGCCTCGTTAATCGGCATAATCAAAGCTATAAAGCTAACCTGGTTTGATGCCGAACTTTATTCTCGGAACGACTAGAATAAATAAGATTTAAGATTTAAAAAACCTCGGACTATTCCGAGGTTTTTTTCCCGCCTGAGGCGGATCCGCCTTTGGCGGACTTTTTCCAAACTTTTTTTGGCTTTGGAGGATTGGCTTTCCAATTTTTGTAGGCTTCGTCCAGCTCAGTTTGGTTTTCCGGTTTCACGTTCATTACAAAGGTACAGTCCGGGAACCGGGTACAGCCAAAGAAGGCCTTACCGCGACCGCGAGATTTTCGCTCTACTACATCGCCAATCAGTTTATCTGATTGTCCTGAGCTTGCCGAATGGGCGGGGTCATTAGGGATTCGACTTCGCTCACCCTCTTGCTTCGCAAGACAGGCAGGGCATTTATAGCCGGTTTTGTTCCAAATTTTACTGATTCCTTTGCATTTTGGGTAGTCTTGGCAACCCAGGAAAAATCCAAACCGTCCGCGTTTTACTTGCATTAACTTTCCGCATATCGGGCAGATTTCCCCTTTGGTTTTTTCTTCCAGGGCTTTTATTTTAGCCGCTTCCTCCGGCATTGGCTGAGTAATTTTACTTTCCGGATCCGGGCAGGCTAAGAATTTTCCCATACGCCCGTATTTTATCAACATCATTTTACCGCAGTGCTGGCAGGGGGTAGTGGAAACTTCTATTTCTTTTTGAACACTGGCTTCTTTTTCGATTAAATGTTTTTTAAACGGGCCGTAAAATTCTTTCATGACCTCTACCCATTTGATTTTACCTTCCGCAATATTGTCAAAACCTTCTTCAATATGGGAAGTAAAATTAATATCTACAATTTCCGGAAAATTTTCTACCAGCATATCATTAACCAAAAAACCTTCTTCGGTCGGGCTATATTTTTTATCTACTTTGTCTACATAGCCTCGGTCTTGAATAGTGGAGAGAGTTGGAGCATAAGTGGAAGGACGGCCGACGCCATGGGCTTCTAAGGCTTTAATTAAAGTGGCGTCAGAGTATCTGGCCGGCGGTTCGGTAAAGTGTTGCAACGGCAAGAGTTCGTGTAATTTTAATATTTCTTCCAAAGTCAGTTCCGGCAAAACGCCTTCGATTTCGTCTTCGGCTTTTTCGTCTTGTCCTTCGGTGTAAGCACGAATAAAACCGTCAAATTTTATAGTTTGTCCGTTGGCGCGGAAAATGTATTCGCTTGATATTTGATTCTTGCTACTTGCTACAATGTCTACTGCAGTTTGTTCCAGCACGGCCGGCGCCATTTGGCAGGCGATAGTGCGTTTCCAAATTAGGTCGTAAACTTTGTATTGACCTTTGTCTAGGTGCTCTTTAATGTCACTAGGTTTTCTTAACACATCGGTTGGACGAATAGCTTCGTGTGCTTCCTGCGCGCCTTTGGATTTGTTGGTAAAATGTCGCGGTTCAGAAAGTGAATACTCTTTGCCAAATTCTGCGCTCACTACTTGCTTAATAGCCTGTAAGGCTGACTGCGCTAAATTTAAACTGTCGGTTCTCATGTAAGTAATCAAACCTTGATGACCCTCTTCGCCCAATTTTACGCCTTCATACAGCTGTTGAGCAATGACCATGGTTTGCTTGGCGGACATACCGAATTTGCGCGCCGCTTCTTGTTGCAGGGTAGAAGTGGTAAATGGAGCCGACGGATTTCTTTTTACTTCTTTGGTAGAAATATCTTGAATTTGGTATTGGGCACCGGCTAAATCTGTAACAATTTTTTTGGCCTCAACTTCTTTATTAATGTCCATTTTGCCTACAACCTTGTCGCCGATTTTTTGCAACCGAGCCGTAAAAGTTTTGTCGGAGGTCTGTTTAGAAAGCTGAGCTTCTATACTCCAATATTCTTCTTGTTGGAAATTTTTAATTTCTCGTTCCCGTTCCACTACTAAACGGACCGCGACCGATTGTACTCGACCGGCGGAAAGACCATAACGGATTTTGCGCCACAAAAACGGCGAGAGTTCATAACCCACCAACCTGTCCAACACGCGCCTGGCTTGTTGGGCATCCACTAAATTTAAGTCTATATCGCGCGGGTTCTTTAACGCCTGTTCAATGGCAGTTTTGGTAATTTCGTGAAAAACAATGCGTTTTATGCGCTTGTCTTCCTTGCCTTTGGCAATCTCCGCTTCGTCTCCCAGACCCAAAGCTTGCACTAAATGCCAGGAAATAGCCTCTCCTTCGCGGTCTTCATCAGTCGCTAATATAATAGAGGAGGCGTCCTTGGCCAGTTTTTTCAGTTTGGCTACGGTTTCCTTGGCTTTTAGCGGAATAATATAGGTTGGTTCAAAGTCATGTTCTACGTCAATGGAAATTTTGCTTTTCGGTAAATCTCGCACATGACCAATACTGGCCTCGACTTGATATTCGGAACCTAAAAATCTTTGGATGGTTTTAGATTTTGTGGGGCTCTCAACGATAATTAATTGTTTTTTCATAAGTGACTGATGGGTTACTTCTTTTTCTAATTTGAATGTGTTCGCACCGTAAGGCAAGATTATACTTCCTGTCTAAAAATATTTCAGCACCCTTATACAAATGGTCAATTAACTTTTTTGCAGTATTTGTACGATATGCAATATAGCAGAGATAAATTTTTGGTGCAAGCTTGGATTGTTTTTTACCAATCTTTGAGAGTGCTTTAAATTTATTCCAAAAGTAGTTTCTGACAAAGTTTACAGTATTAATTCCTCCATAAAATCTTAAGGTGGGGTAGTTATTAGAATCAATAGAAATTCCACCATCGCCATCAATTAACCCGCGAACAAAATCTTTTACGTATTTTTTAGGGACGCGTGGGACAGTCTCCTTTAAACTTTTTTTATATGTTATTCCTAAAGTTTTGAGACAATTTACTAATTTTTGACTGGAGATGGATAAATAGGCGGCATTTCTGACTACTGATATAGAATGAGCTGATGATAACTGCTTTTTGATTTTTTCCAGAATATCAATGTCTTTTAACTGCACCCCGAATTTTAAGGCGTCACTATATCCTTTATGGCTTCCCTTAATAATACAGCCATCTGACAATATAAAACCAAGAACATAAGCCATATTTGGAGACCATTTTTTAAAATAGTCTTCATTCACTCTAAGCCTTGGTTTGTTTCTATTTCTTTCTATACCTAATCTCTCCCCTTGAGCTACAATTGCCAACCAGGTGCGATTGGGAAATAATTTTAGTAGTTCTTCTTTAGAAGATTTAGCAAATTTTTCTTGGAGTTGTTTGTTTTGCTCATCCTGCCATAGTTTTGCTGATGGCAGCTTTAACGCAAGTGCTTTGGCCGCTATTGTATACCTATTTCGTTTAGGAAAGAATTTGGTCAAGTCTTTGACGCGCATAATAGGGTAAAGTTTTTTTAACTTATTTATTTCTTCTTTATTCCACTCGTTAAAATACATAAAATAATTCGACAATCATTAAGCCTAATTTAATTATCGCAATGATGTTTCAAATTGTCAAATCTACTCATAAAAATCATAAGTTGATAATTATGTAAGAAAAAGATAATATATTAAGGCTTGAAAGTTTGTAGGAGGATTCATGGATAAAGCAAAGAAAGAGACGTTGGCTATTCTCGGCATGAGTGTAGGGGTAGCGACAATCCTGGAGCTGTGCATCTGGAAAATGTCATGGAGTATTTTCCATTCTCCCCGTCCGCAACCGGGGGATGAATACTCGATCCCGATTATTTTGCTGATTACATTTGGTGGCTATTTGTCCCTTCTGAAGGTGCTCATGCGGGTTTATCGCAACGAATCTCATTAGGCCAAGTTTCATCTGGAAGGAGGTGATGAAATGGACAGATGGGATAAGATGTTAGCGGCAGTTTTTGGCGCTTTTGTTTTGTGGGAACTCCGCGCCTGTGTTAACACGGTCCTCGACCCAACCGCATCAGAGGCTACGCGCTTTTTTGCAGGAAGGGCGTTGGGCGACTTCGTCTTCTTCGGCGGAGTGTTCAGCGCGATAGCTTTCCTGTTCTGGGTTTTTAGCTGGCGAAAGACGGCTCGATGAATAACGCAGGCAGCTCGGCGGTCGTGGAATAACACCCATGACCGCCGTAATTTTTTATTAGTATAATATTTTTTCTTTTTCTCCAATTTTTTCCAGGATTTTTTTGCTTTCGGTTTCTGTTGCGGGGCGGGGAGTGGAGTAGTTGTCAATAATAATGGGAATTAATTCCACGGACTCCAATTTGGCTGGTTGGTGATTGCCTTGCAGGTTGGGGGCAATGCTTTTAGAAAGGTTAATTTTTAAGGTCAAGCCTTCACGAGTGTCTTGGCTCCACATTTGGTCAAAAATAAAGTTGCCTAAGGAGTAGAAAATGTACTTTGGATCGCCACATTTTAAACTCTCCTGCTCCTCGGATGCACTCGAGCCGCCCTCCCCATGAATTGGGGAGGGGCAATTTGGTGCGTACCGCTCTATTGTTTGTACCCAATGCGGATGTGCGCCGATTATCATATCTGCCCCCGCGTCAATCGCGGCGTGGGCAAAAGTAATTTGCGCCTGATTCGGCTTGCGTACATATTCCGTTCCCGCATGCATAGTTACCACGACAAAGTCGCACTTAGATTTTAGATTTAGGATTGAAGATTTAAGATTTTCAGCGTCTTCAATGCGCGCCACATACTCATTTGTGGCTTTCCCGCCATCATTTATAGAGGAGTAAGATGCGCCTATAAAACAAATCTTCATACCCTTGGCTTCCACAATTGCCGGTTTCCAGGCATCATCCAAATTTTCTCCAACGCCAATATGTTGGATTGCGACGTTAGGGTCAGAAAGTAATGAGGTTGTAAATTTTAAGCCCACAAGTCCTTGATCAAGCGCATGATTATTTGCCAAGTTAAGAATCTGAAAATTATAATCTCTTAACCCTTTAACATATAAACAGGGAGAGCCAAAGACCAGAGAGTGTCCGCCAATAATACCGACCGCTTCTGAGGCCAGGCAATTTTTGGAAATTTTATAAAACGGGCTTTCAAAATTGCCAAAATTAAAATCTGTGGATTTTAAAATTTCCGCCATCTTCTCGTATGGCAAATTTATATTTTTAGCTTTTTGGATTTCCCCGGCCACATTCCGGCTGAGCATAATATCACCAACCGCCAAAAAACTCACATTGGCTTTAGTGTCGGTTTTTTTCGCCAGATCCTCGGCTTGTTTGAAATAGGTACTTAAAGACTTGTCGCTCGCAGCAAAGTTGTAGCTGGTTTTGGTTGAGCCAAAGTAAGGATCGTTATTGTGCTGAAGAATCCCAAGGATAAGGCCAAGGGTAAAAAGAATACCAATAAAAATTTTTGCTAATGTTAAACGATGCATAGTGAATTAATTTCTAATTTTCAATTTCTAATTTCTAATCAAGCCCAAATGAATAAATGCCTAATGGATGCACCCATTAGAAATTAGACATTAGATATTAGGAATTATTTTATCCCGCTAGCGGGATAAAATGTACTGTTGTCCTCCCATATTCCTTATCTTCCCTTTCATTTCCAAAAAAGTCAAGGCGGTAATTACTGCACCCGCCTCTAAGCCCGATTGTTTTATAAGTTCGTTTATAATTATTGGTTCAAAACTTAAAAGTTTGAGGAGTACTGTTTCTTCTTTGGTATCGCCAAAGCTTGCCGAGGTTTGTTTTTGTTCGGGCAAGGTTTGTAAATTTAAATCGTTTAAAATATCCGCTGCGGTGGTTGCCGGCTTGGCACCCATTTTTAACAGATTATTCGGTCCTTGGCTTTGCGGGGAATATACGGGACCGGGAACTGCAAACAAGGTGCGGTTTTGGTCCAGCGCGTGGTTGGCTGTAATTAGTGTGCCACTTTTTAAATCACACTCTACTACCAAAGTGGCCACAGATAGCCCGGAAATAATTCGGTTGCGTGCTACAAAGTTTTGCTTAAAGTTTGGCGTGCCAATTGGGTATTCACTTAAGAGTGCTCCGCCGGCATGAAGAATCTGCTGGGCCAGTAAAGCATGATGCTTGGGGTATAAACTTTTTTCATCTAAACCGCCACCAAGCACTGCAATAGTCCGTCGATTCTTTTTGACCGCAATTTCATGCGCCGTGGAGTCTACGCCAAAAGCCATCCCGGAGACAATTACGGCACCGGCATCAACCAGTGGTTCTACTAACTGGGGAACGACCACCCGGCCGTAACCGGTGATTTGGCGTGTGCCAACTACGGCAATGCATAATTCTTCCGGTTCAGTCATTGCCCCTTTAAAGTAGAGGAGCGGGGGGTTCTTGGGAATTTGTAACAGAAGTTTGGGGTAATTAATATCCCGAAATGTTAACAGCTTAATTTGTTCCTTATTTAGTCGCTCGGCTTCTTGTTCTAAGTTAATTTTTTGTCTCAGGGTCAAAAAATCATCGGCTAACTTTTCATCCAGGCCTAACTTGAGCAAGGCATCTTTCTTTAAGAAAAAGGCTTCTTGAAAAGTTTTAATATTTTTGGTAATTTGCAAAAGGCGGGCCGGTCCAAATTGGGGCATTAAATTTAACCCGTGCAAATAAAGGGAATCGTCTAAAAACATAAGGTTTTAAAGGGTTTTTTGGCTTTACCCTTGACAAAATGGCCAATAAGGAGTATAATAATATTTAAGTATCTATTTATATTTGTTGCCCTATTTGCAAGTCGTAAGAACTAGTATCATCCCTCCTATTACTGGTTCGAACATCAAGTAAAGGTTTGTAGACGATTGTTTGCTACCTTTCACTTGCAGGTAGGGTAATGAATGTAAATAAAAAACCGCACTAGTGCGGTTTTTTATTTGCCAATAAATTTTTCAATAGCCAATTTAACTTCGGGAAGTACTTCGGCTTCAAGTTTGGTAATCTCTTCTGCATTAAAGTTTTGCAACACAAAAGCTTCGGTGGGCGGGATTTTTTTGTCGAGGCGATTTTCCACTCCCAGACGGATGCGGTGAAAGTCTTTAGTTCCCAGTAAATCAATAATATTTTGTACTCCATTGTGCCCGGCGGCAGAAGACGAGGTAGTATTTTTGATTTCCCCAAACGGTAAATCAACATCGTCATGAATTACCAGCAAGTCGGTTGAGTAATTTATTTTGTAAAAATCCCCAATAGCTCTTACCGCTTCCCCGGACAGGTTCATAAAAGTTTGCGGTTTAACAAAGAAGACTTTTTGCGCGCCAAAATGCAATTCGCAAATTTGCGCCTGAAAACTGCTTTGGCAGTTTATGGCCTGAATATTTTTTAAAAAATAATCTATGGCTAAAAACCCCGCGTTGTGGCGAGTGGCAGAATATTTCGTTCCCGGATTGCCTAGACCGATAATTAACTTCATGCAGATAGTATAACAAAAAACCGCCTAAGCGGTCTATTGTTATATCCTATAAGCCAAAAGCTATAAGCTAACAGCTACCTTACGTCTTGTCTTTACCCCGGAGTTTTAAGGTTATTGGGGAACCCCAGAAGTCTAAGTCTTTTATAATGGCGTTTTCTAAAAATTTGCGGAATTGGGTGGATATAGCGCCGGGGCGATTAACGTATAGTTCAAACAGCGGTGGGTTAGTATCTAGTTGGCGCAAAGCATAAACTTTAGGTTCTCTTTGGTCACGAAGCAGTTTCGGCGGATTGATTTTCATTTTTTTGGCCAAGAAAGTTTTTAGCGTTTCGTCGTCAATTACTTTATGACGGTCTTCAAAAATCTTTTTTATAGCCGAAAGCGCTTCCTCCAAACCTTCGCCGGTGGTGGCGGAAACAAAGAACGCCGGACACATCCACAAAAAGGAGAAGTGGTGGGAAATATAATCGCGCAGAGTTTGGTACTGGTCATCGCTTTTGCTCCGGTCGTCAAAATTTCCGCCTTTTTTTCCGCGGTTGTCCTTGGTATATTTATCCATTTTATTTACCAAAATAATACAACCTTTGTCCATGGCAAAAATCTCATTGGCCACGCGTTGATCTTGTTTGGTAATTTCTTCATTGGCATCAATAACAAAAAAACAAATGTCGCTTCGGCGAATGGCTTTAAAGGTTTGAAAGCCGGCAAAAATATCCGGCCTAGCTTGGCGGTGTTCTTTTTTCTTTAAACCGGCGGTATCAATAAAGGTATAATCTACCCCGTCAATTTGGATTTCACTATCAATCGCTGTGCGGGTGGTGCCGGGAATGGGGGATACGACCACGCGTTCTTCTTTTAAGATGGCATTAAAAATACTGCTCTTGCCCACATTCGGTTTACCGACAATGGATACGGCAATCGGCATCGGCGCGGCAACTGCATTTTCGTCTTTTTCTTTTTGCGGGTAAGCTTTGGCTGCGGCTTCCACGACAAAGTCCAGCATATCACCCATACCCAAACCGCTAACCGCGGAAACGGCAAAGATTGGTTTTATACCAAGGCGGGTAAAGGGCCCGACTTTTTCGTCTCGAGTTTTCGGGGAATCCAATTTGTTTACCACCAACAGCATGGGTTTTTTGCTGTTGCGGAATTTTTTTAACGCTTGCTTGTTAACCGCGCCTACGGGTTCTTTGCCGTCGGCAATGAACATAACCACGTCGGCTTGCTCTACGGCAATATCAATTTGTTTTAGTAGGCTAAGTTCTAAGGCTTGGTCGCCATCCAAGGCGAGACCCGCAGTGTCCACCAAAGTAAACTCCACGCCGTTCCAGGCGGTGTCTATGTATTGGCGGTCACGGGTGGTACCGGCAAGTTCCGATGTAATGGCAGATTGCCGACCGGAAATTTTATTCAGCAAGGTGGATTTGCCGGCATTCGGTTGGCCGACAATGGCAACTAAGGGGAGAGAGTTTTTTTTGTTCATGGATATACGGGTTAGTTGATTGGGTTATTAAGTATGGATTATAATTTAATGCCAAATTTCTAATTTCAAATTTCCAATGAAATTCAAATATCAAAATTGGTCTTTGGATTTTGGATTTTAATTATCTGCCCCCAAAATTACTATTACATCTACTTTGTCTTTATTAATATTTACGCCCGGTGGGGGCAGAGTTACTTCTGTCGCTGAAAGGTTCGATTTTATAAATTCCGCGGTAGCGTTTTTCGGATTAACTTGGTAGAAAATATTTTTGGCAAGCGGTTCACCTTTGTAAGTTAATTCCCAAACCGTTAGTCCGGCTTCTTTGAGTTTTTGATCGGCCTTTTGGTAGGCGGTGCGGTTACCGGAAGAACTGCTCAGCCAAATTACACTTTTTTCTTCCACCATTTTCCCTAAGGAAAAAACATTTTTGAAAAAGTTTTTAATGTCGATTTCGCTTTTTCCTTCACAGGGAATGAGAACATAAGCTCCGGTGTCTTCCATAATTTTCGGACAGACTAAGGAGGTGGACGGGTCAAGGCTTAAGGAAATAAAGGAATTAACATTATTTTCTTTTATTAGATTAAATAAATGGAACATCCCGCCCGGGGTAATGTTGGTATGAAAATGATTGGCAAAAGTATCCAGTAAAGAATTTATTGTGGTTGCATTGGAAATTAAATTTAAACTCAGCACCTTGGCTTTAAACGCGGATATAATTTTTTGTTGTCGAGTGGAGCGGGAAAAATCCGAGCCTTCGGGACCGGCTGCATGACGAGAGCGGGAAAACTGCAAAGCTCTAACGCTGTTCATGTGTTCAAGTCCTTGGGTAAAAGTAATCGGCGCCAAATATCCAAGGTTGCTGTCCGGGTAGCTGTAGTCGGTAAATGTTCGGTCAATTTGAATATCAACGCCACCAACTTGGTCAATGGCTTTTTCAAATCCGGCAAAATCAATAACCGCAAAATAAGGAATTTTTTGTCCGGACAATTTTTCTACCGCTTGTCTGGCCCATAAACCCCCTTCGTCCCAGTCTTTGTGCAGGTTGTAGCCTTCGGCAAAGGCAGCGTTAATTTTTCTGTCGCCGAAATTTTTTGGTAAGGTGGTTAAATAATCTCGCGGAATTGAGACAAGCGAAACTTGGCCAAGGTCAGGTCGGATTTCCGCCAAGATCATAGTGTCGGAAAGATATGGTCCGTCATGGCCTTCTCCTCCAATGCCGAGCAGTAAAATATTAATTTGGCCTAAATCTTCACCTTCCAGTTTGGCATTGTCCCCACCACCACGAATAAAGTCACGAACTTTCTCAAAAAAAGTGGTTTTGGTCCCTACAAAAATTTTGTCGGAAAGGTTTGCTGCCCGTAAAGTTATGGCTCCAAGTAATACCAAAATAATCAGCCCAATGATAATTAGGGCTTTTTTTACAAAAGATTTTTTTCCCCGATTACCCCGAGCGGTTAAATAATTAAGTTGAGCCGGTGTTTTTGAAACCGGCGGAAGTGGTGAAGATGATACCGTAATTTTAGGTGCAATTTTTAGGTGGGGCTTTGAATTGATAGAATCAAAGTTTTTTCCGCTTGTATGAGGGAGTTTGCTGTTAGGGGTGGGTTCATTCATAGGACAGTTTTTTTCTATATCTCAATTAGCTAATTATACCGAAAAACTGGCAATTAGGTAAGGCCTGACCCGACACTTGCATTCGGCCTGGAAACAATGTTATATTTCCACCAGATTAGAAAAAAAGAGAATTTTATTAGCCATTCTTTGGGTAAAAAGAATTGGTCATACAGTTTTAAAATAATTTGGTATTTGGATGCGTAGCTCAGCTGGTTAGAGCGTTCGATTCACATTCGAAAGGTCACAGGTTCGAATCCTGTCGCGTCCACCATTTTTCAAAGTCCAGGCAGGCGGGTTTAGAAAGGTCATCCCGATGTTGCAATCGGGGTCGCGTCCACTATTTAAACTTCTCCCGATAAATCGGGATCCGCTCATGGTCTTCGACCAGTGTGAGAGGTAATGTTTATTCTGAAACGAGAAACGAAGTCGAATGTCCCGAGCAAAGTCGAGGGGCAAAAAGTATAAGGGCTTTGCTTTTCTTGCACTATTTGACCCACTACTTTATAATCACAATACTTTAACCTTATAAATTTATGGAACAAAACAAAAATGACAATCCTGTTGAGCAAAAATCTCCTTCTGTTATGAATACAGTAGGTTCTTTTGTTTGGGATTTGGTAAAAATTTTGGTAATTGCTCTAATTATAATAGTTCCTTTTAGAATGTTTGTTGCCGAGCCGTTTGTGGTCTCCGGCTCATCTATGCAACCGAATTTTAAAAACCATGATTATTTAATTATCGACCGCTTCTCTTATATTAAGGGTTTGCCGCAAAGAGGGGATGTAATAGTATTAAAATTTCCGAAAGATACCTCTCAATTTTTTATTAAAAGGATTATCGGTTTACCGGGGGAGACTGTAAAAATCGGGCAGGGTTTTGTCACTATTATAAACACTGAGCACCCTCAAGGGTTCAGGCTTACTGAAAGCTATTTGCCGAACCAGTCCGAAACCTTTGGACGCACGGAAGAAGTTCGTTTGGGAACCGGAGAATATTTTGTTTTAGGTGACAACCGAACCGCCAGCTCAGATTCCCGAGTGTGGGGAATCTTGCCTGCCGATGACATTGTCGGTAAGCTTTGGGCCAGGGTTTATCCGCTGTCGTCCGCCGGGTTTTTCCAAGCCCCAAATTACTAATACAAAAGTAGAAAGTTTTTAAAGTTATCAAGTTCATCAAGTTGAACCGGAAACTTTATAACTTGCAAAACTTTATAACTTGATAACTTATTTATATTATGGGTCGTCCAAAAAAAAATTCCAAAGAGCAGGCTTCTGCCGGCTATGTGCCAAAGAAAATTCAGGCGTTGCCGGATTTTGAAGATATATCAACAGAGGCCGACGGATTGTGGTCTTTGCTTTTGCGCCGATTGGCGAAATTGTCTCGCACTTACGGTTTTGAACGAATAGAGGTTCCGCTTTTGGAAGATTTGCGACTTTACGAGTATTTTTACAAAAATCATCCCGGTGCTTTAAAAACTTTTTTCCAAATGGATGTCGCCGGCCGACCAGTGATTTTACGCGGGGATTTTTTACCGGGGGTGTTGCGCGCCTATTATCAACATAAAGTTTACGAAACCTCCCCATTCAGTAAATGGCAGTATAGCGGTTATACTGTTAAACAAGATTTAGAAGGCAAAGCGATTTCCGATTATGTATTTGGTTTTGAAGTCTTCGGAAGTTTTAACCATTTAACAGAGGCTCAAGTAATCGGTGGGGTCTGGGAATTGCTTAAAGGTTTAGGTTTAGAAGATTGTGTATTGGAAATTAATCATATCGGCCAAGATGACTGCCAGGAGGCTTATAGCCGTACTCTGCAGGACTTTTTGTCCAGTAAAAAATATCAGCTTTGCGATGATTGCAACGAACATTTGCAGGGTAGAATTTTAAATGTTTTTCGTTGCAGTAATTTAGATTGCCAAGGGCTGTTGTCAGAGGCTCCTGCGGTGTTGGATTTTCTTTCCGAAGAGTCCCGCAAGCACTTTACCAATATTCTAGAAGCTTTGGACGAACTTGGAATTCCTTATCAGTTAAATCCGCTTTATGCCGGACCGACCGGTAGCAGTAAGACCAACTTAGTTATTAAATATAAAGTAAAAGGGGAGAATGTGGTGTTGGGTGAGGGTGGCTATCATGAATCGTTAATGCAAAATTTGTGCGGTAAAAGTCATTGTTGCTTTGGTTTTAGCGGGAGTTTGTCGGTTTTGCGAAAAATTTTAGAGGCTAACAAGGTAGCCGCTGCCAGAGAACAGAAAAATGATGTCTTTTTAGTGCCCCTGGGGGAGTTGGCGGCCAAACGTTCCTTACGGTTATTCCGGGATTTAACCACGGAGAAAATTTCCGTTTACGACCATTTCGGGAATATGGGAGTAAAGAACCAGCTAAAAGCCGCCGAGGCTTTCCATGCACCAATTGCGCTGATTATGGGACAGAAAGAAGCTATGGATGAGATGGTAATTTTGCGGGATGTAAAATCCGGGATGCAAGAAATCATTTCTTATGATAAGATAGTACAAGAAGTGAAGAAACGGCTTGGCCGCTAGTCCAAGCAAGTAAAAAGTTTATAAAGTTATCAAGTCCATCAAGTGGAGGCAATAACTTTATAACTTGATAGACTTTATAAACCTTATAACTTATTCCCATGGACGATTGCGTATTTTGTAACATCATCAATAAAACCATTGACGCTCAAATTTTGTTTGAAAACGAGCGGTTGGTGGTAATTAAAGACATTCTACCTAAAGCCCCGGTGCATTTGTTGGTTATTCCAAAAAAACATATTTTGAGCATTACCCATGTGGAAGCCGAAGATGAGCCGGTGGTAGGGGAAATGATTTTTGTGGCTAAAGAAATGGGAATTAAGTATGGTGTGGGCGAAACCGGTTATAAGTTAATATTCAATGTCGGCAGAGACGGTGGCCAAGTAATCCCGCACTTACATTTGCATCTGATGGGCGGTAAGCAAATGGGGGAATAGCCCGTAAGATTTAGGAATTATGATTTAAGATTTAGGAATTTAAGTCGCAAAGACTTAATTCGTGATTCTTGATTCATAATTCTTTTTTTATCCGGTTGCTTAATTTGTCGGACTTTGTTATAATAAGGCCATCTAAATTTGAAAGGAGAGTGAGTACTTTGGTAGAAGTGAAGAAAAAAGATAATGAATCGTTTGATAGCTTACTGAGACGTTTTAACCGCAAAATTCAACAAAGCGGTGTTCTTATTCGTGCCCGCAGAACCAGATTTTTTGAACCTCCGAAGTCCAGAAATTTACAGAAAGTTGCGGCTCGCAGACGCAGTCAAATTAAAGCCCAAAAAGAAGAATTGAAAAAAATGGGCAAACCTGTCGCCCCCAAGCGTTTTGGCAGAAGATAGGAAGCTAAAATTTATAATGTTATCAAGTTCATCAAGTGTAAAAAGTAAAATTGCTTGATGAGCTTTACAAACTTTATAACCTGACAAACTATGTTGGAACTCTCTCAAATTGAAAAAGATTTAACCGTGGCCATGAAGGCTAAAGAGCAATTGGCAGTAGAGGTTTTGCGCGGGCTAAAAACCAGAATCCAGAACGAAAAGATCTCCAAAATGAAGGATTTATCGGAAAGCGATATTTTGGCGCTAATTCGCAGTGAAGTAAAAAGACGCAAAGAAGCAGCTCAAAGTTTTAGTTCCGGCAGTCGCACCGAGTTAGCAGAAAAAGAATTGGCCGAGGCCGTAATTTTAGAAAAGTACTTGCCAGCCGGGATGCCGGAAGCGGAACTGGTAGCGATTATTGAAAAAACCATTACAGAAAACAATTTTACCGCCAAAGATTTTGGCGCAGCTATGGGAAAACTTAAGGCTACTTTAAAAGATTCGGCCGACGGCAGTACCTTGGCAAAAATTTTGAAAGAAAAACTAAAGTAATTTACGAAGTACGAAAAGGGTACGAACTTACGAAAAGTTCTGTCCCTAAGTTCGTACGTTCGTAAGAATTCGTACTTCGTAAAAAATGGCTAAAGAACAATACATTGTTGGCGTAGATGTTGGAACAGCCAATGTTCGCGCGGTGCAGGCAAAGTTGGACTCGCAAACCGGGTCTTTTAATATTATTGGCGCCAGCGAAGTGCCTTCTACGGGTCTTCGACGTGGGGTTATTGTAGATATTGAAGAAGCAGTTTCTTCCATTTCTTCCGCTTTGGAAAAAGTTGAACGCATGACCGGCGTGCCGGTCTCGGCGGCTAATGTTTCGGTGGGTGGAAATCATATTTCCTCGGTTTCTTCCCATGGCGTTATTGCCGTTTCCCGAGCAGACGGCGAAATTACGGAAAATGATATTATCCGTTGCATAGATGCCAGTCAAGCCATTTCCATTCCGCAAAATAAAGAAGTCTTGCATGTTTTCCCCAAAACTTTTACGTTGGACGGACAGACCGGAATTAAGGATCCGGCCGGTATGAGCGGGATTCGTTTAGAGGTAGATACAATTATTGTCCAAGCGGGCTTGCCGTTTATTAAAAATTTAACCCGTGCGGTTATGCAGGCGGGTTTGGAAATAGAAGATTTGGTTTTGGCTCCATGTGCAGCGGCCGAAAGTGTGTTAAGCAAACGCCAGAAAGATTTGGGCGTGTGTTTGGTAGACTTAGGCGCCGGCACCACTAGCATTGCCGTTTATGAAGAAGGGGATCTACTCCACACTTCGGTTTTACCTTTGGGTAGTATGCATATTACCAATGACGTAGCGATTGGTTTGCGTTGTGGAATTGAAACCGCGGAGAAAGTAAAAGTACTTTACGGGCATTGTAACCCGGGAGAAATTTCCAAAGAAGAAGAAATAGATTTATCCAAGTTAGATAAAAGCGAAGACCAGGCCACATCCAGACAGTATGTAGTAGAAATTATTGAAGCCCGTTTGGAAGAAATTTTCCGAATGGTGGTTTCGGAGCTAAAAAAAATCCAGCGCGACGGTAAATTGCCGGCCGGAATAGTCTTAACCGGTGGAGGTAGTAAAATGCCCGGAATGGTGGAATTTGCCAAAAAGAATTTGCGCCTGCCTACTGTTTTAGGCAAACCGCAAAACGTCAGTACAGTTATAGACCGGGTAGATGATCCCTCATTTGCCACAGCGGTTGGTTTGGTTTTGTGGGGCGGGAAATTTTCCGCCAAAAATTCCGCGGCTGAACTGGGCGGAATGGTAAAAAATATTATGAGTAACGAAGGCGTGGCCAAATTAAGAAAATGGTTTAAATCCTTTTTGCCGTAGGAATATTTTGTTTTTAAAGCTAAGAAACCTCTAAAAATAGAGGTTTTTTTGTTGCCTATTTAGCATTGACTAACAGGTGTTTTTTTAGTATAATGATTCTTAAACTCATAGCGGTCTTGTATTTATTCGCGTCAGTTGGACGTAAATAAATACAAGACCACAGGGTCTTGGAAGTTTGAAGTTAAAAAAGAGAAAGGGAGGGCAATATGAACCCCACAAGGTTTGTTTTAGCTCTGCTTTTCACGGTTATGGCAATGGCGCAGGCCATTCCAGACCGTGACGTACAAATTACCCTGGCTCCTGGCCAGGGACTAATGGAAGCAGTTGAATCGGTCGGCTACAATGCGCGACTCTACACTGAGTTGCGCAAAGGCACCGCAACTGGCGAGAAGGTCGGGAAGGACGAAGTTCGCTCCTTCCACCCGGGCGACCAGCTTTGGTTGATCAAGGGCACCAAGATTAACCAGGTTAGCCTGGCAGAATACTTGGCGGCTGAAAACGCAAAGTTCGGTGAGGTTGAAATATTGAGCTCGACAGCAACCACGAAAAAAGTGGTGGCAGTCGTCGTCGCTCCGGCGCCAACGCCGAAGACTTCTCCGGCTAAGGTCGTTGCAAAAACGACTCCAACACCGGCGCCAAAAGCAACCCCAACACCCGTAGTGGCCAAGGTTGCCACTACGGCGCCAACGCCTGTGAAGGTGATTCCGACAGTTCCGGTACCAGCGAAAGTTGTTGCCAAGCAAGCGCCACTGGAAATTCCGCCGGCAACTGAAAAGAAGTTGGCGGTTGCTACAAAGGATCAAGTCAATCAAGACCCCAGTGGCATAACAATGCTAGTTGGGAAAGTGGTTGACGAGGCCCCTCAGGTGGCTTCTGCTCCTGCTCCGGCGCCCTCTCAGACAACCGAAGAAGAACCAGCGAAGCAGGAATCCCAAAGGCGCGCGGAGACGAAGCCTTACTTCCTCCGCTTTATTACCCTTATGGTATTTCTGGCGGTATTTTTGTTAACCTATTTGGCCCTTCAGTCTAATCCCGTATGGGTCGATAGGCAAATGAAAAGCCTACGGAAGACGATTCGCCGGCGTCGCATCAGTACGGAAAAGCCTCCGCAGATCGTGAAAGCGGTTCCAGAGGCTCATGAACCAATTGGGCCGGTTCAGTCTCCTCGAAAGCTGTCGATAGTTCCTCGTCCTCTTTCGGAGGATATCAAGCAGATTGCCGAAAGGGCCGAGCGGAGGGAATCTTCGGGGATGTAGAATTTTGGACGATCCAGATTCAGCATTTTTGAAGAAAGAATTTAGTAGGAGGAAGTAGTAGTCAGTTGTGTCCAAATTGACTGATTACGCTTGGGTAGCGAACCCAACAAAACGCAAGATTTATTCGTCAGAGGTGTCGCGCTTGAGCATATTTGCTCGCCGATACCTCTTTTTGATTTTTTTGGCTTAAATAAGGCATTTTATTAGTTAATTAGTATTTAGATTAGGACTTGACAAAATACTGAAAAAAGAGTATAATATAAGGTCTACTTAATGGGAGATTGTCTCTACATTAAATAGGCAAGTTCTTTAATAAAAACTTAAACGGAGGTTTAAGTTATAAAGCGTTACTTTTAGTTTAGTAAATAGCGATTAGCGAATAGGGAATAGAATGGAGAAATTGGATTGTTGCAAGGAATGGTTACGCCTTTTGCGGAGAATAGGGAAGTTAATTCTCTACTGTCTGCAAGAGGCGCTCGCTATTCTTGCAAAAAAACCGGCGAGCGCCGGAAATCTAAGGAGTCCATTTCCATGCGTAACACATTGTTCGCTCTCACCGTTCTCGTCGCCAGCTGCGCGCTGGTGACCACTGTCAACGCCCAGACCGTTCCCGCTGGATGTTTCAAAATCGAAGGCGGGCAGACGTTCTGCCCGAAGCCTGAAGGGCTTGCTCCGACCACGACCCCAACTGCTCCTGCCACACCTCTGGATCAGGAGATCCAACAGGCCATGGCAAAGGGCGAAAAGGTTGTGGCGGTCATGAACAAGTACAGCCACAAGGACGCCACTGTCAGCCCCATTCCCTCAACGGATTGGGGATACGGCCAGTGGTTCTTGGCTCTCTTGGCCTTGCTCATTGTCGGCGGTGTGATTTTGGCGCTGGTTCGAAGGAACCGTACCAACGGTCATCATCCGGCAACGGGAAATCAGATGACTGTTCCGGTTACGGTTCAACTCAATCCGCCACCTCCAATCAACATTGATCTGGCAGCGAGTTTGAGGAATCCAACGCCGGCGCATCTTGCGCCTGCTGGGACACCGTGTCCCAATTGCAATGTGCCGAAGCCGACTCAATTCGATCGGTTTTGCGCGAATTGTGGAAACGTTCTGCCCATGATACTGTTTGCCCTCTTGCTCTTCGGAGCATTGGGTCAGACGGCAACCGCACAGACCGCTAACGAGGTTTGGGTTTGGGGAAAGGTGAACGGTATCCAGGGCTGGTTGAGTCAGATCGTCAATCCGACGCCTGCTCCGGCAGTTACTCCGGCTCCCAAGCCGGCCGTTTCTGCACCCGCGCCTTCTCCTGTTCGTCGCCACGTTGCCCCACCGGCCCCTCGGCCTGTGGTTTCGCAACTCACGGCGGATGATATCAAGCGTGCGGTGATGGAGGGTGTGAAGGCAGCAATGCCCAGCACTCCTCCGGCCCCACCGGCTCCGGTCATCAATCCGCCGACAATGATGTCGGCAACACCCAACAACTCGGCTCCTGCTCCTTCTGGCCTCGGCCAGCAGGTCGTCGACCGGCTCGTTGCGGTTGAAGGTCGCCAGAATTTGTTGGCGAGCCGACAGGTAGAGTTGGGCAGTCGTCTTACAACCGCGGAGGAGCGGATGGTTACCCTTCGGGATAACCAGAACTCGGATCACGAGACGCTGGCGGTGGTTGGCGCAGCCGCCATCACCGACAGCAAGAGCAACAAGTGTTCAGCATTCAAGCGACTCATGTCGCTCGGAATGCTGAATGAGGGGGCACGGCCCCCCAAGGGCTGCAAAGCCCAGTAACGCTTTATAAGCAAGGTAGAAGTGCGGACCCAATCGGCCCGCACTTCTACCACCACTTTTAAAAATTTTGTTTGATGTTTTATACTAAAAATATTTTGGTAAAAAACATTAGGCAAAATTTGTCTAAAATAATATAAGGAGGAAATTGTAGATTTCAACATAGCGACCAGTTAGCTTTTTGGTTTTAGCTTATAGCTATTAGGTGAACCAAAAGTTTGTTGGTGGCTATGTTGAAACTCTTGTGTCTTTCAATCTTCGCCGGGATGATGCTCTTCGGAGCGGAAACCGGCAAAACGCGTTTTGCAACAATGGCCGCGTGCGTCTCGGCGGTGGAGAGTGGGGAGTTTTCAAATTACACCCCGTCTTTCCTTAACCGTCACCGCGAACCGGCGGTTGGTGAAGAAATTCGCGCTCTTGAGGAGCGTGCGTGCGTAGAGATGGATATCGTTGGTGGCAAGGGGTTTGTTCCCCAAGCAGCCGGCGAGAAGTTCATCTTCTCCGGAAGTTCAGTAATGGTGCGGTATGATTGCGGGAATAAGGTGTATTCTCTTGAGTACGTTCCTGTTCCACCACCACCTCCGCCACCGGCTCCCGAGCCACCACCACCTCCGCCACCTGCGGAACCGGAAGTAACTTTACCACCGGCCGAACCGCCGGTGGAGCTCAACGAGCTTCCGCCCCCGCCCGATTGGCCGGAAACCGGACAGTACCAGGTCACCTTGACTTGGGACAAGAAGGGTCGGCCTTTGTGGACCAAGTTACCGGTTATCCACTGCGTGTATGCGTACACCGTTGGTATCCGCGATTGGTCCAAGTGGGGAACTGCCGAGAAAATCGGCTTTTGCCCCGCTGAAGCATTCTTGGCATGGTGGCTGTGGCCGGTCTCCGGACCGGCAGCTACTGTTGGGCACAAGATTGTGCCTGTACTCGGGGTTATTACCCCGTAAGAGTTCGCGTGAAGATGCGCCGAAGCTAGTAGCGGCTTTATTTCTACTGCCGCCAGAATCTCATGATTCTGGCGCTTTTCTTTTTATCATTTTTATGCTTTAATAAAGGTAAGTTATTATATAAAAAAGAAACAAAAATATATTCATTTAGACATCTTTATGGACGAATCTAAATATACTAAATTATCAGACTTAAAGGGGCTAGAAGGTGCCCCTAATGTTCCAGATGTTCCTGAAATTTCAGAAATTAAAGATTTGCCTAAAAGTATTTCCAAAAAATCGCGTTTGGCTTTTGCCGTAGGATTTAATTATCGTCAGCATCCTGAAGAAGTCAACGATGAAAGCCTGGGTGTGGTTGATTTGAACAGTTATTTAAAATCCATTGCGACTAGCATAGAAGAATCTCAACCGGAGATGTTGGATTTTTTACAAAGCATTGCCCTTACCCCGCAGAATTATTTGGAAGAAATGTCTGATGATGAAATAAAGACTGTGGTTAAAGGATGGAAAACGCATCAAGTTGATAACGAAGAATATCAGCGCCAATGTGATGAATACTTGGGTTATATGCTCGAGCCTGAAGTAGAGCCGGTAATCCCCGAGGACAGCGCTGAAGTTCAGGAAGTAGTTGCTCCAGCAGTGGCAGAAAATCCTGAAACTGAACTTAAGGCCGAATCAATAACCATAGACGAAAGCAGATTGCCTTATAAATTAAAGGCGGTTATTGCGGGGAAAGAAAAGACCCCATATTATATTTATTTGTCTCCGGTAGCACAAGTGGCAAGCCCGGAAGAGTTAAAAAAATATGTGGAAGCCTGCAGACAAGTTTTAGTAGAGACAAATGGAAAATTTTACCCTAGATTTGCCGTAGAAAAAGGTGATCTGGTTGTGGGCGTGGGACCGAATGGGAGAATTGATAACTGGCAGGAAATAGATGCTTTTTCTGTGGAAGAATTGGTTAATATTACCAAAAAGTCAAAACCTGAAGTGGAAAAATATTTGGCTTTACGAAGAAAAAAATTTATTAGTTTAACCGATTCCGAAAAAAAGGAGCGCGGTGATTTTGAAGATGTTTTAAATAGATCCCAAATTCAATTCCCAGATTTTACTAAGACAACATCTTTTAAGGAATCAATCCAAAGTAAGGCAGTTTTGGACACATGGATTGAAGCTATTGGTGAGAAAAGATTTGAAAAATTAGTACAAACGCCTTTACCCGCACAGCCGGAAAGAAATATTAATCGTTGGAGTACCGACGAGGAGCATTTTAATAGTCCAGAGTTTCAAGCCAAGGCCAAAGCTTTTATGGAGTTATTAAAGACACGCTTTGAATCTTTGGAAAAGGCGTTGGGATACAAAAGTATTTTATCTGAATTGTCCCAAAATGCCGGGCTTAAAGGCACTGAAGCGCTTTATTTATTGGGAAAAGAAACTCTTGTCGGCGCAAGACAAGAATTTTTAAAGGAGTTTCAGAAGTTGTACAATCTTTCTATGGATGGGTTAAAAGAGTATTTAAAAGACCACCCTCTTGCGGAAGCGCCGGAAAACGAAACTATGACCAAAGCGAAAGTTTTAAAATATTCGCTATTAGGTTATGTGCGAGCCAAACCTCTACCAACAGACTTATGGCACGTTAAAAAAGTTGTAGAAACAAAGCCTGAAATAGTTGATGCTCCGGAAGTTACAAAAGTAGTACTTGATCCTGTAACTGAAGAACCAATTCGGGAAGCGGAGCCGGTTGTAGTTAAGCCTGCAAAAAAAGAATTAAAATATGTGGCAGAAATATTCGGAACTGAAGAAATTGGCAGTGATGAAGATGGTCTTTTTGGCTCATTAAGTGACGAAGCTTTGGACAGAATTTCTAAGGCCTTGTCCTAAACTCAAAATTTAAATTTTTTTATGGACACACAAAATACCCAAGACAATTTAATAACTCCTCCTTTGTACGCTTTTTTAGATTCTTGTCTTTATGACAAAGGAATTAAAGACATTCCGGAAAGTTTAAAAGAGCAAATGATAAAAGATCTAGCGGACCGTTTGCAACAGTGGTTAATGCAATCTATTTTTCAGCACTTGCCGGAATCCGCTGCGCCGGAAATGGAAAAATTACTGGCAACCAGTCCAAGCCAGGAAGAAATTATGGCTTTTGTTGGAACGCAAATTCCAAACATCAGCGAAATTTTTAAAGATGAGATGGTGAAATTTAAACAAGCTTATTTAGGACAATAATTCTATGGCGAAAAAAAATGGTTTTGACACTGTCAGATTAGCAAGCGAGAGACTTGCCGGTAAAACCTGGGAACAGCAAATCTCCGAGCATAACGGCAATGGCGGACATAAACCGGAAAATGGTAAACCCGTTGTTGACAGTGGTGCAAAAAAAGAACAGCCAGTAAAAAAAGATAATCCGGAAACAAAAAAGGTAAAAAATCAGGCAGAAATTGACAGAGTTAAAGAACAGAACGAAAGAGTTTCGCGGGAACGAGCGGAAATTAAAGAGTCCGTAGACGGTTCTTTGCGTTTAATTTCCAATGCTTTGTCAGAACCAAGTCTTTCCGCTAAAGATAGAGCGCGTCTACAGTGGATCCAAAAAAGCGTGGAGGGTGCGAAAAGTAAAATTGTAGACGGAGAAAACTATTCCGTGGAAGTGCTGGACAATAATGGTAAAGTTAATGCGCATCGGTTGGAGGGTTTACCGGTAGATGAGCTTATTACAGTAGTCCAAAGGTTAAGAGCATTAACAGAAAAACAGGTCAGACAAGCCCACCGAACAGAAGCGGGTATAGAAGGTAGCAGGAAAGTTAAAGAAAAATATGAGTTAGCATCCGTTAGAGCAAATATTAGTGGGGAAGAGGCCAAAAAGAAAATGGCTTGGTTTGAAGTGTTAAACAAGTTGCCGGTTAAAGATAAACTTAAAGAAGAAGCGTATAAAGAAGTGGAAGCTTGGGAAGAAGCGGACAGGAAAAAGGCCGAAGCGGAAGGGAAAGTATTTGGCGGTTATGACGAAGAGTTTAAAAAACAGCAATTGGGCGAAGCTTTACGCCAGCGGGTGGAAAAATATTTAAAAATTGACGACAAAAAACTAAAAGAACAACTGGATGTCCGTACTAAAACGTTAGGCAAATATCATAATTTGGTTAAGGTGCTTTCAGAAAGTTCCTTGCCGTATTTTGCTTTTCATTACCCAAAAAATTATAAAAAGGACGGCGAGGCGGTTAGTCCCTTAGGTGAAGGCCAAAAGAGGGAGCAACATCTTTATACCGAACGCGAGGCCAACCTTATTGCAAAAGACGAAGAGTACAAGGCTATGCTTTTGGAAAGATTTGTTGGAGAAAATAAGTTGCCTCAAGATTTTGATAAAATGGACGAGTTGCGACAGAATTATGAATTAGCCATGCTTGCGTTGGAAAGCAGGCGGGTTTTGGTATTGCCACAAGAACAGCAGGTGCCAAAAGAGGAATTGGAATCGGAAGTTGTATCCACTCCGGTTATTAAAAAAACTCCAGAACTAACGCCTATTACTACCACAGAATCTACAACAAAGATTATTCCTGAAGAGTCTCCTGTTGTTACTTTAAAGCCAACTCCAACTCCAGCAAAACATAAATTGGAAAATGATGAAAAGCCTTATGATTGGGAAAATAAACTTGACGTAATTCCAGTAAAAGAAGTACCTGCTCCAGAAAAAACTGACAAAAAGCTTTTCTTAATAGATATTTCCGCAATTGCTGAGCGTATGGCGGAAACAAAGGCTGAAGAAAAATTAAGAAAACATTTTGACCACAAGGGCGGGTTTTTTGGCAAGGTTATAAAAAATGCTTGGAAGGGAATGACAGAGGCTGCCACCCGCCGTAATCTTATTACCGAGGCCAGAGAAGAAATTAAAAAAGATAATAATTTGATGAAGGCAATTTCTGAGCGGGTATCTGGCGTAGAAGTGCCGGGAGCAGGAGCTCTTGTATCCAGCGAATACTTGGAAATGTTGGATAAGGTTGTTTTGGAATATAAAAAAGAGTTAGTAGACACTCAGCGGGAGGTTGGAGACAGTATGAATAATGATCCCGAAGTTCAAGACAGATTTTCAGAACTGTTGCATAGGTATAGAACCAATAAATGGGACGGCGATGCCTATAAGGGATTAGATAAGCGTGCGGCTGTAGAATTGTTTGTAAAAGAAAACATTGCGGGTTATATTAACAGGAGATCGGCTGGGAAATGGACCACAAATAATGACAGGACAAATGAAACCAAGGGTCTTTTGTATGCGAGCAATTTTTATGAAATTTTAGAATCTATAGATAAGGAAAACAAATCAGAGATTGATGCGGTGGTTAAAGAAGTTATGGATAAGAATCCTGAAGCTAATATTGAAACAATCCGTGATGCTATAAGCAAGCAGGTAGAAGGTGTCCGGGGTTTGAATTTGCAATTGGGCTTTAAGGATAGGGATATTGTAAATAATCGTCCGAAAGGCATTTTAAATTTATCTGAGAGAGCAGTTAATTGGGGTGAAAATAATAAGGTTTTAGGCAAAATACTACTAAACCCATTTGTTATGGGTGTCGCCACAACAGTGGCCACTCAAGGAGTTCAGCGTGCAATTAAATGGGCAGCGGTTGGTGGCGCCACTGTAGCAACGGGTGGCGGGTTTTGGGTTCCTTTGGGAGTTGGCGCAGCTGTTGGGGGAGTATATCGCGCGATTAAACGCGGTAAAGATACGGAATATGATACTGCTCAGGAATTGCGCCAAAAAACTTTGGGCGGAAAAGGGAGTGATGTTTTGGGTGAAAAAGGTGAGCGCAGTTATGATGCTGTAGTTATGTCATTCAAAGATGCTATGGCAGTAGTTGCATCTATGAAAGACAAAACAACTTTCACCGAAGCTGAGAAACAGCAATTAGCAAAAATTTATGCGCGGTTACAATTAGAGAGAGATGCCATTGCAGACCAAAGTAAAAAGCTTACCAAAGTAGATTTGTTTAGTATGGATGAAGACCAAGGTAAACGTTATGGTTCTAATGTTTCGGCAAAAGTCGACTTAAAGATTGCCTTAAAAGAATTAGGAATTAAAGAGCAAGATTTGCAAATAATGGCCAATGAAGAAAAAAATGCCATTTTGGATGTTATAAAACAAGTCAACGAAAAACAGGGTGATTTTAAACGAAAAGAAATGCTAGTGTCGGGATTAAAGGGTGCGGTTATGGGTTTTGCCGGTGGGATTTTAGCGCAGGAAGCTATACATTTGGGTGGTGAGCAGGTTGAAAAGTTATGGGGTGGGAGTTATTTTAAAAATCACCATACTTCTTTTGATAAGATTGTAGATGGCGTAAAAGGTACAAAGTTCTACCAAAGTAATTTTGATGGGCATCCGGTAATGGCCGGGGCAACAGCGGTGGAACATGTGGTGACCGGAAGCCGTGACCAGACCTCAATGGAATGGATGAAAGGCTTAAAAGGCCATATTGCGGGAGGAAATATTGAAAAAATTCATACGCAAAATTGGTACGACAACCCGACTGGGGAAACCCCACATACTCATAATGGCAATGAATTGAAGTTTTATATAAATAAAGATAGTAGTGGGAATTTTCATTTTAAAGTTCCGGTAGAGAAGGACGGTTCGTGGATGATACATAATCAGGAAGTTCAGGAACCGGATTTAGAAAAGGCTTTTGCGGACGGAAAAATAAAAATGATATTTGTGCCGGACGGAAAAAATGCCCATGACGCAATAGTTTTAGATGTGGATTCCAAAACCCACGAAGTAATAATTCCAAAAGACAGTAATATTGCCAAATTGTTTGACCCGGCCACAGGACGGCCAAAGGGCACCGGGTTCTTTGGCTTGGCGGAAGCAACTGGGGCTAGAAGTGATGGCAGTAAAAATTATATTTGGATAAATAGTGAAAAAAATAACGGACAGGGCATAGATTTTGGGAAAAAGGATGTCGTCCAGGATTTTATGCCTGTTAAAGGCCCGGTTGAATATGACCAAGCTTTGCCGACTGTTCCCCCACAAAGAAAAGTTTTCTATCGCCCCGGGGAAAATGAAAAAGAAGAAAAGAAGCAAAAGAAAAAAGCAGAAAAAGAAGCCAAGCAAAAAGCGGATAAAGAAAAGAAAGACAAAGAGCAAGAAGAAAAGGAAGCAAAAAAGAAAGCTGGTGACCAAAAAGCAGGTGATAAAGGTAGCAGTGGCGGAAATGAGTCTGGTGGTGGGGGAGGAGGAAGCCAAGAAGATGGTACCAAAAAAGCAGCCGGTGAGACCACAGAAGCTAAAGCCCCTGAGTTTAAAGGTGATGTTCTAAAGCGCTACCTAAACCCACAATATGCCGCGGCCTTACTTGAGTTATACGGACAAAATACCGGCCTGAAAAAAATAGATAAAAAGGCTATTCGGTTTGTGGTTGAGGGAGATGCTCATAAAGGAAAAATTTTAAAGCCGGATAAAGCTACTAAAGCCGAGAGGGCAGAAGCTGTTTGGCAAATGGAGCAAGCTTTAATTGCCGGGAATATAATAAAGCAAAATCAGGTTGAGGAGTTTTATGGTGATGTAGTGGAAGAGGAAGCAAAAATTGAAGCGGCAGCTAAAGCGGCTGCTCCTAAGCCAGGCTCTGAAGCGCCTCCGAAACCAGGGGCTTCGGAAACCACTGCTAAACCCGGATCCGAAAAGCTTGTCGAGACGAAATCAGAAACCGCCAAATCGACAAATGAAACCGGTGGTACTGAATTTGGCACAGCGAGCAAGGAACTATTGGAGAAGACTGGAAAACGGGTGCACTATATAATGGACGGGAAATTAATGCCTGACAGTGACAAGCTTAAAGTATTGAAAGCATTTGACTCTGCATTAGACCAACTTCCGAAAAATATTAGAGATGGTTTGCTGAATAAGACAAATCCATCACATCGGGATACTGATTTAAGTAAAGGAGTCCTGTTATCTTTTGAGGCCGGCGCGACTAAGCCCGCCTTTGGGGCAAAAAATTTCTTACGCATTCCTCCGGACGCTCAAGTTGAAGATATTAAAAAAGCATTGGAAGACTCCCATAAGAGAATGTTGGAACGCAGGGCCGAAAGAGAAGCAGGCGGTGGAAATCCTAAAAAACCCGCTAAACCTGTCAAATAGGTGCAAAACCTTATTCACCCCGCTCTTTATTCTAAAGAGCGGGTGAATTTTTGCATAAACCCACGGGTGTGCTATAATTTTAACAGCAAAAAGTAACTGCCAAAATAGCGGTTAAATATCCCAAAACAAAAATCAAACGCGAAAAACAGTCTAAAAATTGTTCAGCGCTTGATTTTATTTTTTATATCTATTATTGTTTAAATGTAATCAATCATGAAAAAAATGGAAGTCAAACCAAAAATTGAAACCTTTGCCAGAATTAAGGTTCTTGGCATTGGCGGGTCCGGAACCAACGCGGTCAACAGAATGACCCAGTTGGGGATTAAGGGTGTGGAATTCGTGTCTATTAATACCGACGCGCAGGCTCTTCATAATAACCAAGCCGATCGCAAAGTTCATATCGGCAAAAGTGCCACTAAAGGATTAGGAAGCGGAATGAATCCGGAATTGGGCAGGCAAGCAGCGGAAGAAAGTGTGGAAGAATTGGAAGAAGTTATTGAAAACGGCGACATGGTTTTTATAACCTGCGGTCTTGGTGGTGGTACCGGTAGTGGAGCAGCGCCGATTGTAGCCGAGCTGGCCAAGAACAAAGGTATTCTCACAGTTGGTGTTGTGACCAAGCCTTTTACTTTTGAAGGTAGCAAAAGAAAAGAAGTTGCCGAAACCGCTTATGATAATTTAAAAGATAAAGTCGACGCGATTATTTCCATTCACAACGATCGCATTTTACAAATCATCGACAAAAAAACTTCCCTGGTAGACGCTTTCAAAACCGTTGACGAAGTCTTACGCCAGGGGATTGCCGGAATTTCAGATTTAATTACCACGCACGGAATTGTGAACGCGGACTTCGCGGACATTAAATCCATAATGCAAGACGCCGGTACCGCACTTATGGGTATTGGCAGAGCGAGTGGTGAAAACCGCGCGCAGGAAGCCGCTAAGGCAGCTATTAATTCTCCTCTTTTAGAGATGACCATAGACGGCGCCAAGGGCGTGCTGTTTAACATTACCGGTGGTAGCTCTTTGGGTATGTTTGAAATAGACGAAGCGGCCAAAGTTATTACCCGAAGCATTGACCCTGATGCCAAAGTGAAATTCGGCGCGGTCATAGACGACACCATGGGCGATGAAATTCGCATTACCGTAATTGCCACGGGCTTTGATGAATCCAGTAAGCGTCCGACCCCGGCTTCTATAATAATGAATGACGAACCAAAGAAAGTTAAAATGCCGGAGCCGAGAATTTTTAACAATCCGATTCCGGTAGCCGAAGTTCGCAAGCCAATGTTCAATCCAAAACCAGCTCCACCGATAGACAGAATTGAAACGCCAAGTGTGGATGAAACTCCGGAAGACGAACTGGATATCCCGGCGTTCATTCGGAAGAAAATGAAATAATCGTTTTTACGAAGTACGAAAAAAGTACGAACTTACGAAAATGACACCAAATGTTTTAAAGCGACAGGATTTAATTTATCCCGAACTATGCTTTAGAATCGTTGGTGTCCTTTTAAATGTGTACGGAAGTTTGGGTTATGGATTATATGAAAAGACTTACCAAAAAGCTGTTGCCGTAGGGTTGACTAAGGCGGGTTTAAAATACACAGAACAGTTGTATGCCCCGATATTGTTTGAAGGTAAGATTGTGGGAAAAAATTATTTTGATTTTTTAGTTGAAAATATTGTTGTAGTTGAGTTGAAAAGAGGGGATAAATTTTCCAAAGCTCATATTGATCAGGTCTATAATTATTTAGTGGCAAAAAAATTGCAGTTAGGGATATTGGCGTATTTTGGTCCAAGCGGATTACATTATAAGCGCATAGTAAATGTAAGCGCTTAGATTCGTAAGTTCGTATGGCTTCGTACTTCGTAAAATCGAAAATTAAGACTTGCTTTTTTTCTGTAGCTGTGCTATAATATATAAGTTAAAGATTTCTTAAGGTCGATTTTGTTTCGCCGGTGGTGGAGCAAAAGAAATCAAACATAATTGAATACATCCCGATAATATTTGGATGGATTCATTGAAACAAAAACTGTTCCGGTAGCCATTCCCACAAAATTTGTGAATGGACATCGGGACAAAACAAAAATACAATTAAATAATATTAATATAGAAAAGCTTAAATTGCTTTGATTGTTTTAGTTAAGGAGTGTGTGCGCAATCACTTCTCGTCCCGTGTATAGCTGGGCGCAGAGAGGGTAAAACAGCCAAGTAAGTTTCTACTTTAAGCTTTTGAACTTTAAAAATTTATGAAAATCATTACCGAAGAAACCCCGGAAAAAATATTAGGGCTTTTGGGAGTAGCGTTTACTTCCATGTTCTTTCTTTTCGCCGTTACTGTTAGTAACGCCAGCTTTGAAAGAATAGAAAACCCGTTTCCGGATGTCTTTGCCCCGACAAACGTAGTCGCTGTGTTAGACACCACGGCCAGTGTGTATTCTGAGTTTGTATATACAAACTTAATCACTCCGGCTCAACAAGACTACGCATACTATGCAGACACTGCATCGTATATTGGACAAGAGGCTGGCCCGTCCCTCTTAAAAATTGCAGGCCTGCAGGGACTAGCTAACACTCAAGTGGCTCTAGCCGAGCAAGGCCAAGTGGCCGGTGCCTCCGACTCAGTCGCTTATAGTAAATACTATCCGTCCGCAGACGGAGTGTTTAGCATCTTTTATAGGTAGGCTCTAAGCTCCTCATACTTTTACCCTCGGTTCATTAACCAGACGGCAGAAATTTGTAGGAGGGGTCTATTGACGAATGGGCTTTTTGATACAAAATGAGATAGCTTGTGGAAAATTTGCAAAACAAATTTTGATGTTTACCTGAAAGGTAAGCGGATAAATTTTTTTGGAAATTTTACCAAGCAAGCTCGTTTTGGGCAAAAATGACATTTGGCAACAGACCCAATAAAGGAAAACAGGAAAGGCAAAAATATATAATTTCAAACCCCCGGCTGTGCCCCCGGGGGTTTTTGTATTTGATACAATATCCTTAATATTGAAAAGGGGATGTTTTATTTATTTTTTGTGGATATCTCCAGGTCGCATAATTTTTTTATATTAAATTGTTAATAAATTCAAGGCCTTGTAAAAAACTATATGTAGTATTACAATTATTACTAGAGATACTATATCTAGTAGGTAGCACTGGAACAGGAAATCAAGACCAAAAGACAAAAAGCCCATTTTGCTGAAACGGATAAAAAAACAAAGGCTTTAAAATAGGTTAAATGTAAGGGCTTGCCACACAAGTCGTATTAAATGCCCTCAAAAACCGAAAAATCAACAGTTAATTAGCCATTATCATACTAAATTAAAAGTACATTATACTGGTCAACTTACTACTCCATCTAATTCTCTAACCAACTAAATCTCTAAATAAAATGCGTTGTCCCAATTGCCAGTTTGAAGATACTAAAGTGTTAGACAGTCGACCGGTAGAAGAGGGGGATGCGATTCGTAGGCGGAGGGAATGTGAAAAATGCGAGTTCCGCTTTAGTACTTACGAGGAAATAGAAATTCTAGGATTGTCGGTAGTTAAAAAGGATGGTAGTAAGCAAACATTCTCTAAAGAAAAGCTGGAACGAGCTTTACGCCTGCCATTAGACAAACGCCCCTGCACTGATGACAAGCGACGGAAACTCCTTTCCTCTATAGAAATAGACATTCAGCGTAAAGCTAAGGACGGAGAAATTAAGAGTTCGGAAATTGGTGAGATAGTGATGAAGACTTTAAAGAAAGCAGACAAGGTAGCATATGTCAGGTTCGCGGCAGTATACAGACAGTTTGAAGATGTGGACGAGTTTAAAGAAGAGTTGAAGAAGTTATAGATTTTACGAAGTACGAATTCATACCTGCCTACCGGCAGGCAGGCGAACATACGAAACAATAATATCAATTAAGGTTGAAACAAAATTCTGATCAGTCATGGTCAATTTTGATCAATTATGGACAATTAATTTATGCAATCCAAAGTCAACTTACAAACCAGGGCAGTAAACGGGCTATCTGAGCTCGGCGAAAAAATCTTCTTAGACCGTTACGCGGTTAAAGACGTAAAGCGCGAAACTTTAACGGTGGGGGACACCGTGGTGGTTTTGGTTAACCCAAAAACCGGCCAACGCGAAATCGGCACCATAGAGAATGTGAATCGCGAAACTCGCGAAGTCAGCGTGCGCATGCGTGGCGGAGAAATTGAATACCGCACCATTGAGCACGTGGACAAGCCTCTTGAGTTAGTCCCGGAAGATATGTTTGACCGGATTGCCAAACATATTGCCAGCGTGGAAAAAACCGCGGAAAAGAAAACCGAATGGGAAGGCAAGTTCAGAAAACTGATGGACGATTGGAAGTATGTACCGGCCGGCAGAATTTTTACCGGCGCGGGCACCGGCCAGAATTTAACTTTTTATAATTGCTACGTGGTGCCTTCACCCAAAGACAGTCGTCATGGAATTTTTAACACCCTCGGCCAAATGGCGGAGATTATGTCTCGCGGCGGCGGGGTGGGAATTAATGTGTCTTCTTTGCGTCCGCGCTACGCGTATGTTAAAGGGGTAAACGGCAGGTCCAGTGGTAGTGTGTCTTGGGCATCACTCTATAGTTTTGTCACAGGCCTAATTGAGCAAGGCGGTTCCAGGCGTGGCGCGTTAATGTTAATTTTAAATGTCTGGCATCCGGACGTAATAGATTTTATAAATTCCAAAAAAGAAGCCGGCAAAATTACCAACGCCAACATTTCCGTAGGCATCACCGACGACTTTATGGAAGCGGTCAAACAAGACAAGCCGTGGGACTTGGTGTTCCCGGATACATCCGATCCGCTTTATGCCGAGAAATGGGACGGCAACATGAACAAGTGGCGCGAACTTGGCGGAAAAGTTATTAAGCACAAAACCGTGCGCGCCCAGGATATTTGGGACAACATTATTTCTTCGGCTTGGAGCAGTGCGGAACCGGGAATGTATTTTATTGACCGCGCCAACTATTATTCCAACTCTTGGTACTATGCGGATTTGCCTTGTACCAACCCGTGTGGTGAACAACCACTGCCGGCCTGGGGCGTATGTAATTTGGGTCATGTGAATTTGTCCAAGCACATAAACAAAGATACCGGGGAAATAATGTGGAACGAACTTAAATCTACCGTGCAGTATGCCGTGCGGTTTCAAGACAATGTTATAGATGCCACGCCATATTTCTTTGATGAAAATAAAAATCAGCAAATGTCCGAGCGCCGTGTCGGTATGGGCACTATTGGTTTAGCCGAGATGATGATTTACAAAGGAATAAAATACGGCAGTGCCGAGGCTGTGGATTTTATCGACAAACTGTATCAATTTATTGCCGTAACTGCGTACGAAACTTCGATTGAATTGGCCAGAGAAAAAGGCGCGTTTGAAAAATTTGACGCGGAAAAGTTTTTACAAAGCGGGTTTATGAAAAAAATGCCGAACTATATTCGGGATTTGGTTTCCAAATACGGTATTCGCAATGTCACGATTATGACTCAGGCACCAACCGGAACTGTCGGAACTATGGTGGGAACTTCCACCGGGATTGAACCGTTTTTCTCTTGGACATATTTCAGAAAATCCCGTCTTGGAGTGCACGAAGAAAAAATCAAATTGGCTCAGGACTGGCTGGACAAACACCCGGGTCAAGATTTGCCGGATTATTTTGCCACTGCCATGTCTTTGGCTCCGGAAGAACACGTAAAGGTACAGGCCGCGGTGCAGCGCTGGACTGATTCCGCAATTTCTAAAACCTGCAACGCGCCCCAAAACTATACAGTTGAACAGACCAAGGAGCTTTATACTTTAATGTATGATCTTGGTTGCAAAGGTGGAACCATTTATCGTGACGGTAGCAGAGACGAACAAATTTTAGCCACAGATCATAAAAAATTGGGCAAGGACGCTTCCGACCAGGTTCAGGCCAAGCAAGATGCGGCCGCCGGAATTGTGGCTTTGCAGGAATCATCTCAGCCTAAAGAGGTTATGTCCGTGTCAGGTGATAAAGTGCAAATTAAAATTGCTCCGCGTACTCGTCCCGATGTAATGCAGGGGATTACCTACAAAATGACCACTGCTTACGGCAATTTGTATGTTACGGTAAATGAAGACAGCCAAGGGCCGTTTGAAGTGTTTGCCCAAATGGGTAAGGCCGGCGGATTCTTCAGTGCTCAAACTGAAGCCATTACTCGTTTAATTTCTTTGGCTTTGCGTTCCAATGTGGCTATTGAAGAAATTATTGCGCAGATTAAAGGCATTCGTGGGCCTGATGTGTCTTTCTCGGACGGTGGAGTAATATTTAGTTTGCCGGATGCCGTGGCTAAAGTTTTAGATAAACACATTAAGCGTGCGGACAAACAAATGACTTTGGATTTTCCTGGGATGGGAGCCAAAGCCGATGCGCAAATGACAACAGAGACCGATATTAAAATGGAAGAAAAAATTGTAGAAACCGTGTCCGAAGAAAAAATAAAAACTAACGGCACATTAACTTACAAAAAAACGCAAAAAGTTTCCATTGCCAACCTTGGCAACGCCCCGGTTTGTCCTTCTTGTGCTAATATGTTGGTGTTTGCCGAAGGTTGTCAGAAATGCGAGTCTTGTGGCTACTCAAAATGTGGATAATCGAATTTATGAATGGGACTAATCTGCGAATCACTACGAAGCAACGAATTAGGGGCACTACGAATGACTACAAATCCAAGTGTGTCCATCCCGGTCGCAGTAGCATCTAAAGAGCCGGGATCCAGAAATAAAGTTAAAAAGATATTAAGAATTAATAATATTTATGGCTGATAAATATAAAAACCCTTTTGGTTCTAAAGAGATGCGCGAAGGTAAAGATTTTAAAGGAATTTTGAAGCAAGTTACCTTAAATGTGGAACAGGCTCCTCAGAATAAGCCAGTTGCTTTTCGGGACGAGCAAAAGCCAGATGATATACATTTTGTTCATGTTGATTTGGGTGGCTTAGGGTATGACGGAATGATGACCAACGCTCATTGGGAAATGATAGTAAATAAAAGTTTTACCAGACCTCAAGATGTGGAAGTCAATTATGCCGACAATATTGCACAAAGAAGAGAATTGATGCCTAGTGGTTATAAACAAGTAGTATTAAGTTTTGAAACACCAGGTGGAAAAAGAGAAAGTATATTTGTACTCCTTTCAGAAGTTGACCGTGATGATTTAAAATCAAAAATAAAGTAATTTTTTTTAAATTATGTGGCCGGCTTAACAGCCGGCCGCTTAAAAAATGCCACTGAGAGCGAAGCGAAGAGCCCCTTAATTACAGAAAGAAAGGGATCCCTCGGATGCACTCGGGATGGTAAGATCACCATGACTGAAAAAAAGAAAAAACTTAAAATCCCCACTAAGTTTTCCGACCAGCCAAAGGGCTTGGTGATTTGTTATATTGGCGCGGGCAAAGGCAAAACCACGGCCGCTATGGGTATGGCGGTGCGGGCAGCCGGGGACGGCAAGAGTGTTTTTATTTTACAGTTTGTCAAAGCGGCCAATAAATCAGCGGAAAAAATTACCGAGGGTGAGTGGCCGGTTTCCAGTGAAATTGATTTTTTTAATAATGTGTCTTATAAGAGTCCCATAGGTCGTATTGATAACGAACAGGTTGGCCTTGGCTTTGTCGGGATCTTGGGCGACCAAAAAGAAAAAGATATTCATATTCGTGCCGCACTTAAAGGCGTGGAGCGCGCCCGGGAAATAATTTTGTCCGGCGAATACGATTTGGTAATTTTAGATGAAATCATTTCCGCGCTTGAGGTCGGGATATTGGAAGAGCGGGATATTTTGGATTTAATTAAGTTAAAAGCCCCGCTCCAACATTTGGTAATTACCGGACATAATCATTACCCGAAAATTTTAAAACAGTGCGATCTGGTTACGGAAATGAAAATGATCCAGCATCCATATTACAAAGGCATTTTGGCGCAAAAGGGGATAGACTATTGAGAATTTAACATTTAGCATGTAAGATATAAGATATGAAAAATTATAAAAAAATTATATTAATCGCCTTGGCTGTCGTATTTTTAGCGGCAGGATGTAATAAGACTGAACCGGTTAGGGATGCGGGGACGAATGATACAAATTTGGAACAAGCGAGTAAGCAGTCAGCTGAGTCAGCTAGTAAAACAGAAAGTAGTAAACCGAAGACGCAAGTAGAGGTAAAAGAGAAAACAGTGGAAGCTAAGCCGGTTGAAACGGCTATTAAATATAACGGCCAAGAAGGCAAAAACGCGTTGGAACTTTTAAAGGCCAAATATACAGTGGAAACAAAAAGTTATGGTTCGGCCGGAGAATTTGTGGAAAGTATAAATGGGATTAAGCCGGATACCAAACATTTTTGGAAATTTTTTATTAACGGTAAATCCGCTAGTGTCGGCGCCGGAAGCTATGTTACCAAAGACTCGGATGTGTTAGAGTGGAAGCTGGATGCTATTCAGTAGCTCCGTCTGTCTTAGTAAAATCTAAATTCTAAATGGATATAAAAGTTTGGGGTTTTGAAATTGGACATTAGGATTTTATTTGGCATTTGTAATTTGGGTTTTGGATTTTAAGAATTAAAATTACCGAATAGTTTTATGTTAATTTATGCAATAGTTGTATTAGCAATAATTTCTCGCTTCATACCTCATATGCCAAATGTGGGGCTAATTACCGCGCTGGCAATGTTTTCTGCTGTTAATTTGGATTGGAAAAAGTCAGTTGGGATTACTTTAGCCGCACGGTTTGTGAGCGATATATTTTTAGGTTTTTTTGCCTGGCCGTTAATGCTGGCGGTCTACGCTTCCCACCTAGCTGGGATTTTATTTGGCTTATGGATTAAGCATACTTCAAATAACCGTTGGGCGAAAATTATTTTTTCTTCCTTGTCCACATCAGTGTTATTTTTTTTGGTTACGAACTTCGCCTACCTTTACGCCGAGTACCCACATAATTTTGCCGGCATTATGTTAGCCTACGCTAACGGCCTCCCTTTCCTGCGCGGTACCATAGTAGGGGATGTAGGCTACGCCGTTGCCTTGTTTGGAGCTTTAGCCATTGCTAAGAATTTCGCTGGATTTAAATCTTACATATTACATCCTAAATCTTAAATCTGCCCATGCAAAAAGGCATAGATTTTATTGGAAACAGCGTAGTTTACTTTTGCCACGATGGCAAAGGGAATTTTTTAATGCATCAAAGAAGTAAGCACGCGCGGGACGAGCATGGCGCGTGGGATATTGGCGCCGGGGGAATTGAGTTCGGTGACACCGCGGAAATTACTTTGAAAAAAGAAATTAAAGAAGAATATGGTTGTGAGGTTTTAGATTTTGAACTTTTAGGTTATCGCGATGTTTTTAGGGAACAAAACGGGCAGATGGTTCATTGGATTGCTTTAGATTTTAAAGTTTTAGTGGATCCAAGCAAGGCCAAAAATGGCGAACCGGATAAATTTGATAAAGTTGGATGGTTTACCTTATCCAATTTGCCGACTCCAGCGCATTCTCAACTGGCGATTTTTTTAGAGAAATATAAAGGAAAATTATGAGAGCGACCGTATTTGTCCACCCAAACAGCAAGAAGCCCCGTATAGATAAAGATCTGCTAGGTAGCCTGCATATTTACGTTAACCAGCCCCCATTGGAAGGCAAGGCTAACAAAGCTGTTATAGAGGCGCTGGCTAAGCATTTTAAAGTCAGCAAATCCAGAGTACAATTATTGCGGGGAGAGAAATCAAAAATAAAAGTTTTTGAAATCGATGTCTAAGTCTCGCGTATTTATTGGGTTAGTAATTAGTTTTGCCGTTGGGGTGCTGACGGCTTCGGCCTTGTTAATTGAGCGGGAGCAGGTTTATTTTTATCTGGCCTTAGTAATTGCAATATTTGTATTTTGTTATTTAAAGAGTTATCAAACCGGCGCAATTTTAGCGCTGTTTTTATTTACTTTAGGCCTGGGGGTTTTGCGGTTGCAAATTGTTTCTGTAGGTAGTCAATATTCCGAGTTGTTTGGACAAAAGCAAAAGCTTGAGGGGTTTATTGTGCAAGAGCCGGATATCCGGGAGAATCGTCAACTGTTGTATTTTTTGCCCTATGGGGAAACCCAACGAATTTTAATTACCACCTCATTAGTACAAGAATTTTTTTACGGGGACAAAATTCTAGCCGAAGGAAAAATAATGGAGCCAAAAAGTTTTGAAGACTTTGACTACAAAGGTTATTTGGAGCGTCATAATGTTTACGCACAAATGTCTTATCCGAAAGTATTTATATTAAAGAGTCATCAGCTTAATCCAGTTATTGAAAATTTGTTTAAAGTGAAAACGGCACTAGTTAAACGTTTAGCGCAAGTTTATGCCGAGCCACAAAACAGTTTATTGCTCGGGATTTTAATTGGGGCAAAAAAAACTTTGCCGGCTAAGGTTATAGAAAATTTTAATATTACCGGCACCTCTCATATTATTGCCGTATCCGGATATAATATTACCATTATGATAATGGCCCTGGCGGTATTGTCACGTTTTTTGGGCAGGCGATTTAGTTTTTGGTTTACCGGCGCAATAATTATTGCTTTTGTGTTAATTACCGGTGCTTCAGCTTCGGTTATTCGCGCGGCCGTGATGGGATTTTTGCTTTTGGTTTCTTCCAATATCGGCAGGCAGTATTCCGTAGGTCCGGCGCTATTTTTTGCCGGCGGGGTAATGATGCTTCTAAACCCAAAAATATTGTTTTGGGACATTGGGTTCCAGTTGTCATTTGCCGCAACTTTGGGAATAATTTATTTTATGCCGGAATTGAATAGAGCCACAGGAAGGTGGCCGGAATTATGGGGAGCTAAAACAATTTTACTGACCACCTTGTCGGCAACTTTCGCCACACTGCCTTTGGTGTTGTATAATTTTGAACGCTTAAGTTTGTCGGCTCTGCCGGTGAACATATTAGTTTTGCCGGTTGTTCCGGCCACAATGCTGTTTGGGTTTTTAAGTTTATTGCCCGGCATGGGTCCGGGGTTTGCATTTATAGGGAATTTACTGTTGGAGTATATTTTAAAAGTTACCGAATGGTTTGCGCGCTTGCCATTTAGCAGTTTAAATTTCCATTTGTCTACGGCCGGATTTTGGCTACTTATGGGAGCAGTTTTAGGTTTGTATCTTATAATTTATCACTGGAATAACCGTATCCATGAAGCAGTTGAACACCGCACCGCTTTGTGATAAAATAGTTGGGATGGAGGAAGATTTAAAATTAAAATGGAACTGAGAGAATCATGACAAATAAAATGTTAGTGGTTATTATTGCGGGAATTGTGGTAATAGGCACCGGAGTGGCAGGGTACTACTATTGGCAGAATTATCGGCCATTAAATGATGTATCATTGCAAGACGAATCTGACACCCAATCGCCAATTGCCCCAAGTCCGGTGCCACAAAACACCACAACGCCAACCGCTTCCGGAACCCCTCCGGTGGCCGAAGCAGTAAAGCCTGAAATATTAAATGGATGCAAAAGAATGTTTGACACAACAAAATTACAAAACGACAAAGTCGGTATTGCCAATAGGCAAGTAGAAATGAATGTAAAAGGTTTTGGAAAAATTACCGTGGAATTTTATGACAAAGACGCTCCCAAGACCGTGGAGAATTTCCTGAGGTTAACCAATGCCGGGTACTATGACTGTTTAACTTTTCATCGCGTTGCTAAGGGCTTTGTCATTCAAGGTGGTGACCCAACCGGTACCGGAAGTGGTGGCCAGTCTGCTTTTGGCGGGGAATTTGCCGATGAAGTTAACGCAACCTCCGCGTTGTATAAAAACGGATATAAAAAAGGTGTCCTGGCCATGGCAAACCGCGGACCGAACACCAACACCAGCCAATTTTTTATAATGCTTGATGACGTGCAATTGCCTCCAGCATATACAATCTTCGGTAAAGTTATCGCCGGTTTGGATGCGGTTGATAAAATCGGAAAAGTTGATATTACTCCCCAAATGGGGCCGACCGACGGTGCACCAAAGACTCCGGTGGTTATGGAAACAGTGAAGATTATTAAATAATTAACCCGATCCGAATACAACGAATTAAACACGAATGACCCGAATTGGGCCCATTCGGATAATTCGGATGCTATTCGGGGATTAGGATCGCTTTTATGGAAAGATCACTTGTCTTATTAAAACCTGACGCAATCAACCGAGGTTTGATTGGTGAAATTATTTCTCGGTTTGAACGAGCGGGCTTGAAAATTGCCGGTTTAAAATTAGTTTGGCCAAAAAAAGAACACGCGTCTAAGCATTACACCGAAGATTTGGCTGTTCGTCGCGGTCAGCATGTGCGCGATTTAATGATTGAGATGATAACTTCCGGTCCGATTGTGGCGATTGTTTTAGAAGGGGTGGAAGCAGTGGAAATTGTGCGCAAGATGGTAGGGACGACTGAGCCAAAAAGCGCAGCCCCCGGCACCATTCGAGGTGACTACGCTCACGTTTCCTTTAATCACGCAGACAGTAAAAAAATTGGTGTATATAATTTAATCCATGCCTCCGGAAATTTGGAAGACGCAGCTGTGGAAATTCCGGTTTGGTTTTCCGCGGAAGAATTGCATGATCACAAGCCGGATTATACCAAGCATACCATTGCTTACTAGTAGCCAGTATTTAGTAGATAGTATATAGAAAAATCCTCCCCGACAAAGAGCGGGGAGGATTTTGTTAATTTAAAAAAGAGAGAGGCGGGTCCCTTTCGGAAACCCGCCGCACGGAAACGACCCTAGTCAGGCTGTTTGATTTTGCCGTGGTCTGCGATGTTCGCCGAGCGAACTGCTTCTGGTGCCTCAATTTGGACAATGGTCTTTTTGTTGCAGGACTTGCAGGCATAGGTGAAGCAAAACATCACACTGTAGGGGGCTACTCTGGTTTGCCCCGACTCCCATCCCGCTTTTAGGTGGTATTGAAGGAACTTATGGAGCTTTAGTTCAGAAAATCCCGAACCCCCGCACATGCAGTTCAAAAAGATATCAGGGGTATTGCTTGGCATGACCCCTCCTTTCAGGAGGGAGTATATAGGGCAAAGCGAGGATGAGTCAAGTTGGTGTTATTTTTTTCGGAAGAATCTGGGTAGGGAGAAATCTTTAAGTTTAAGTTCCTTAATTCGTTTTAAAATACCCGTGTCGTGTTCGGTTAGATAATGGCGAATTTTATTGCGCGCACTGTGGGTTTTGGCGGCTTTAAGCCAATCGCGGGAAATGACAGCTTCCTTTTTACTTTTAATAATTTCTACCACGTCTTCGTTTTCCAACTGGTCGTAGATGCTCTTCATTTTACCGTTTATTTTGGCGCCCATCATATGGTAGCCTAAGTCAGTATGCACAGAAAAAGCAAAATCAATGACCGAAGCCCCGCCGGGTAAATCTTTAATGTCACCTTTGGGAGTAAAGACAAAAATGCGGTCACGGAAAAAATCTATTTTTAAACTTTCCAAAAATTCTTCCGGGTTGTTGGTTTCTTCTTGCCAACTTTGTAATTCTTTTATCCAGCTGGCTTGTGCTCTCCCGGCCGCTTCTGGTTTACCTTCCTCGGCATAAAACCAATGAGCTGCGACCCCACGTTCCGCTTCTTCGTGCATTAAGTCGGTACGAATTTGTATTTCAATGGTTTTGCCGTTTTTGCCGAATACTGTTGTGTGGATGCTTTGGTAGCCGTTAGGTTTGGGGTTGGCGATAAAATCTTTAATCCGTCCCGGCACGGGTTGAAAATGTTTGTGAATTACTCCTAAGGCTGCATAGCAGTCGGCAGTGGATTTGGTTATAATTCTTAAGGCAATAAAATCATGGATTTTGGTAATATCGCCTTCATATTTTTGGAGTTTGCGAAATAGGGAATATAAACGTTTGACCCGGCCGTTTACTTCCTCAAACTTTATACCCTCGGTTCGCAAAATATGAGTTAAACTTTTTTGGGTTTCTTTGTTGCTTTCTTCCCGACTGGACAGCTCTGCATCCAAAAGATTTTTGGTTTTTTCAAATTCTTTCGGGAACACAATTTTAAAAGACAAATCTTCCAGTTCGTCTTTCCAGCTGGAAATACCCAGACGGGCAGCTATGGGTGCATAAATTTCCAGAGTTTCTGTGGCCACTTTAATTTGTTTGTCGGCCGGAATAAATTCTATGGTCCGCATGTTATGCAGACGGTCGGCAAGTTTAATTAAAATTACCCGAATATCTCGGCTGGTGGCGATAAATAATTTACGTAAGTTTTCCACGTAAAATTTATCTTTGCTGTTTTTCATTCGCACTCGTCCCAATTGGGTAACGCCGTCAATTAGTCCGGAAATTTCAGGCCCGAAATTTTTTGTCAGCTCGTCTATGGTTACAGTGGTGTCTTCCGGGACATCATGAAGTAGGGTGGCGGCTAAGGTGGGAGCGTCGGGGAATAAGCTACCCAAAATTATGGCCGCTTCCCAGGCATGGGTAAAATAATCTGCGCCACTTCTGCGCTTTTGGCCCTTATGAGCGTTAATTCCCAATTCATAAGCACGCTTAATTAAAGCCTCGTCTTCGGGCTTGAATTTATGCGGAATACAGTTTAAAAAGTTTTGGAAATTTTTCATTAGAGGTATTATAACATGGCCGGGGCTTATGATGATATAATGAAATTAACATAATTAGTCATAATTTTGTGGCTGAAATTTTGATCAATTCTGAGCAATTACTTTATGCCCGAACTTCCAGAAGTCCAAACCGTAGTTAGTGAGTTAAATGCCAAGCTAAAAAACCGCAAACTAAAATCGGTTAAGGTTAACGCGCCAAAAATGGTTGCCGTTGGGCCTGATGTTGTATCTAACCGACGACAAGCAAAAAGTTCTCAAGTTATAAAGTTTGTAAAGTTATTGCAGGGACAAAAAGTTTTAAGTGTAAAACGGAGAGCAAAATTATTAATATTTGATCTATCTGGACCGTTTTCTATGCTTGTTCATCTTAAGATGACCGGACAATTTATTTTTGAAGATAAAGCATTGCGGGCAAAAACTTTAGGCAAGTATCGGTTGTTAAATAAAATTAACGCGCCACTGGTACAACTGCCCGGCAAACACACGCATGTTGTTTTTGAATTTACCGACGGTTCCCACCTTTATTTTAACGACATGCGCCGATTTGGGTATTTAAAAATTGTGCGGGACTATGAACTCAGTCAAGTTAAGGAATTAAACGAATACGGCCCGGAGCCATTAAGTGGCAAATTTACTTATGACACGTTTTGCGCGGCCGCGCAAAACGTGTCGGGGAAAAGAAGTATTAAATTGGCGTTAATGGACCCCAGGTTCGTAGCGGGAATAGGAAATATTTATTCCGATGAAATATTGTTTCTTTCCGGTGTTCGCCCAAACAGGCCGGTATCCCGATTATCTACCCAAGAAAAAAAGTATATATTTAAGTATATACTTGTGGTTTTAAAGATAGCCATAAAAGCTAAAGGCTCCAGTGTAGGGGACTTTGTGCGAACCGACGGCTCTTGGGGCCAAATGGGCAAATTCCACTATGTCTACGGCCGTGGCGGGCAGAAATGCAAAAAATGCGGTACAATAATAGAAAGCCTTAAATTAGGTGGCAGAACGGGCAGTTTTTGCCCAAAATGCCAGAAGTAAAAATAATATTAATAAATGAAAGAACAACCTAAAAATTTGTTTAATGATGTTCCAGAGGATGAGCTGGGATTGCCTGCCACAGATCCTGATGATTTTAAAGCTGGACGAATTGTTACACCCCAAGAGCATATAGACAGGCTTAAGGCATCTGGAGATCCTGTGTTGGCCCAGAGGGCTTACCAGTGGGAAGAGGCACTTATAAATAATAAACAACCAGCAGAAATAGTTGGAGGATTTCAAGCCGAAAAGATAATAACATTTTGGAAAAATTTGAAGGATTTTAGTTTATACGCTTATGGTGGAACAGGCTATATTGAACGTATTAGACGAGGAGAACAGCCCATGGACTCAGGAATTGCTGGTACAAGGGAGGGTTTGGATAGAAGTGGAAATAAAATTTCTTATGGGGTGGCTAAAAAAAAGAATGGGGGGAGCTATCTTATTTTAAGAAAACTTCTTGATGTCAAAAGCAGAGGAGGTTACCCCTATACGCTTTGTTTAGATTTTGGAGAAGATTGCTATGAGGCCGTTGATTATAATTATGCTTTAATATTAAAAAATATTTTAGACAATGAAGAACTTATTAATAAGCTGATGCAAGAACCAGAAGGCTGTTTAGATGAAGAAATATTTAAAATTTTAGCTGACGCAAATTGGGAAATTCCAAAAGAGAAAAATGAAAAATTGGAGGGTTTAATTAAAGTAAGCGCAGAACAGCAGAGTAAGCCCGTCACTCAAGCCAATATTAACTGGCCTTCTCCGGAGGAATTTGCTAGAGCTTTAGAAAATATGCCTAAAAGCCAAAGGAAAAATTTTACATGGCTTATTGGAGGAGGACAAGGCTTGCAAAAAGAATTAGGATTAAATTTTGTTTATGAATTATAATTAATATTTTACTAAGCATAATATGGAAATAAATCAAACAGAGCAAGTGCAAACAAAAACTTTATCTACTGAGGAAGTATTGGCGGAAATTTTAGAGAATACCCGCAAGACCAAGAATTATATGAAGTGGTCTTTGTACATTACCATTGTTTTGGTAGTGTTGCCGATACTGGCTGCTTTATTTATTTTACCCATAGCCTTTAGTTCTATTTCCGGTAGCTACGGGGCGTTGTTGCAATAATTAATGACTTTACGAAGTACGAATAGGTACGAACGTACGAAAGACACACGTACAGTAGTCCCAGAATTCGTAAGTTCGTAAAGTTTCGTACTTCGTAAAATATGCAAGACGACAAATGGCAGGATTTAGTAAATACTGCCCAAAAACATTTTAAATTTGTTACGCTGTCCAAAGAAGATTTGGTTATGGACACGCAAGACGGGCCCGTTATTTCCGGAACACAAGACATTTTAATTTTTACCAACCCTGCCGGAAAATTTAAAGTTATAAGAGAAAATAAACCTGTAGTCTTAGAAAAAAAAGAACTGTTTTCCCATCGCGCCGGGCAGTCTGCTCAGGCGCAATATAAATTTTCCGAAACCGAATTTTCCCACAAAATTCGGGTCTTTAAGGAAATTGATTTTGATGAGTGGGACGAAATAACATTAGACAGACTAGGCTTATAGGCGACATAAGACCTATAAGACCTATAAGACCTATAAGACCTATAAGACCTATAAGACCTATAAGATGTTAAAAAATCGGATTTTATCAACTCTGAAATTTTTTGATCTGCAAGATTATCCCTTGACGCTTTTGGAGTTGCATAAATTTTTAGTTGCCGATTGGGCGGAGTTAAAGCAATATACAGATCCGCAAGGGGAGTTAGTCGAAAATCATCTACCGAATCTTCAAGTCGGCGTAGATGAAATTTTATTTTGCATTGATAATGAGTGCCAAGGCCAAGTGGAGAATTATTTGGGATTTTATTATTTACCTTCTCGAAAAGAAATTGTCAATTTAAGATTGCGAAATTATTATTATGGTTTAAAACGGGAAAAATTAATTAAACGTTACACACCGGGCTTAAAGCATTTGCCTTTCGTTCGCGGAGTGGGCTTGGCCGGCAGTCAGGCTATGGGACAACAAAAAGAATCTTCCGACATTGATTTGTTTATAATTGTGCGCCCGGATTATATGTGGCTCGGACGCACCATTATTACCGCCTATTTTCAAGTATTGGGCAAAAGACGTTATGGCGGACATATTACCGACAGGTTCTGTTTAAACCACTATGTTATGGGGCCAAAAGAAATCACCAGTTTAAAAAATCTTTATACCTCGGCCGAGTATTTAAAATTGCGGCCGCTAAATTACCCCCACAGTTTATGGCAGTTTCAAAAAATCAATGAACCATGGCTAAAGGCATTTTTCCCCAATATTAAATTAAGCCATCCCGACATTGAGAAGGCCAGTAGAGCGCAGGATTTTTTGGAAAAATTATTAGCCAACCGGTTTGGCTTATGGCTGGACAGAGTGTTGAAAAATTGGCAGTTACCGCAGATTAATACGGAAAAATTTATTGTGGTGGAAGATGACGAGCTGTCTTTTCATCCTGAAAGCAAACAGCAAAGTTTGTTAGCTGAGTTTGCTAAATTCCAAAAGCAACAAGAGCGGGTATCGATAAAGTTGGTAGTTTAGGTCAAATTTTTTGCTGTCGGTTAGTGATCTTATTTCATCCATATGTGTTTGGGTTAAAGCGGCTGTTTGGGCCGCTTTTTGGTAATTTTCCAAAGTATAATAAAAGGACTGAATTGAGCTATGCGAAGAGAATTCTCTTTGAATTTTTTGTCCGGCCGGGGGCGGGGTTTGAAAAACTAGTTTTGGTTTTTTACCAAGTAAAATATCAAAAAATCCTCGTTTCCATACGCCAGCCGGGAAGGAGTATTTTGGGTTTGGTACAGTCATGATTAATTTTCCACCTGGTTTTAAACTCATGGAAATATTTTTTATTGCCAAATCTAAATTCGCCAAATCCGGCCCGACCATATTTAAAATTACAGCGTCAAAATAATTTGTTTGGTAGGGGAGCTGTTCCAATAACCCTGCTTGGGTAAAGGCAATATTTTTGTTGTGACTTTTGGCAAACTTAATAAACAGCTCGGAAGAGTCACAAGCCTGAGTGCCGGGAAAAAGTTTATGGAGCTTTGCGGTTAACCAGCCCGGGCCGCATCCGGCATCTAAAATTTTAGAGTCTGAATTTTTGGGTAAGCGGGCAGAAATGGCCTGCCATAAAATATTTTGCTGGATCTGGCCGTTTGGGGAATTAAGAAAATCCAGATATTTTATGGCGGAATTTGCTTCTTGATAAGCGTTTAACATGGTGTTATTATATCACGGCAAGGGGGGCTTATACAGGTTACAGTAACCTTTATCACTCAACTTGACAGAGTGATAAATTGAGTTATATAATTGGTTTAGAAATTGAAAATTAAGTTAAGGAGTCAATACTTATGAAAGTCAGACCATTGGGAAACCGGGTACTGGTAAAACAGCTCACTAGCGAAGAAGTAACCAAAAGCGGAATTGTTTTACCGGCTAACGCGGACAAAGAAAAAAAAGCACAAGGAAAAATTGTAGAATTAGGTAATGGCAGTGAAATTGCCACTTTGGGACTTAAAGTCGGGGACACCGTTGTCTTTGGTAAATACGCCGGTGAAGAAGTGGAAGTGGATGAAGCCGGAGAAAAAGTAGATTACAAAATTTTATATGTCGGAAAAGAAAAAGATGACAGCGACATTTTAGCATTAATACAATAAATCCTAAATCCGAATGCCTAAATCCTAAACAATATCAAATTTATAATTTTTTAAATTTTAATATTTGGATTTGTTTAGAGTTTGGAATTTAGCGATTAGAATTTTTAAAGGAATTTATGTCAAAAATTATCAAATACGGCTTTGAAGCCAAGCAAGCAATTAAGGCCGGGGTAGACAAAGCGGCCAATGCAATAAAAGTTACCTTAGGTCCCACCGGTAAGGCGGTAATTTTAGATAAAGGTTACGGCAGTCCGGTGGTGACAGATGACGGTGTGACTGTGGCCAAAGATATTGAATTGGAAGACAAGTTTGAAAATGTCGGAGCATCGCTCATTCAGGAAGTGGCCAACAAAACCAATGAAGCAGCCGGAGATGGAACTACCACCGCAACAGTTTTGGCTCAGAAAATGATAGAACAAGCTTTTGAGGCTGCAGCCCTGGCCAGCCCGCAAGCCAATGAAATAAAAAAAGGCATGGATAATGCCGTAAAGTTTGTAGTTGAAGAGCTCGGCAAAATGAAGAAAGAAGTTAAGAACAAAGAAGAGGTTCAGCAAGTTGCCACCATTGCTTCTTTGGACGAAGAAGTCGGAAAATTAATTTCCGAAGCCATGGAAGAAGTAGGCCATGACGGTGTTATTACCGTAGAAGAAGGCCAGACCACCGGCTTACAAAAAGAAGTGGTTAAGGGTATGCGTTTTGACAAAGGATTTGTTAATCCTTATATGGTCACCAATACCGAAAGAATGGAAGCCGTTTGGGAAGACACTTATATTTTAATTACCGATAAAAAAGTTTCTAGTGTTCAAGATATTTTGCCGGTTTTGGAAAAGGTTGCCCAAAGCGGGAAAAAAGATTTGGTGATAATTGCCGATGAAGTGGAAGGCGAAGCACTAACTACTTTTGTGGTTAATAAATTACGCGGAACATTTAATGTTTTGGCCGTAAAAGCCCCCGGGTTTGGCGACCGTCGCAAAGAAATGTTGCAAGATATTGCTGTGTTAACCGGTGGGACAGTTATTTCCGAGGATTTGGGCTTAAAATTGGATAAAACCGAAATTGCCGATTTAGGCAAAGCCAGAAAAGTCATTGCCACCAAAGAATATACCACCATTGTGGACGGAGCCGGAGACAAGAAAAATATTGAAGACCGCGTTAGCCAAATAAAGGCGGAAATTAAAAATTCTACATCTGACTTTGATAAAGAAAAATTACATGAGCGTATGGCGCGCTTAGCCGGCGGAATAGGCGTTATTAAAGTAGGTGCATTTACGGAAACGGAAATGAAAGCCAAAAAGTTTAAAATTGAAGATGCTCTTAATGCCACCAAAGCAGCTGTGGAAGAAGGAATTGTGGCCGGTGGTGGCGCAGCCTTGGTAAAAATTGTGCCGATTTTGGACAAAGAAATGGCCAAAGAAAAAGGCGCAAGACTTATGGGCTATAAAATTGTTCGCGCTGCGCTAGAAGCGCCGTTAAGACAAATTGCCCAAAACAGCGGAGTAGAACCAACCGGTATTATTACTTTTATTCAGACTCAGGGCAGTCATGCCGGATATGACTTTACCAAGTACGATGGTTCTGACTGGCAGACCGGTGTTGTGGAAGATATGATGAAAGCCGGAATTGTGGACCCGTTAAAAGTAACCCGCCTAGCTTTGGAAAATGCAGTATCCATTGCTTCTACATTAGTAACTACCGAAGCAATTGTGGTAGACAAGCCGGAAGCCAAGACAGCCGAGCCTGCCCCAAGTGGTATGGGTGGCGGTATGGGCGGAATGTACTAGTAGCAAGGATACAAGTATGTAAGGATTCAAGGATGTTAAAGACAGCTCCCTCGCCAAGGCGGGGGAGTTTTGGTATTGCTAAATTCTTAAAGAATATGTATAATACGGAGTTAGTTTTAGTCAAAGAGCAAGTTCAAGGGGGAGAAGAAGATGTCGACTACTCAGGAGTATGTTGAGTTTTTAATGGGCTGTAGTTTGCCCAGCAATCTGAAATACGAGCTCAAGATGGTGCTCCAAAACCATTTTGAGGAAGAACCAGGGCAGTGGATTCGGCGCCAGCTGTATCGAATCCATTAGCATTATTCCAACAAGACTTTACATGCAGCGATTGCATGGATTAGCCAAATGGGTGGAAGCGGCGCGTTGTCAGAAA